>JBCCYN010000079.1:0-21232 GCA_039189655.1 Pseudomonadota bacterium | reverse complement strand
GCTTCGAGTCATTGCAACGTCCGACCTTGTGAGACCCGATAAAGCACGGTCAACCCGCAAAGGAAGGTCAGTGCGCACAGATCAACGAGACCCTCGACGGATCACCGCCAACGCAGAGCGAATTACAGATCCGTGCCCTAGGAAACGGGGGCGATCAAGGACGTCTGAAGCATTCCTTCCCAAGATAGCTTCTTGACCAACGGTATGGAGGGACAGGTCAAAGTGGACACAGTGTGAACGTCTTCCGGAGATTTTCCGGTGATTTTGCCCCACTTCCTCCCGGAAACACTCTTACTCGCCCACGTTGACCCAATTTCGTTCCTCGCCGGGCAACCAGAACCCATGGGGCAATCACGCTCAAAATCGCTAAGGATAACAGTGGGGTGGCGGAGCCGGAGGGATTCGAACCCTCGAGACGAGTTTACCCCGCCTAACGGTTTAGCAAACCGCCGCCTTCAGCCTCTCGGCCACGGCTCCCCGGTCGCAATTTCGTCGGGCCTTTGGGCGGCGCTGTCAAGTCGCAAGTTAGCGCCCGTCCGGCTTGCCACCCGCGTGGAAGGGTATCCCAACCCCGGTGCCAAAGAATGCGAGCGACAAGCACGGTTTCGCGCTCAGTTTTGAGTAAGCCGTACACTTCGCGTGGGCATGGAAAGCCCAGCAAATATGCCGTTTTCATCCTTATAGGCGGACCAAAGCGGGTGTAGATCACTGTTTTTGCAGCAATATCTCACCGATCTTCCGATAGATTCGGTCGATGATGCTCCGGGTCTGCCTGGCATGAATAGGTGCCGCCCTCCCATAGCCCTGCGGAGAACCTACGCCCGCCGGGCACGCTGGCCGAACAATATTGCCTGCTGCCCCTTGTCTTCTTCCAACGCCGCCGACTTTGCGCGCTCTTCTTTGCCCAGCACCATGCCCCGCTCTACAGCGGGCCGCGCCTTGAGGGCGTCAAGCCAACGCTTGACGTTGGGAAACTCGGCCAGATCCATCTTCTGTCGTTCCCAGCCATTGGCCCAGCCAACGATCGCCATATCGGCAATGGAATATTCGTCGGCGACAAACTCGCGCTCCGCAAGACGTCCATCGAGGACGCCGTAGAGGCGGTGTGTCTCATCGGTGTAGCGCTGCTTGGCGTAGGGCACGTCCTCGGGTGCGTAGGTGTTGAAGTGGTGGTTCTGGCCCAACATCGGCCCGAAGCCACCCATCTGCCACATCAGCCATTCGTCCACGGCGACCCGCTGGCGTTCACTCCCGCCGTAGAATTTTCCGTGTTTTCGGGCAAGGTACTGGAGGATTGCGCCGGACTCGAAGATGGATATGGGTTGTCCTTCGGGCCCATCCGGATCGACGATAGCAGGCATTCGGTTGTTCGGCGCAATGGCGAGGAAGCTCTTCTGAAACTGGTCGCCGGCGCCGATGTTGATGTAGTGGACCTTGTAGGGCAGTCCCAGTTCCTCAAGGAGAATGGACACCTTCCAGCCGTTTGGTGTCGACCAGTAGTAAAGATCGATCGCACTATCGCCCATGCCGTTCCTCCGCGTCAGGCGCGGCAAGTTAGGTCGCAGAGCGGCGACGGCAATGCGTGCCATCCCACGTTATTGAACTGGCACCGCTCAAAGCAACGTTTCTCGCCGTTGATTGGCTCAGGGATCGCGCTCAGCGTTTTCCGCCATGCGATGGGACGTGGCGCGAAAATTCGTCAACCTTTGCGGCTGATATGGCAGTTCCTTTAGTAGGCGCAGACCGTGAATTCGGTCGCGTCGGAGACCCAGCAGGCACGGTCTTGGCTCGAGCGATAAAAAGTTCCCGGCAAGAAGATGTTGCCCTCGCCATAGTCCGCAAAGCCGTCGGCGACGCCCTGAGAAACGATCGAAATGGTGTAGGTGGGTTTAAGGGGTGCAGAAACGCTGAAACTGCCATCGCCGCCGAATTGGCGGAAGTCGCACGCATAGGTTCCATCGTCCGAATTGTAGCAGCGCGCCTGTTTTGCTTCGGCTTGGAACGGCGCGAGCGCTGCAAAAACGACGACCATCCCGGCAACGGCGGTTCTAACCATGGTGTTTCTCCGAAAGGACGCGTCGGCTAGTTTAGCTCGGAATAAAGCGCCATGGAATTATGCCGGTAAATCGCGCTTCAAGCGCTGCGGGCATGCGAACCTGCAAGGGGGAGCGGGTTCTGGGAATGCGAGTTTTGGAAGACTGTTAGGCCATCGAGGAGGTGCGGCTCGCTCAACACCCGCAGTCGCTCAGCGGGCGCGAGCCAATCGGCATACTCCTCCAGCGACTGGGCTTCGGCGAGTTTGACCGTCGCAGTGGCCGTTGCCGCATCGACAGCGCCCCGCCGACGGCAGGGCGTGTCCAGGGCGTTGCGGTGGGCGGCGTAAAGGGTGGGCATCGCCAGGAGCGCAACAATGGCGTTGCGCGGCCGATCTCTGAATTTTTCGGTAAAGCGTTCCGCCTCCCGGGCCACCGAAGGCGGGCAGTTCTCCTGGGGCGTCGCAAGAAGCCGGCGGGCCTTTAGAAATGAACCAAGCCGTGCAGAGCCTGCCGCCTTCGAAATGGGTGCGGCAAGGATGAGCGCGACCAGCGTGGGCGACATCCAGGCTGCCAGCGTCGGCGAATGCAAAAGGGCAATGAGTGCCAGACCAAGCCCCGCACCTGTGGCGACCGCATGAAACCGTAGCGCCGTGGGAAGGGGAATACTGCCGCATTCGCGCATTTGCGGCGTCCAACCCACGGCCCGGCCAGACAGTATGGAAAGGACTATGCCGGACTGGGCCATCATCATGATGGGCGCCACCAGGGTCGAAATGAGAAGTTCGGTCAAAGCACCCACCAAGATGCGTCGGCGTCCCCCCGCTGCTGCGCGCACGCGCGGGCTCGATAAAGCGTCCGCAACGGCAATCATCTTCGGCAGCAATAGGACGAACGCGGCAAAGCCCAGGAGCGCCACCATGCGGGCCACGTCAAACACCGGCCAATTGGGAAAGAGGGCAAAAGTATCCGGGAAGTAGGCCGGGCGCACCAGTGTCGCCTGGATGGAAAGCGCGACCCCAATCAGGATGAGAAGAAGCCATACCGGGCTCATCACGTAGGCCAGGATCCCGATGGCAAAATGGAGCCGGCTCGCACCGGCAAGGCCGGACGCGCCAAAGATGCGGGCGTGCTGCAAATTGCCCTGGGCCCAGCGCCGATCCCGCTTGATGACCCCGAAAAGATCCGATGGAGCGCCCTCGTAAGAACCCTCAATGTCGGTGCGAAGGGTGACCGTGTAGCCCGCGCGCCGGATCAGCGCCGCCTCAACAAAGTCGTGGGAGAGGATCGTGCCACCGAAAGGGGGAGAGCCGGAGAGCTGGGGCAGGCCCGCTGCCGCCGCGAAGGCTTCCATGCGGATGATCGCGTTGTGGCCCCAATAGTTTCCATCTTCGCCCTGCCAGGCCGCAACGCCCCTCGCCACGGTGGGTCCGGCGATGGTGTTGGCGAATTCTTGGGCACGGGCAAACGGCGTTGCCGCCCCGATCAGCAGGGGTGCGGTTTGGATGATCCCCGCCTGCGGATCCTCTGCCATGGCCGTTCGCAGGGCAAGGAGGCAATCGCCCGTCATGAGGCTGTCTGCGTCCAGAACGATCATGTGGTCGTAGCGCCCGCCCCAGCGGCGCACAAAATCGGCGACGTTGCCCGCCTTGCGATGGATGTTGGAGGGGCGCCGGCGGTACCAGACGGGCGTGTCACCGGCGAGGCGCCGCAAGACGGCAAGCCCGTCCTCTTCGGCGACCCAGGTTTCCGGGTCGGTGGTGTCGGATAGAATAAACACCTCGAAGTCGCCCCGAGCCGAGGGAGGCAGATCGCGCACTATTGCCGCAAGGGCAGAGAATGTGGTGCGGGGATCTTCGTTGTAGACGGGCATCACGAGGGCTGTTTTGCCGGCCGCCGACCCCTCGACCGTCGGTCGCGGCCGATGGGGCAGCAAAAGGCCCGTGAGGGCGTTGGCGGCGCTGAACGCGATCCAGGCGAAGGCAATGGCGAAGACGGCGATGAGCAGCCATTCCAGCGGTGCCACGTCGCCAGGGCTCGCAGCGCCGTGCATTTCGCGGCATGCGTAGACGGTGGCGGCGATGGTGATGGCGGTGAGGACGACGCGGGCCCCGAGGACTCGGGCACAAACGGCGCGTTTTTGCAGGAGCGGCCGATGGGGGCCGAAAAGGTCCTGCGCTGGCATCGCCAGGGGGGAAAGGGGCGGCGTCAGGCGGTCCAACGGTAAAGCCATCGCTCTGGCGGCGGCGCGCCGTCAATGTCCAAGGTGAGGCGCAGTTCTGCCGACTGGTGGGCGTCGGGGTCGAGTTCAAAACTCACCTGCAAGATGCCGTCCTGGGGGGTCGGGTAGTGGGTGAGATCGCGCACTTTCCCGACAGAGGTCTCCACCTGCGCGTTGACCTGGGACGCATCGGCGCCGCGCAGGTCGTAGTCGATGACAAACCGCTCATGCTCGCCGACCCCGCTCTTACCAACGCGCGTTGCCACCACCCGGGCACCCTGCGCCTCCACCGGCGGGGCGGCGTCCCAATGAATGCGGTAGGTAAGATCGAACGGCTCGCCGGCGAGGATGGGCCGATCCGGCTGCCAGTAGGCGACGATGTTGTCGTTGGCCTCGCTCTGGGTGGGGATTTCAAAGAGCACGACGGCGCCCGCCCCCCAGTCGCCGATGGGCTCCACCCAGGCTGTGGGCCGGCGCTCGAAGGCCGCATGGGCATCCAAAAAATCCTCGTAGCGGCGCTTGCGCTGGACAAGGCCAAAACCACGGGGGGTCGTGTCCACGAACGCAGACACTTCTAAGCGTTCCGGATTTCCCAACGGCCGCCAAAGCCATTCACCGGCGCCGGTGTGGATGTAGAGGCCGTCCGAATCGTGGGCGGCGTGGCGGTGGTCGGAAAAGGCGTCGCGATTGATACCGTCGAACAAAAACATCGACGAGAAGGGCGCGAAACCGACAGTGGTCAGCTCCCGGCGGGGAAACAGCGTCAACTCCACATCGGTGATCGTGGCCTCGCCCGGTCGTACGGTGATGCGGTAAGCGCCGGTGGTGGATGGGCTATCGAGGAGCGCATGGACGACGACGGCAATGGCCCCGGCCGCCGGCCGCTCCACATAGAGCGCCCTGAAGAAGGGAAATTCCTCGCCGGTGGGGGCGCCGGTATCGATGGCAAGGCCCCTTGCCGACAGGCCGTAGACCTCGCCCGCGCCCACAGCGCGAAAGTAGCTCGCGCCCTGAAACACCGCGAACTCATCGAATATGCCCGGCGTGTTGATTTCGCAGCGGAGCCTCAACCCAGAAAAGGGAATGGCGACGTCTTCGGGGACTTCTTCGTCTGCCGGTGGGTCGAACACGAACATTTCGCGCGAGAAGGCAAGTTTGCGGGCGCTTTCGCCTTCCACCAGGTAAAGATCCACGGGCTGGCTGAACACGAAGCCGGCGAGCAGCGGGTCGGCGAAAAAGCGCCGGTGTTCGGACAACGGGAGCGGGAAGCCGACCCCGTGCCGCATGGCGCCATAACCCTCTTGGGAAAGGTCCTGGAGTGGCTGCGCAACGAGGCCGCGACGATCTTCGAAGGGCTCGCGGGAAAGGGCCTGCGCCATGGCCACCAGGCCGGGGCGGGAAAACGGCTCTGCCTCGCCGAAAAGCTCTGGCGGCGCACCCACATCGGCACGCGCAGCCAAAGCTCCCAGCGCGCTGGACGCGATCATCGCCCCCAATCGCGCCGCGCCAATGAGAACCCGGCGACGTTCGAGCGGCATCAGAGATATGCCCACTGACGACATCGTTGCGATCTCCAGGACCTGGCGGTGCTTTGCAAAAGGCAGACCACTACAGTCAGAGTGGCTCGCCTTTTTGCGCTATTCTCTGAATGCGGTTTGAATGTGTTCCACCAGCGGCGCGTCTGCCTCAGGCATGGCGAAATCCGTCAGGCGATCGGGTGGCACGAAGCGGATGTCCGCCACCTCCCTGGGGATCGGAGTGCCGTCCCAGGTCCGGCAAACAAAAAGCGGCATCAAAAGATGAAACTCTTCGTAGCGATGGCTCGCGAAGGTGAAGGGTTTCAGATCGTCCGGGCGTACTGTGAGGCCAAGCTCTTCATAGAGTTCGCGCGCTAGGGCGGCTTCGGGGCTTTCGCCCACTTCGAGCTTGCCCCCTGGAAACTCCCAAAGCCCCGCCATCGCTTTGCCTTGGGGGCGCTGGGTGATGAGTACGTGCCCATCGCCATCCACCAAGAGCCCGGCGACGACGGTCAGAACGCGCACAGGGTCCGGTCGATGATAAAGGGCCTGCTTTCCCGCATCAGCACGACCCCAGGGCACCGCGTCGCCTGGTTCTTCGCGCCGCCGGTGGCGGGACTGGTCGGCGAGTGAGCGCTCAACTGCGGTAGTCGGCGTTGATGGCGATATATTCCTTCGTGAGGTCACAGGTCCAAACAGTGTCCCTGCCCTCGCCAAGGCCGAGGTCAACGGTGATCGCGATCTCGGGCTCTCGCATCACCGCCGATGCCGCCTCTTCGCTGTAGGCCGGGTCTCGCTCCCCATCCACCGCGACCCTGATCCCGCCGAAATAGATGGCCAGACGATCCCGATCGGCCGGCTCGCCGGCCTTGCCCACCGCCATCACCACACGGCCCCAGTTGGCGTCCTCGCCGGCAAGCGCGGTCTTGACGAGGGGAGAATCCGCGATGGCTCGGGCGATCCGACCCGCCGAAGCATCGCTTTCCGCGCCCTTTACCGTGACGGCAACGAACTTGGTGCAGCCCTCGCCGTCTTTGACGATGAGGTGGGCAAGTTCCAGCAAGAGCTCGTCGAGGGCCTGGGCAAAGACTTGAGCACCTTGGCCATCGGCGGTGACCGGAACGCCTGATGCTCCAGTGGCGAAGGCGAGCACCGTATCCGAAGTGGACGTGTCGGAATCCACGGTTATCTTGTTGAAACTCTTGGCAACACTTCCCACCAGGACGGACTGCAACACGTCTGCCGGGATGGCGGCGTCCGTTGCGATGAAGGAAAGCATTGTTGCCATGTCGGGCGCGATCATCCCCGCACCCTTGGCGATCCCGTTGATCCGGACCGATCCGCCGGCCAAGGAAACCGTGCGGCTCGCCACCTTTGGGAAGGTGTCCGTGGTCATGATGGCGCGGGCGGCGTCAACCCAGCCGCCGGGGGCCAGCGCGCCAGCAAGATGGTCCATGACGCCAGTGAATTTTTCCGCCGAAAGGGGTTCGCCAATGACGCCGGTAGAGGCGAGCATGATGCGCTCAGCGCTCGTCCCAAGGGCGTGCGCCGCCAGCTCCGCCGACCTTTGGGTTGCCTCTCGCCCCTTTTTGCCGGTGAAGGCGTTGGCATTTCCGGAGTTTACCAGGAGGCCGCGGCAGGCACCCCCGGGAAGGACGCGGCGGCACCACTCCACCGGCGCGGACGCACAGCGGGAGCTGGTGAAAACCCCCGCAGCGCTGGTGCCATCGTCAAGGGCCATGAGCAAAACGTCGGTCGTTCCGGCGGCCTTGATGCCGGCCGCACCCGTGACAAGGCGCACGCCGGCGATAGGCGCAGGCTCGTCGTAGCGAGTGGGGGCGAATGGCGACAGCGTCATTGCGCCGGAGGTGCAAGCCTTTCGATTTTCGCCTCCTGTTTGAGGCGCGCCACCTCCGCCACGAACGCCTCGCGCCGCATCAGGTCCTCGATGCGGTCCTTCACCTCCTCGAAGGCGGGAACCGGAACGTCACGCACCTCGTCGACTTTGATCACATGATAGCCGAAGCGAGATTGCACCGGGTCTTTGGTGTGTTCCCCCACCGCAAGGGCAAAGGCCGCCGCCTCGAAGGGCGGGACCATCTGGCCTCGGCCGAAGAAGCCCAGGGAACCGCCCCGCGCCGCCGAGCCTGGGTCGGTGCTGTTTTCCCCGGCGAGCTCGGCAAAATCCGCGCCGCCATCAAGGGCCACAATCAGCTCCTTCGCCCGATCCTCGTCGGCCACCAGGATGTGCCGTGCGCTGACCTCCTTGGTGGGCCCCACCTGGGCCGCCTCAGCGTCGTAGCGCTCGCGCACGGCATCTTCGGTGATTTTGTCGGCAATCAGCTTTTCCATATAGAGATCGCGCAACGTGGACGTGCGGTAAAAGTCCACCCGACGCGCCAGGGCCGGATCTGCGTCGAGGCCCGTTTCCTCGGCCGCCTGGGCGAGCACCTTCATGTCGATCAAAAAGTCGAGCACCATTTGGGGACGCTCTTCGGCGGGCACCTGGGCAAAGGTCTGGCCAAGCGCGGCGGCAGCGAATGCGATATCGGACGCGCTGATATCCGAGCCGTTCACCCGCGCAACCACGGGATTGTCGCCGTCATCGTCCTGCGCTTGGGCGGGCAGGGCGCACAGGGCGGTGACCAAAACGGCGCCCAAAAGACGCTTGAGCATGGGTGTTTCCTTTTTTCTCAGCGTCGGGCGTTCGTTTGACATGGCCCGAGGCCAACCATATGTCGGAATGCGCGCGCCAGATAGGCAGTCCGCCGCTCCAGCGCTTCTTCAATGGTCTAGCCGCGCGCCGATCCTATTGACGCTAGGGAATTTGGATGCTCGGCACCCTCACCAAACGCCTTTTCGGCTCATCGAACGACCGCCGCGTGAAGGGCTACCGCAGCCGCGTGGATGCAATCAACGCCGCTGAGCCCGAATTTCAAAAGCTTAATGATGACGAACTTAAGGCGAGAACAGCGGCTTTTCGCGCCGAGCTAGAGGCCGGAAAGCCCCTGGACGACCTCCTCATTCCCGCGTTCGCCGTGGTGCGCGAAGCCGCCAAACGCACCCTCGGACAGCGCCATTTCGACGTTCAGCTCATTGGCGGCATCGTGCTCCACGAGGGCGGGATCGCCGAAATGAAGACGGGTGAGGGAAAGACCCTCGTCGCGACCCTTCCCGTTTATTTGAATGCGCTGACGGGTCGCGGTGTCCATGTGGTCACGGTGAACGATTACCTTGCCGAGCGCGACGCGGCGTGGATGGGCGAGATTTATGGGTTTCTCGGCATGGACGTGGGCGTCATTGTCCACGGCAAGACCGACCAGGAGCGAAAAGCCTCCTACGGTGCCGACATCACCTACGGAACCAACAACGAGTACGGGTTCGACTACCTGCGCGACAATCTGAAGTACGATATTCGCGCCATGACCCAGCGCGACCACGCCTTCGCCATCGTCGACGAGGTGGATTCCATCCTCATCGATGAAGCGCGCACACCGCTCATCATTTCCGGTCCCATGGAAGACCGGACGGACTTTTACACCACCATCGACACCTTCATCCCCGACCTCGTTCCAGAGGACTACGAGATCGACGAAAAACAGCGCACCGCGATCTTTACCGAGGCGGGCAACGAGAAGCTGGAAGGGGTTTTGACCGAGGCCGGGCTCATGAAGGGCTCCTCGCTCTACGACGTGGAGAATGTCTCGGCGGTACACCACCTGCAGCAGGCACTGCGGGCTCACAAGCTTTTCCAGCGGGACAAAGACTACATCGTCAAGAACGGTGAAGTGGTCATTATCGACGAGTTCACCGGCCGTATGATGCCCGGTCGGCGCTATGGGGAGGGCCTACACCAGGCGCTGGAGGCCAAGGAGCGCCAGCCGATCCAGCCGGAAAGCCAGACGGTCGCGTCGATCACCTTCCAGAACTATTTCCGCATGTACGACAAGCTCGCGGGCATGACGGGCACCGCCGCCACCGAGGCGGAGGAGTTCATGGACATTTACAAGCTCGACGTTGTGTCCATTCCCACCAACATGCCCGTCGTACGCGGCGACGAAGACGACCAGGTGTTCCGCACCTCAGAGGAAAAATACAAAGCCGTCATCGACCTCATCAAGGAAGCCCACGACAAGGGACAGCCGCTCCTCGTCGGCACCACCTCCATCGAAAAGTCCGAGCAGCTCGCTGAGCGGCTGAAGAAGGACGGTTTTCGCCAGCGCGACCTTGAAGCCCAGGACAGTCAGCATCTGGGAGAAACGCCGAAGGGCGGCAAACCCACGTTCCAGGTGCTGAACGCACGCTTCCACGAGCAGGAAGCGAAGATCATCGCCCAAGCGGGGGTTCCGGGCGCCATCACCATCGCCACCAACATGGCGGGCCGCGGTACCGATATTCAGTTGGGCGGCAACCCGGACATGCTCATCGCCCAGGAACTCACAGGCTACCAGGGCGATGACCGCAGCCAGAAAGAGGATGCGATCCGCGAGCATGTGGCAGCGCTAAAAACCAAGGCGCTCGATGCGGGCGGGCTCTTCGTGCTGGCCACCGAGCGCCACGAATCGCGACGCATCGACAATCAACTGCGCGGCCGCTCCGGCCGGCAGGGCGACCCCGGCCGGTCGCGCTTTTACCTTTCCCTACAAGACGACCTGATGCGCATTTTCGGGTCCGACCGCATGGACGGCATGCTGCAGCGCTTGGGCCTTGAGGACGGCGAGGCCATCGTCCACCCGTGGATCAACCGCGCGCTTGAGAAAGCTCAGCAAAAGGTGGAAGCGCGCAACTTCGACCAGCGCAAGAACGTCCTCAAATACGACGACGTCATGAACGACCAGCGCAAGGTGGTGTTCGAGCAACGCCGCGAGCTGATGGTGGATGACAGCGTCCGCGATACCATCAACGACATGCGCCACGATGTGGTCGAGGCGATGGTGTCGAAGCATATTCCGGAAAAAGCCTATCCGGAACAATGGGATACCGAGGGCCTGACGAAGACGGCGCAGGATGTATTCGCGCTCGACCTGCCCATCAAGGACTGGGCCAACGAGGAAGGCATTGCCGACGAGGAGATCCGGGAACGCCTAACGAAGGCAGCCGATGAGGCGGCGGCGCGCAAGGTGGCGCAATACGGTTCAGAGATTTGGCGGCAGGTGGAAAAATCCGTTTTGCTGCAGACCCTTGACCATCTGTGGCGCGAACACATCGCGACCCTTGATCACCTGCGTTCGGTGATCGGGTTCCGCGGCTACGCCCAGCGCGATCCGCTGAACGAGTATAAGACCGAGGCCTTTGCGCTCTTTGAGGCAATGCTCCAGGAATTGCGCTCGGCGGTCACGACCCAGCTGATGCGCATCGAGGTGCGCCAGCAGCCGCCCGCGCTGCCAGACGACGAAGACTTGGACGGCTACGAACCGCACCACTTCGACCCATTTACCGGTGAGGACGAGTTCGAGCAGGCCGAATTGGAGTATGCCGGCGAGCCGGACGACGGGGATGTGGCTCTGGCGCGGGAACCCCGAGCCCGGCGCGGCAACGCAAGGGTTGCCAACGATCCCTCCACCTGGGGCAAGGTGAGCCGGAACGAGCCCTGCCCGTGCGGTTCTGGCAAGAAGTACAAGCACTGCCATGGCCGGCCGGTTTGACGGCGGGGCCGACCAAAAACCCTGATCGCGCGGTCTGCGACGCCGCAGACCTCGAGCGCGCGGTGCAGCCGCATGCATCTCCCCCGCGGCCTTCGTGCGCGCATCTGAGCAGCTAGCGGATGGCTCAGGCCTTGATTCGCACGATCGAGCGTCTTGAGGAGTTCTTGGCGCTAAGCGCCCTCGGTTCGCTGCCGCTCGGCCTGACCATCGAAGGCTTTGGGCAGCGCTGCCGCGAGGGCGGCCTGTCCGTTGATCGCTTGCTGATCGGGTGGCGTCTCCTGAACCCCCTTTACAGCAGCCACACCATCTTGTGGACGCCGGAGGAAGGGATCGCCTCTGAGCTTTTTCGCCATAGTGAGGCTGTCAACAACCCGAACTACGAAAGCTCACCCATCAAAGCGGTGCTTCTGTCGTCAGAAATGTCCATCCGCCGTCGATTGAGCGGCGCCAACGCGCCGTTCGACTTTCCCATGCTGGAAGACCTCGCGGAGCAGGGGTTTACCGACTACTACATCGTAAAAGTCGGCTTTGGCGCTGAAATCAGCGAAGAAATTCCGGGGACCGGCGTCATCATTTCGTTCGTGTCAAAACAGGATGGCGGCTTTACCGATGACGAGATCAGCGCCCTCGACCGGCTAAAGCACATGCTCGGTATTGCAGCGCGGGTGGCCATGGAAGTGGAGATGCGCGAGACGCTCGCGCGGACCTACCTGGGCCGGTCGGCGGCGGAAAAGGTGCTGGGCGGGCAGATCCTGCGCGGCGAGGGCGAGGCCATCGAGGCGGTCATCTGGTATTGCGATCTTCGCGGCTCGAGCACCCTTTGTGAGACCATGGGCGTTGACGCCTATTTGCCGCTCCTCAATGATTTTTTCAGTGCGACGGCCGGCCCAGTGAGCGCAGCCGGCGGCGACGTTCTGGACTTTATCGGAGACGCCGTCCTTGCGATTTTCCCCACCGGGAGCAATGGGATCGCCCATGCGCTGGCTGCCACCCGCGAGGCGCTTTCGCACCTGGAGACCTTCCGGACTGCCCATAGCGTGTTGGCAGACCGCAAAGGTCTCGCCGACGTGGTGGGAATTGCCATGGACACCGGCACGGTAAATTACGGCAATATCGGCATTCCCGAGCGCCTGTCGTTCTCGGTGATCGGCCCGACGGTCAACAAGGTCGCGCGGCTCGAGCGGCTCGCCAAGGCGCTGCATGTCCCGGTGCTCGCCACCGCGAGCGTTGCAGCGGCGGCACCGGGGGAGTGGATCGATCGTGGGGTCCATCGGCTCGACGGCGTCGCCCACGAGGTGGACGTGTTCACCCTCCAGACGAACCCAGCCTTCGCCGACGCCTAAGATCGCCACGAACGAGGCTTTTTTGATCGGCGAGGCGGTTGCCGTCACCCACCATAGGGGGTGTGGCCCCGCCTGCTCGCAAAACTGACGCGACCCGTGCCGCCTGGGCTAGCTTTCGCGCGCCCTCGGCTCAGCTGGCGGAAATGGCCTGGGCATGGCGTCCCCGGCGCGCCGCCATCTTGTTGACGGCTGCCACATACGCCTTTGCCGATGCCACCAGAGTGTCTACATCCGCGCCACGACCGGACTCGATCCGCCCCCCATGCTCCAGCCGCACCGAGACTTCCGCCTGGGCATCGGTGCCCTCGGTAACCGCGTGCACTTGGTAGAGGGAGAGCTTTGCTTCGTGGGGCAGAATTTTCCGCACCGCGTTGAACACCGCATCTACCGGGCCAGAGCCCGTGGCCTCTTCGGTGATATGGCGCCCTTCGACGTCCATCACGAGGATCGCCTTTTGCGGCCCACCCGTGCCCGCGATGACCGTGAGGGAAATCACCTTGGCGCGCTCTCCGGCGATCTCGGTAATGTCCTCGATGAGCGCTTCGATGTCCTCGTCGTAGACCTGTTTTTTGCGGTCGGCGAGCTCCTTGAAGCGGCGGAAGGCGTCCTGGAGCGCGTTGTCGCCCAGGGAAAAGCCCAATTCCTCGAGTTTTTGGCGGAACGCGTGACGGCCCGAGTGTTTGCCCATCACAAGGCTCGTGGAGTGAACGCCCACATCCTCCGGCCGCATGATCTCGTAGGTCTCGGCGTGTTTGAGCATCCCGTCCTGGTGGATGCCCGATTCGTGGCTGAAGGCGTTCTTGCCCACGATGGCCTTGTTGTACTGAACCGAGAACCCGCTGGCGACGGCCACCAGTTTTGAAGCGCGGGTAAGCTGGGTGGTGTCGATATTCGTGCGGTAGGGCAGCGCGTCGCCGCGCGTTTTGATGGCCATCACGATTTCTTCAAGGGCAGCGTTGCCGGCGCGTTCGCCAAGCCCGTTGATGGTGCACTCCACCTGACGGGCGCCGCCCTCTATGCCGGCAAGCGCGTTGGCCACCGACAGGCCAAGGTCATCGTGGGTGTGGGTGGAGAAGACCACCTTGTCCGCGCCCGCGATGTCGCGCATTGCCTCGAACATGGCGCGGTATTCTGCCGGCGTGGCGTAGCCGACCGTATCGGGGAGGTTGATGGTGGTGGCCCCGCACTCGATGGCCACCTCCACGCACTCTTTGAGGTACCCAAGGTCGGTGCGCGTGGCATCCATGGCCGACCACTCCACGTCCTCCACCAAGCCACGAGCCTGGGTGACGGTGGCCTCGATGATTTTGAGGACCTCCGCCTCGGTTTTCTTCATCTGATGGGTAAGGTGAATGGGTGAGGTGGACACGAACGTATGGATCCGCGGGTGTTTGGCGTGGCGCACGGCCTGGCCTGCGCGATCAATGTCGGCCGAGATGGCCCGGGCGAGGCCCGCGACGGTGGAGCGCTTGACTTGGCGGGCGATCTCGCTAACGGCCTCAAAATCGCCGTCTGAGGCGATAGGAAAGCCGGCCTCGATCACATCAACGCCCATCTCGTCGAGCAAGGTGGCGATGGAGACCTTCTCCTCAAGGGTCATCGACGCCCCCGGCGACTGCTCACCGTCGCGCAAGGTGGTGTCGAAAATGATGATGTGGTTGCCGTCGTCGCTGGCGCCGGCGTTCTCGTTGGCCGCGCTCGCTTTGGAAATCTCGCTCATGATGGTGTCCTTACCGGGCCGCTGATGGCGGTGTTGATCCGTTTGCTTCGGTCAATCCCCTGAGCGGGCACCCGGCATGGGCGACCGACGCTCAGGGGCTGGTAAGGAGAAGGCAAGCGCAAGCGTCCCAGGCTCGGCTGGGTTTACCGCATAACAATTGCTGGCGGCTTTGGGCGCTCATGGAACGGTTCTACATGTTCCGGGGGCCGTTGGAAAGCGTCAGTCCGACGGAGCCTGGTTCCCGCCTGGTGTGAGGAGGACCCGCACCCGCGACCGGGCCGTCACCCGCGCAATCCCCGTGTCCAGGGAAACGGTGAGCACGTCGCCGGTGACGACATTGCCCTCTTGGGTGAGCGTCACGTTACCGGAAAGTGCCAGCGTGCGATCGTCGAAGTTGACGGTGCCTGTGTCGCCGGTCGCCGACTGGCCGTCCGCAGAAATGAGCACGCCGCCCTCCGCCTCCAGCCTTGAAATCCGCTGGTTCTGCGGCGTTGCGGGTGCGGATGCCGGGTTCTCGCCGCTCTGTGGCAACGCGTTCTGGGCGTAGAAAACCGTCAGCTTGGCGGTTTGCATGGTCGCGTCTTCTTGGTTGACGACCACGTTGCCGGTGAAGACGGCAACATTCGATTTATCCTGCACTTCCAGCTCGTCCGCCTCGATCTCGATGGGCGAAGACTGGTCGGATCCGAAATCGGCAAAGCCCGTCTGGAACGTCTGCGCGATAGCTGGCGACCCCAGCACAGCCACAAGTGCGATCAGGGCAGCGCTGCGGGCAAAGGGGGCGAGCATCGAAACGACCTCCAACTAGGGTGCTGGATGAATGGTGATGGAGACGCCCCGGGTCAAGCGGATGATATCGCCGCCGTCGCTGACGCGGATGCCGCCGGCGCGGATATGGCCCTTGGGCGAGGTGATGGAAATGGCGCCCTCGCCCGTCACCGTCCCATCGCGCAGCCGCACGATGGCACCGGGCAACGACATTTGGCTGCCGTCGGAGGAATTGATCGAAACACCGCCGTCCAGTTCCAAAACTTCGGTGTCGGTGTCGTAGGACGCCTGGTTGCCCTCAATGGTCACCTGCTCGCCCTTTCCCATATCAAGATCCGCCGTAAGACCTTCCAGAGAGAGCTGCGAGGGATTCAAAAGGCTTTGGACAGCTCGCTCCGCCACCACCTCGTAGCGCCGGCCTTCGCCCAGATGGCCCGCAAGGCGCGGGGAGTTCATCACCAGACCGTCGGCGGTGAGCGACAATCCGGCCAGCGCCGCGATGGGAAAGAGCTTTGGCAGCACCGCCACACCCACAAGACCCACCGCGATCAACCCCGACACCATGGGAAGCACGATACGCAGGCGTTTCACCCGCCGACTATGGCGCACCGCCTGGTGACGCTCGGCGGTCCTGCGGAGGACGGAAGTGCTAGGCGATCCTGCGGTGGCGGCGATGTCGGTCATGAGTGAGCGAATATATCGACGTTGGCCCAGCCGGCGAGGTCGAGGGAACATCTGGCGGGTAGACAGTCAAACAGCGAGCTCGCCAGCGCGCTGCGGCCTTCGCGGTGCAGCATTTCATCAAGGCGCTCGCGAATGCGGTGCAGATAAAGGACATCGGACGCGGCGTAGGCTTTTTGAGCATCGGTGAGCGTCGCAGCGCCCCAGTCGGACGATTGCTGCTGTTTCGACACCTCCTCACCAATGAGTTCGCGCGCCAGATCTTTTAAACCGTGCCGGTCCGTATAGGTGCGTGCAAGCTTCGACGCGATCTTCGTGCAGTAGACTGGCTGGGGCATGACCCCAAACGTCGCCGCCAGGAGGCCCATATCGAAACGCGCAAAGTGGAAAATTTTCTCCACCGCCGGGTCAGCCAACAGCGCTTCCAGGCGCGGAGCACTCGTTTGCCCCTTTTCCACCTGGACAAGGTCCACCGTTCCGTCACCACTCGACATCTGGACGAGGCAAAGACGGTCGCGGGGTGTGGCAAGGCCCATGGCCTCGGTGTCGATGGCGATAGAGGAAAGGCCCCCATGAGCCGCCGGAAGATCGCCAAGGTGGTGACGGATCGTCAAGAATTCTCCAAATTTCTCGCGCAGCAGGTTTCTGATGGGGCCGATTGCTTGGCAGCGCAACAGGCTGATGATCAAGTGCAACGTAAGTGCGATATTTGTGTCGCGTTTTTAAGCTTCCGGGAGCAACACGGCGTCTAAAGTGTTCAAGCTTTCGTCAATTGGGTTTCGTTGGGCGTGATGGGAAGGGTGGTGACCCTTTGCGCAGTGCTTGCGCTGTGGCTGCCATTTGGGGGGACGACGGCGCTTTCCCAAGTAAACGGCGGGGATGGGGCTGCATCGGCCGCTGCGCCGGGAACGATCCTGCCGCCGAGAACCGGTCGGGCGCACCTGGGAGACCGTCCGCCGCCAGCCTCCGCAAAGGACGAAGAGACCGCGAAGGCGCGCCAAGAAACCGGCGAACTGTGCCGTCTGATGACGTCCGCGGCACGCCGCCACGGTGTACCGGCGGACTTTTTCATCCGCCTGATCTGGAAGGAAAGCCGTTTCAAGGCGAACGCCGTCAGCCCAGCCGGCGCCCAGGGAATTGCCCAGTTCATGCCCGGCACGGCGCGCATTCGCGGGCTCAAAGACCCGTTTGATCGGGAGGAAGCGCTCTACGCGTCCGCGTCGTTCCTTGCGGATCTGGAGGCGGATTTCGGCTCTTGGGGGCTCGCGGCGGCGGGTTACAACGGAGGACCGAACCGGGTGCCGCGATTTGTGCGCGGGGAAGCGGGTCTACCTTCGGAAACCATCGACTACGTCTATTCCATCACCGGACGCCCGGCGGAGTATTGGGCCCGTTCTGCCCGCCAGGCGTTGGGCATTCCAGAACCCCAGGTGGGCGAGCCCCTGGAGGCACCCGAGGACACCGCGATTCCGAGCTCTCAAGATGTCCAGGAGCCCGCGGAGGAAATCGTCGAGGCGGACGGACCGGGCAGCGAAAGCGTCGGCGTCGGCAACCAGAATGGATCGAGGGCGTCCTTGGCCGTACGCGTTCCCGACGCCGCCGGTGCGGTATCAGAACCCGTGGTGTGGCGGCGCCGGGGCGATCTATCCCTGCTCTCCCCTGCCGACCTCCCCACGGGCATTCCGGCGGGTGTATTGCCGCGACCACCCCGGGATCGTCCGCACCACACACCAAGGCGCGTTGATTGTTTCAAGCTGGTCGCCCGCCTGGGGCGCGCCAGAGACATTACACCGCCCGCTGCGGGGGGGTGGACACGCTGGGGCGCCCAGGTGGCCGGACATCCCAAGCGTGCCGTGGCCTTTCGCCAGTACGCACGGCTTAAATCCCGGTTGCCGAGCGACCTGGTGGCGCAAGGCCCAATGATTGTGGTGCGCCGTTTTGCAGCCCGGGGGCGCAGACCCATCCACGCTGTCCAGTTCGCCGCACCGAACCGCAATGCTGCCCAGGCCCTTTGCAAGCGCATCGCCAAAAGCCTCGCTCCTTGCGTGGTTGTTAAGAACACCTGACGTCGCTCCGTCCGCCCGGTCCTGGGCGACGGTGGGACCGGAACGAAAGGCGTCACCGCGCCACCACATGGGAGCCAGTCGATTGGAAGACGCGCCAAACAATAAAGCGGGTGGGACAGGAACGCCCCCATCGCCCACGTCCGGTTTGCCGCACCACCGATCCGAGGCCGACGCTTCTTTCGTTGAGCCGGGTGGCAAGAGCCCGGACGGCTCCCACGGGAAGGCGGGTGCCTTGCCGCCGGGGCTGGCAGCATTGGAAGCAAGCGCTCTCCTGGAGCGGGACCCGGCCTCCCATCGCCACGGCCTTGGCGAAGGCGGCGTCCGTATGACGCAATTCGGCCGGGAGCTTCTGGAACGGCGTCTGTGTGAAGCACCGGGTGAACGCTCACCAAACCCGGATGGATTGGTCAAAGCGTTGATGGCGTCGGAGGGCGACGGTGCGTTGATGGTCAAACACGTCCGTGCTGCCCGGGACGCGGCGGAACTCATGCTGAAGCGCTATCGCGGGGTCGAAGCCCATCTTGAACTCGGGCTCAAAAACCATCCGAACCAGCGGCTCTGGCTGAAGTCTGTGCGGGGCGGGATCGCGCGGGCGCAGGCGGAAGCTCGCTGGTGCCACGAGACCCTCAAGAGGCTGGAAAGGTCCAATGTCAAAGGCGAGGGTTAGGATAGGGGCGAGCGCGGCATTGATCCTGTTCTTTGGCGCGGCGGGTTCCGCGGCCAACGCGGGCGACATGACCATCACCGTCCTTGGGGTTTCATCGGGCAAAGGGATGATCCGGGCAGCGTTGCACGCCGCTGCAAAGGATTTCCCTGACGCTCAGAACGCCATCGCAACGCTCTCCGCACCAGCGAGACCCGGCGCAACGACATTGGTCTTCAAGGGCCTCCCTCCGGGCCGATATGCCGTTGCGGCCTTTCACGATGAGGACGGCAACGGAAAGCTCAAGACGAACCTCATCGGTGTTCCCACCGAGGCGTACGGGTTTTCCAGGAATGCCCGGGGGAGCGTCGGACCGCCATCATTCAACGCCGCGGCGGTGAACATGGGTGCATCAAGTATTGGTGTCCAATTTAACCTCAAGAAGTAATTCGGCTGTAAGTTGCCAAAAGTTTTGAAGCAATTGAGGTGGCACCCGCCACCGGGTTTCCCTTCGCCTTCATCCTAATTGGGATGATGGTCTCGACGGTGAGGGCACTGATAGCGGGACGCTCCACAGATCCATCGCTGGGCAGCGCGCGGCATAGCCCAGTCGAACAGCCGTTCCCTTATACGCGAGCCCCAATATCCAATTTTTTAGCGTTTATGGGCCTTCAGCCGGTGCCGCTATTTTCGCTGCGCCTCGGGGATGATGCCGCGGGGCGAAAAGCGTAGAACGAGAAGAAGCACGAGGCCCATGACCACCAGGCGCATCTGGGCGGCGTTGTCGATCAGTTGTTTGCGCACGGGGCTGTCGTCGCCGAGCCAACGGGTGGCGTGGTCGATCAAAAGACCGCCCAAAGGCTCGGCCTGCACCCAGGTGAACCAGACCACGAACGCCCCGATGGTGGCGCCCCAGTTGTTGCCCGACCCCCCGACGATCACCATCACCCAGATGAGGAAGGTGAACCGCAGCGGCTGGTAGGAGCCGGGCGTGAACTGACCGTCGAGGGTCACGAGCATCGCCCCGGCAACGCCGATGACCGCCGAGCCGAGCACGAACACCAACAGGTGGAGCCGTTTCACGTCTTTGCCCATGGCGCTCGCCGCCACTTCGTTGTCGCGCACGGCCCGCATCATGCGGCCCCACGGCGACCAGAGCGCCCGCTGGGCAAGCCACAAAATGATCACCAGCACGACGATGAAGAGCGCCACATAGGCGCCGCGCACAGCAAGCGAAGAAAGCTCCGTGGCGCCGATCCCAAGAGTTTGGCTCAGCTCGCCGAACCAGGCTTCCTCCCGCAAATCCCGCTCAAACGGCACGGGACGGGGAAGGCCGACGACATTCTTGACGCCGCGCGCCAACCAATCCTCGTTCATGAGGATGGCGACGATGATTTCCGAAACGCCTAAGGTGGCGATGGCGAGGTAATCGGCCCGAAGCCCTAGCGCGATCTTGCCGATGACGAATGCGGCGCCAGCCGCGAAAAGGCCGCCGACGATCCAGCTCACGAGCACCGGCAGGTGCGCGCCGCCCAAGTAGCCGGAGAGCGACGGGTTCACCGCCTCGATGGCCGTGGTGGCCGGCCCGAGCACCGCCGACGCCAAAAAGAGTGCGGCAAAGGCGGTGATTATCGTCAGAACAGCTCGCAGCACGCCGCTAAAACTGCGCCGTAGCGCTGTAGCCACCACCAGCGCCGCCACGATGACCAGAAGGAACAGCGCGATGCCGAGGCCGCCCACCTCCCAAGCCTCCGCCACCGGGGGCATCGCCACCAGGACCACCGCGAGCCCGCCGAGGGCGGAAAACCCCATCACACCGAAATTGACGAGCCCGGCGTAGCCCCACTGGATGTTGATACCGAGGGCCATCACGGCGGAGACCAGGCAAAGGTTGAGGATTGAGAGGGCCACCGGCCAGCTCTGCAATTCGCCAGTGAGAACGATCAGCACAAAGAAGATCGCGAACGGCACTATTGCGCGCAGGTTCATGGCGTTCTTCCCGGTGTGCGTGTGAGGGCGGCAGCCGCAGTCACGCCGGCCTCTTGTTGAAAATGCCGGTGGGTCGCAGGAGGAGCGTCAGCACCAGGATCACAAAAGCCACGGCGAATTTGTACTCTGTGGCAAGGAACTGGACGAGGCCGTCGGGCATCCAGTCCTCCGGCAGAATGTGGGCAAGGAAGCGCCGGTAGGCGTAGGTGATGAACACTTCTGCGAAGGCGATGATGTAGCCGCCCGCAATGGCTCCGAGGGGCGAGCCGAACCCGCCGACGATGGCCGCGGCGAAGATGGGCAGCAAAAGCTCCTGGAAAACAAAGGGCTTATAGCTCTTGTCGAGGCCGTAAAGGGTTCCCGCGATGGTGGCGAGGGCCGCGGAAAGCGCCCAGGCGATCACCACGACGCGGCCGGCATCGATCCCCGAGAGCGTCGCCAAATCCTCGTTGTCGGCATAGGCCCGCATGGCCTTTCCGGTGCGGGTCTTCTGCAAGAACAAGAAGAGAAGGACGACGCATAAAGCAGCGGTCACGAGGGTGATGAGCTGGGTTGTCTTGATGGCGAGCCCTTCGGCAAGGCCCGTCAGCTCGCGAAAATCGCGCG
>JBCCYN010000078.1:0-21325 GCA_039189655.1 Pseudomonadota bacterium | reverse complement strand
TTTCAGCGAGGTGAGCTCTACGCTGGCATGCCCGGTAAAGCGGCGCGGATCGAGAACCCAGGTGTCATACTCAGCCTCGGCGTGGACGATCTGCTGCGCAAGGAGCCAGCCGTGACCGCCGCCCTCGCCGAGGCCTGCCCTCAACCCAATGATGCAGTAGGCGTTGCGCTTTCCGGGTACCGGCCCGACCAGCGGCGCACCGTCCATGGTGTAGGTGATCGGCCCGTTGACGATTTCTCGGATCCCGGTTTCCGCAAGCGCCGGCATCCGGGCAAACGCGCCTTCCAGAACGTCGGTAATCCGGTCAAGGTCGTCGGGGCAAAGGGCGTTGGAAAAGTGCGGGTCGATCCCGTCCATTCCCCAAGTGCGGCAATCCTGTTCATAAAACCCGACGAGCAGCCCACCCAATTCTTGGCGGCAATAGTAATCGCTGATCGGACAGCGCAAGAGCGGCATTCTGCGGCCAGCCTCGGCGATAGCGGGAATGTCCTCAGTCAGAAAATACTGATGCTCCATTGATGCCACCGGATGGCTGACACCCATCATCGCGCCAATCTCGTTGCAACGATAGCCGCCCGCATTCACGACTATTTCGGCACGCACGTCGCCCTTATCCGTGTGGACGGTCCAGGAGCTGTCAGAGTGCTGCGTCAATCCGGTTACCTCGGTGTGACGGCTCACCTCCGCGCCTGCTAGCCGAGCACGCCGGGCCAGCGCCTGGCAAAGCTGCGCCGGGTCGATATGGCCGTCGGTCGGGTCCCACAGCCCACCCAAGAGATTTTCGGTGGAGATCAGCGGATGGCGGCGGGCGCACTCCCCAGCATCAATAACTTCGAAACCCACACCCATGCCCGCGGCCATTGAGGCAAAGTGATGGTATCCGTCCATCTGAGCCTCAGTGTTGGCGAGCCGGATGCCGCCGTCGCCAAAGTTGTAGCCGACGGGATAGTCCGGATCGTCCCGCAGTTCCTTGTAGAGCGCGATGGAGTGGCTCTTGAGGCCGACCATGGTTTGGGACGTGCCGAAATTCGTCACCTGCGCGGCGGAATGCCAAGTGGTGCCGGACGTGAGTTCATCGCGTTCCAGAAGCGTGACGTCAGTCCAACCTTCCTGCGTCAGGTGATAAAGCGTCGAGCACCCGGCGATGCCGCCTCCAATGATCGCCACTCTTGCCTGATCTCGCATGACTGCCGCCCGCCCACCTGTTCACTTTAACTCTATGCACAATACGGCCCCCGAAAGGGTCAACCGATTTATTGAACTTCCCAGAAAATCGAAACTTCTGTCCGAGACAGACGTAGTTGAAGGCAACGGACCCGGATTTCTCAGCCCTTATGCGAGAGAAGAACGACGCTGTCCGCATGCTGTGGGTAGGCGGCGCCGATGGGATCGACAGGATCTCTTAGTAGCTAGCGCCGAATTTGTTGCTGCCCAAGCTCGCCATCAAACCAAGAAGCGGGTAAAATTTCACCCTGCCGTGATAGAACTATGGCGGTTCCTACAGACCAAATAGTGGGGCAATCATTTGAGTTTTCCCGTCAGGTACTGGGATAGCGGCAAACGGCATACCGTAGAGGGCCGAGAGCTGTTCTTCGGTCAGACTGGTTTGGCAGGGACCAAAGCTGAAGTGACTGGCGCTGAACATCAATAGTGAATCATCGGCTAGAAATAAAGCATGCTGAGGGTAGTGTGTCGTGAGAATCACTGTAATTTTCCGCTCATCACGAACGCGCTGCAGTGTTCGTAAAATGGTATCTTGATTTTTGAAATCGAGAGCTGATGCAGGCTCATCAAGGACTAGAATCTCGCAGTCGGACGCAAGCGCCCTAGCGATGAGGGTGAGCTGACGCTCGCCGCCGCTCAGCGTATCGAACGGGCGCTGAGCAAGGTGTCCAATATTGAGTTCTTCCAGTGCCCGTTTGGCTTTATTGAAGTCCGTGCTGGACGGCGTGGAGAACATGCGCACATGACGGGCACGGCCCATAACGACCATATCCAGCACAGAGTACGAAAACGCCGAACCCGCCGATTGGGGAACGTAGCCGATTGTGCCTCGGACGATCGCTTTGCCTTCCGTCGGACTGAGAAGACCGACGATGGTCTTAATCAGTGTGGTCTTGCCGCGTCCGTTTGGCCCAAGGACTGCGATCACCCTCCCCCGTTCAATGCTAAAGCTGTGATGGCGAAATATCCATCGGCTGCCATACCGGAAGCCAAGGGCACTTGCCTCAATGATCGTCTCAGTCACGGGTCCAGGCCGTGTATGCGCGCCGTAAGAGAAGCGCAAAGACCGGTGCACCAATGAGCGCGGTGAGAATTCCGATGGGGATCTCGGCGGGTGCGACGGTGCGCGCGACATCATCCACTATCACAAGATAGATTGCGCCGATGAGGGCGGCTGCCGGGATAAGCCGGCTATGGTCAGGTCCCGTAAAAAATCTTGCGATGTGAGGGATCACAAGGCCCACCCAACCGACGATACCAGCGGCAGCCACGACCGCGGACGACACGAGGGCCACTGCACAAAATACGGTCCAACGGATCACCTCTACGTGGATCCCAAGACTTCTTGCTTCTTCATCACCGAGCGATAGAACGTTAATCCTGAACCGCAATGCATATACTAGAATTGATCCGCCGACGATGACCGGGGCCACAAAGTAAAGCTTCGCATTTGAAGCGGCGGCGAATGAACCCATCAGCCAAAACACGATGGCTGGGAGCTTATCGTCCGGGTCTGCGACGAACTTTACGAGCGACACAAGCGCTGTGAAGAGCGCGCTCACCACTATGCCTGAAAGCACAAGGACCAGCGTTTGCGAGCGGCCCCGCGTCATACTGAGTATGTAGACGATACCCATGGCAGAAAGACCAAAGAGGAATGCCAGTCCAATCAGCATTGTTGCTGATTCCGAAAGAAGGATGGCGAGTGCCCCTCCGAAAGCGGCCCCCGAGGTCACACCAAGTATTTGCGGGCCCACCAGCGGGTTCCGGAAGATGCCTTGCAGTGCCGCCCCGGCGACAGCAAGCCCGGCGCCACACACTGCCGCCAGAAGGATTCTGGGCAAGCGGATTAGCTCAACGACCCGCTGTTCGGTGGAGGTCCAAACCGCTTCCATGGGCAGGACTTTGCTTAGGAGAATACCCAACACGTGTTCTACCGGAACGCTGTAGCGCCCGACGCTCAGCGAAACGATGAGCGTGAGCACGAGCGTCCCGACGAGGCAAAGCCAGAGTGCGTTGAACCGGACGGCTTTTGTGTCGGTCAACGCCCGTTGTGTGCTCAGCTCGGTTCCGCCGCGAATTGACCATAGTTGGCAGCGTCACCATTGGCTTTCATCCGTAAGATGCCATCGGCCATTTCTGAATCGACACTGTGCCCATAGATGAACTGGTAGTTTTCATCGATCATATCGCGCAGGGGCCAGTTGAACTTGTCGGGATGAAAAACCATCGATTGCCACAACCAGGACAGAGGCGATTCGTGGTTCGGCGGATCCCACCTGTAGCCGCCCATGGGCATCAGATAGACGCGGCGATCCTTCACGGCAGTCAGATCCGCGAAGAGTGGGTTGTCGTAAACGTCTTGCGGTGTGAGACCCGGCTCGAAACCATTAAGCAGGATGATTTCCGGGTCCCACTCCAATATCTGTTCCGGCCCGACGTCCACGAACATTCCAAGATCCTCGGCAACATTTTTACCGCCAGCAAGGTTCATGGCAAAGTTGTTGTATGATTTACCGCCCGCAACACGTAGCTTTGAGAGATAGTTCATTAAGTAAAGCACACGCGGCCGGTCTTCATCGGGAATTTGTGAGGTTTGTTCCTCCAGCATTTGGCGGGTTTCGTTCCGCCAGTCGATCATCGTCTGCGCCTTTTCGGGCTTGCCCAGTGCCGCGCCCATCATTTCAAGCCACTTGATGGTGAACTCTTCGCGTCCGATGCGGATCGTTGCCACGTTGAGCCCAGCGTTTTCGATCGGTGCGATAATGTCGTCCGAAAGATGCCCCCACTGGAACACGAGGTCAGGATCGAGGGCGAGTAGTTCTTCAACGTTGGGAACGAACGTAAATCCCTTGGGTGTAATGTCGCTGGGGATTGCCATCGCTTCGGGGAAGAACTCACCCATCGGCCGGTTCTTGATGGCCGTTTTGGACAGTGGATGCATGCCAACCAGATGATCCGTACCGCCATCCACAGCGATCAATACTGAAGCCGCTGGAATGGGAATGGTAACGACGCGCTCAGCCGGCCCTTCAAGGGTGACTGTCTTACCCTTCTCGTCGGTGAAGTTGATTGGTTCGGCCATCGCGCCGCCGGCGAGGAATCCGGCGCAACAAAGCGAAAGAACCAGGCGGACGGTGTTACTCATAAGCGTTCCCTTCTGACACGTCGGTCATCCTTGATTTTTAGTCTATGGCGCATTCTTGATAAAGTTTACTGCCTTCGCGCTCAGTGCTTTGGGCGCTGAGTGCCGGAAACCTTTTCGGATCCACTAGGTCCGGGAAGATGTGGTTGGCGAAACTGAGCGCGACCGATGCGGTGAGGTCACCCTGGGCAAAGCGAGTTCCAAAAAAGGCTTGGCCGCCCAGAAGCGCCTCAAGGGCGTCAAACCCCGCCAATGCCTGGCTTTTCAGGAGGGCGAGCCGGTCTGACATTTGCCGCTCGGCCGGTCGGCGCCGCTCGGCATTCGCTGCCATGAGCTTGTCTATGGTGCCGGTGGATATGGCGACTTGCTGAAGGACGCGCACCCGTTCTGATCCATGCTGCGGCGTTAGCGCATCATCACCGGCAAGCTCATCGAAGTGATCAATAATTGCAGCGCTGTCGACCAGAGTACGACCATCGCTGAGGGCAAGGGCTGGCACTCGGCCCAGCGGGTTATAGCGCTCCCGCTCTTCCCGATCATCGATGGCAGAAAAGGGCAGCCGGTCAAACGCCACACCGTAGTGGGTGAGCGTGATGCCGACCCGTCGCACATAAGGTGATAGGAATTTGCCAATGAGGATGGGTCGATCGCTCATAAGAGGTTGACCACCGCCTCAGCTGGCTGTTCACGGATCCGATCGGACAGCTCCCATTGGAGGTCCCGGAAGACGGCGAGTTCGGCTTCTTCTACTTCGCCAGCCTTCTCCTTTCGGCGCAAAGCCAAAAAATCTGGCCGGATCACATCAGGCTTTACGCCAAGGTCAATACTGTAAAAGCCATAGGTTACACGGAACCAGTAGGCGCCGAATGCTGCTTCGGCGACGTTTTCGCTGGGGCGAACGTCTTTGACAATGTTATAGCGCTCACGCGATACGGCGCGTGTCACGCACTCAAACGCATCGCGGGCTCCTGGACCTGGGAAGGCAGTGCTCACAGAGATGTCTGGCCGCGCAAGGGGGGTCACGTCTGCACCGAGGGCCCCAAACGCGCGTTCCAACACTTTATAGCCGACGGTGAGCCCACAGATGGACCTTGTCCCGTGAAAATTCACAAGATCATCGAAAGTGAAGCTCAAGATCCGATCAGACTCTTTAATTTTGAGCACGTTCACGCGCTACGGCCCTCAACAAATCCGTGGCAGTTGTTCGCCGTCTAGCATATCGACAAGCCGCTCTCCGCCAAAGGGTGAGACCAAAACCACCTCGCCTGGATAGTCGTCCACCACCTCGCCGATGACCGCCGCGCCAGCACCGCCTGGCAATGCGCGCAATGTCTGACAGCATAACGCCGCGTCAGCAGAGGCAACCACCGCCACGAAGACACCCTCGTTGGCGAGGTAAAGCGGATCAAGCCCCAGAATTTCGGCAATCCCGCGGACCGGATCGCTCACCACGAGGCTGTCTTCATGGATCCGGATTCCAAGCTTTGCGGCCAATGCAAACTCGCAAAGTACGGTGGCGACCCCGCCCCGAGTTGCATCGCGCAGGAGCCGTAGCGAAGGCGCCACGGCAATCAGCGCCTCGACAAGACCTGACAGCGGCTTACAGTCGGAACAAAGCTCAGTCTGAAGCTTGAGATCACCCCGTGCAGCCATCACCGCAGCGCCATGGGCGCCAATGGCGTCGCTGACGATTATCTTGTCGCCGGACGCGACCTTGTGGGCTCCGAAATCGCGACCCTTTGGCAAAACGCCGATACCGGATGTGGTGATAAAGACTTTGTCGGCCGCCCCCCGATCAACGACCTTGGTGTCACCGGTGACGATTTTGACATCCGCTGCGGTGGCGGCTTGCGCCATACTTTTTGCAAGACGGGTGAGGTCAGCGACGGGGAATCCCGCTTCTATAATGAATGCTGCCGAAAGGGCCGCGGGACGGGCGCCGGCCACTGCAAGATCGTTCACCGTCCCACAAACGGCAAGCTTACCAAGGTCGCCGCCGGGAAAAACGATGGGATCAATGACGAAGGCGTCCGTGGTAAAGACGAGGCGGTCACCTCCCGAGCTGTCGAAATCCACAAGCGCGGCATCGTCCTTTTCATCGACGGCAGTGTCCGCAAATGCGTCCAGAAACACGCTGTCGATGAGCGCACGCATCGCTCTTCCACCAGACCCATGGGCGAGGGTGACCGTTTCCCCGCGCACCGGAAGGCGCTTAGGCATCGGCAACTTCCACGGCGCGCCCTGTTCTCAGACGCGGCGCCGCATACTGGGCATAGGCCGCACAGGCGCCCTCCGAAGAAACCATCAACGCGCCGATGGGGTTTTGTGGGGTGCATTCTTTGCCAAAGGCTGGGCATTGGGTGGGCTTCATACGCCCCTTTACCACTTCACCGCACTTTACGACTTGCGGGTCCGGCACGTCCGCGGCGAGAAGCGCAAACTTCTTCTCAGCGTCAAAGGCCTCGTACGCGGTTCGGATTTGCGCGCCGGATTGAGCGATGTTGCCAAGGCCGCGCCAATCAGTCACTGGGCGCGGCTCGAACACTTTGGCCATGGCATCGAGCGCCACCGTGTTGCCGGCCTCAGGCACAACGCGGGCATACTGGTTGTCGATATGGGCGTCGCCGTCTTTCAATTGACGCAGCACCATCAAAAGCGCCTGCAATATATCGAGCGGTTCAAACCCCGCCACCACCAGGGGTTTGCCGTAAAGCTCGGCGATGAAATCGTAACCTCTGATGCCGATGACCATGGACACGTGTCCGGGCCCAATGAATCCGTCGATCTGATTGTCCTCCTCGGCGAGGAGCGCACGTAAGGTTGGGATGATGGTGATGTGCTGGCACAGCATCGAGAAGTTTTTTATGCCGGCCCGCTCCGCCTCAAGAATGGTTAGGGCGGTGGACGGCATCGTCGTTTCAAAGCCAAGACCGAAAAACACCACTTCGCGGGACGGGTTGGCCCTGGCAAGGTCGAGAGCGTCGAGCGGCGAATAGACCATTCGGATGTCCGCGCCGTCAGCCTTGGCTTGGGTAAGACTTTTGCGGGAGCCAGGCACCCGCATGGCGTCGCCGAAGGTGGTAAAGATCACCTCAGGCCGTTCTGCGATTTTTACACAATCATCCACCCGACCCATGGGCAGCACGCACACCGGACATCCGGGCCCGTGGACGAACTCGATGCGCGGATCGATAAGCCTGTGAAGGCCATAGCGGAACACCGAGTGGGTATGGCCACCGCATACCTCCATAACGTGGATGGGGCGGTCGGGGCGTCTGGGCATCCCATCGAGGGTTCGCTCTATGGCTTTCAGGAGTGCTTCGGCCTTTGCGGGGTCCCGGAACTCGGATGAGAACTTCATTCGAGCGACCTCCTGCCGTCAGCGATTGCTTCAAGCTCCGCCTCCACGTCGCCGAGCTCGCGCAAGACCTCCAGCGTTCGCTCCGCTTCCGCTTCGTCGATAACGCTCATGGCGAACCCCACATGCAAAAGCACCCATTGGCCAACGAGGTCGGCGAGCGGAGCATCCGCCGGAGCAACGCACGTCACGTTGGTTTCGCGCTCCACCCCACACACATCGACAACGGCAAGGGTCCGTTCCTCGTCAACTATCCTCACCACCTTGGCCGGCACTCCTAAGCACATAATTCAACACTCTCGTGCATGCGGGCGATGGCGACGGCTGCTTGACCAAGCGCTAACCCGCCATCCCCGGGCGAAACCCTTTGATGCTCCAGCACCCGGAGGCCCTGAGCTTTACAGCCCTGCCTCACTGCGCGCGCAAGCCGCCCATTGAGGAAAACGCCGCCAGTGAGAACGATCGTATCGCACCCCACTGGTCGCCCTTCATGGACGAGCGCACAAAGCGCCTGCGCAAACCCGTCATGGAACCTCGCGCTGATGTCTGCAGCCTCTTCCCCGGCCGCAAGATCATCGGCCAACGCCGCCCACATGGGCGACGGATCGATGCTCAATTCACGACCCTTCGCGGCAATGGCGAATACATAAGGTTTACTTGCCTTCGCCGAAGCCAGAGCCTCTAGACGCATCGGGGCTTCGCCCTCGTAGTCTTGACCGTGCTCACAAAGCCGAAGCGTTGCAGCGACGGCATCGAACAAACGCGCGGCCGAAGACGCGAGGGGCGCGTTGATGCCAGCCCGGCGCGCGGCAATGACCGCATCCAACGGTCGATCGGAAAGAAGCGCCCGCATGGGCTCTGGCCAAAGGTGCGTCTCACCGAAGGCATCATCGAGACGGGCCACCAGGTTGCGCCATGGTTCTTTGGCTGCTCGGTCGCCGCCAAGGAGTGCCGTTGGCAAAAGCCCGCCGATCCGCCTTGCTTCACGGTAGTCCGCCAGCCACAGTTCGCATCCGTGGAGCGCCCCCTCTTCCGACACCCCAAGACCGTCGAGCGTCAACGCCAACACCGGCGGTGCAGATCGAGAAACTACGTTTTCCGCAAGGCATGCCGCCACATGGGCATGGTGATGCCCGATAGTCTGGCATGGCACCCCCCAACCCTCGCTGAGCCGCTCGCCCATCTGGCTTGACCGATAGGACGTGTTCGGATCGACTGCCACGATCGCTGGCGTCACCGCCCCCATGGCGAGCTGCAAGCGGATGGCACGGGAAAGATCTTCCTGAGCCGCTTTGCTCTCAAGGTCGCCGATGTGGGGCGAAAGCACGACACGCCCGCCGGTGGCGAGGGCAAAGGCATTCTTCAGGTCACCCCCCATGGCAAGCACCGGCGGATGCGGCTGGAAATCATCGGGGAGCGCGATGGGTGTTGGGGCAAGCCCGCGGGCTCGCCGCACCGTCGTCACGCGGCCCTCTCGCTCAACACAGACACTGTCGTCGATCCGGTGGGCGATGGCACGATCATGGGTTAGCCAGGCGTCCGCCACGTCGCCTAGCGCCCTTTGGGCCGCGGCAAGCGTTGTTACTTGCGGCTCACCTGACCGGTTTGCGCTGGTCATCACCAATGCCTCGTCAAATTCAGCCAGCAGAAGGTGATGGAGCGGTGTGGACGGCAACATCACGCCGATCGCGTTGAGACCGGGTGCGACGCCTTTTGGGATGTGGCGCGCAGGTGCGATCACGATGGGCGCTGCAGTTCCGGACAGGGCCTCTGCCACCGCCTTTGACGGAGTCTGGTAGCGAGCCGCGACCGCGAGATCACGAACCATCAACGCAAAGGGTTTGCCGGGTCTCTGCTTACGGGTCCGGAGCTTAGCCACAGCGGCCTCGTCCTCCGCCCGCACCGCGAGGTGAAAGCCACCCAAGCCCAGAACGCCGATGATCTGTCCCTGCTTGAGCCGGTCAATGGCATCCGCAATGGGGTCGCCCGAGACGGAGCCGGACTTCGTTGCGAGCTTCAGCGCCGGGCCGCACACGGGGCAGGCAATGGGCTCGGCATGGAAGCGGCGGTCAGCCGGGTCTTGGTACTCTGCCGAGCAATTTTCACACATGGCAAAGGCGCGCATGGTGGTCGTCGGCCGGTCATAGGGCACGCTCTCGACAATCGAAAAGCGGGGACCGCAGTTGACGCAATTGAGAAACGGATAGCGATAGCGTCGGTCGGTGGGATCGTTGAGTTCAGCGAGGCAATCAGCGCAGGTCGCCGCGTCCGCCGTCACTGCAACGGCGCCGGCGCTCCCATTGCTCTTGGTAATCTGAAAAGCTCCGCAGCGCTTTACGTCCGCTGTGGCGCCCTCCTCAATGCGCTCAATCTCGGCGAGGGCGGGCCGGTCAGTGGTCAACCGCTCCCGAAATCGACCGAGGGCGGTGTCGGGGCCGAAGGCAAGGATTGTGACGCCCTCGCCAGTGTTCATCACCTCGCCGGAAAGCCCCTCTTCCGTTGCAATGCGGTGCACGAAGGGACGGAACCCGACGCCCTGCACGGTGCCGCTCACATGGAACGCGCGTCCGGTCATGCCGCCTTGCCTCGCTGGAGCGCTGCAATCAAGTCAAGCACCAAAGGGACCGCGTCGGCGGTCGCCTGCTCCACGCGCGAGTCCATCGCCTCACAAAAGGCCGTCGCGTCGGCCACTTGGCAACCGATGACGCGCACGAGTGGCGGCAGCACGCCCACCGCTCGAGACATGGTGAGCGCGCGTACCGGCGTCGCGTAGTGGACATCGGCAAAGTAATCGCGCCGTTCCCGGTCAGACATGGACTGGGGGTCTAGAACCTCCGGCTCCAAGGTGAAGAGCGTGCCCGGCTCAGCCCCACGGTCGCACGCGTCGAGGAGGACAAGGGCGTCATAGCCCTTCATCAACTCTTGAACGAGGTGGATCCCGCCGATCCCTGTCTCTAGCACCACGACACCGTCGGGCAGCTCTTCGTTGCCGATCAGCGATGCCGCGCGCGGGCCAAAACCGTCATCGGCGCGCAATACATTGCCAACTCCAGCCACAAGAACCCTTAAAATGCCGGCATCTGCGGTTCGAACGGCATTCCGAACCCCACCAGAGGTCTGCCCTTGTCGTCGCGCTTCACCGGTCTGCACGTCACGCCTCCCCCTCCCAAACGCGCACCATTTCTAATGTCGTAGACGCAGCCCGGGCCGTGCGGGCAAATAAAGGAGATGCCGTCGAGACGTCCCCCGGTCATTAGCTTTTTGTGTCGTCCGCAAATGGCGTCGAACACGAAGAGCTTGCCGTCGTAGTTGGCGAGGGCGAAGGAGCCCTCTTCCATGCGCATGAACAAAACCGAGCCCGATTCCGGCTCGGCGATCACCGGTGCGGGCGACCAGTGGGGCGGGCTTCCCGCCGGGTCCGCCGCGATGTCGGTCTCTTCCTCGGGCTTTAGAAAATCCCAAACCTTTTGGCAGCCAGGCTCGGGTTCCGGCAACAGGTCGTACATTCCCATGAGCGTATGGATCGCCGGGTCCGTTACCACCTGCTCCAGCACACCTTCTTTGAAGAGACGAACGAGGCGGTGAAGCGCTTCCCGGTGCACCATATCAATGGCGCTCAGCGCGTCGAACATCGCTTTCTTCGCGTCCTCGTCCTCAATGGCTTCTACGGTCCCAAGAAGTTCAGCGCTTTGAGCAAGGAGCGCGTTCCACTCTTCGTTCGTCCGGTAGCCAATAAGCTGCTGGGGCTCGCCGCCTGCACTGTCAGTGGGCATGGCCGTGCCCTCCGAGCGCACGCCCGCCGTGGCCATGACCGTGGTTGTGCTCACAGACTTCGCCGCTTTCTTCATCGCAACAGCCGGCGGTGCACTCGCCATGGGCGCCGAGCTGAAACTCCGTAAATGTATCCGCAAAAAGACGGGCTGCCTTCTTGCGTCCCGTCTCGGTAAAGCGATACCCCCGCTCGGCCGCCTCAAGTTCGCCTTCGTCCACGAGGATCGAGAATATTTGGCGCACGAGATCTGGATCGGTGGTCATGAAGGGAAGCACCGCAGCCGCATCAAGCACTGGCCCAAGCTTCTCGCCTTCGTACCAGTAGCAGATCTGAAGTACTTCTTCGCGTTCCTTCAGTCGGGTTAGCGCTTCCTCGGGGGTCATTGGGACTCTCCCGCGTTCGACTGCAAAACCGTATGGTTGCGGATGAACGGGACCACCGGCGTGAAGGTCTCCACCGACTTGTCGCGAAGGGGGACGCTGGATCGGCTCCCTAAAAGCGCAAGATCCGCTGCAATCTCGGCAAGCTTTTCCCGCATCTTTTTTGGCGAGAAGCCGAGATGGGCGTCGAGAGCAGGATCGTCTGCCCAGCCCTCGCTATCGGCAATCACCATTCGGCCGAAGGCATCGGCCGGCAGGTCCGCTTCCACCGTGAAGGTTTCGTCCGGCCAAACGCCAAAGTAATCTCCGATAACGAGAGTATTTTCGATGTCGACGACGCCGGTAATACCCTCGTAGACGCGCTCTTGTAGATCCGCCTCGGCCAGCTTGCCTCCACGCCAGCGAAAGGCCCGCACCGCCCCGGGCCGCGGTGCTGTGGATGCCGCGCCGATGAGCACCAGACGGCTAAAGCGTTCTGCACCGGGCTCCTGAAACCGCTGTACGATGTGGATGGGCCCCCAGGTCATGTTCTCCACGCAGACGTCGGCGTCGCGCACCCTTTCCTCAACGGCCGTCATCAGATGGGGGCCGAGCGGAAACACATCGAGCACGGGCGTATACCCCACAATCCCTATGAGCGCGCGCGGCTGGCCCATCCGACCGCCCTAGTTCACACCACAGGCGCAGGTGGTCACCTCACGCGTCACCACACGGTCGGTCCCCTCCACCATCACGTGGGTGGTGCACGGCATGCAGGGATCGAACGAGCGCAGCGCACGCAGGATATCGATCCCCTGGAAATCCTCTTCGTTGGTGAAGTTGGTTTCGATAATGGGCGTATTCATCACCGCGCGCTCGTAGGGCCCAGGCTCGCCCCACGGGGTGCGCGGACAAGCGTTCACCGTGGAGGGGGTCACGATCTGATAGTTGGCGAGAAGACCGTCTTTGATTTCGCAGTGGTGGGTCAGAAATCCGCGCCCAGCACCCCAAAAACCCACTCCGATATCGTGGCCCTTGGATGGGATCTCAAACGGCGTCGCCACGTCGGTTTCCCCCGCCTTTACAAGCCCAAAGGCGCGCGAAAGGTTTTCGATGGTCACCATCAAATTGAACGCCACGGCGTAAGCGCGTGCCCGGTTACGCTCAAACGCGTTCCAAACCTTTGGAACGTGCCACTCAGCCTCCATGGCTGGCATATCTTCGCCACGGCCAATGTTCAGCTTCAGGCTCTTGCCCGTCGAAACAATATATTCCGACTGCGGGATTTTTTGGGCGAGCGCCGACAGATAGACCCTAGCGTAGGCGCCCGCTTCAAAGGTCCGCCGGTCCCAGGTGGGCGTGGTGGACCAGGAGTAGCGGTCCTTCCAATTTTGTCGGCCGGGCCGCGGGATGGTGGTCTTGTTCCACGGGTGCCTGGGCGACAAGGGGCTTCCCAGCGGGTCGACCTTGAACGGTTGGTCGTCCCAGTTTTCGTAGTAGGAATGCTCGACAAATTCTTCCAGACCCACATTGATGTCGGTCAGCCGTGTGGTGACGAGCTTCCCATCCACCACCACACCAGGCGTAGACCAGCGATGTACTCCCCAGTGATCGCAGTTTTCGTAGGTGGCGTCGTAGTGGTCTTCGTGATCCCACTGGCCGAGGTCGACCATGGTGGCAGGGATCTTGCCGCAGTCGAGATATCTCGGGTCCGCTTCATAGTAGAAGTCGAACATGTCATCCCAGATGCCGATGATACGCTTTGCGTAATCAAAAAACTTGATCATCCGGAGATAAAACTCGTTCAATACTTGTGTATTGACGAAGGTCGTCACGCCGCCGGGGATGATGGTTTCGGGATGGGGGTATTTGCCGCCAAGAAGAACGTAGGCTTCACGGGCCACACGCGTCATCTGGAGCGCTTCAAGGTAAAGCTTGCCTGTGAGCGGGTTGCAGTCGTGCATGATGGCGCCGATGGTGTCGTAACCATGCAGGCTGCGGTATTTTGTTTTCGCCGATTCCGCTTTGGCCCAAATTTCCGGGTTCGTTTGCTTGACAAGAGACTCTGAAAAGTCAGGGCCGGCAAGTACAAAAAGATGAAGCGGGTTATCGTAAAGATATTCGCACGAGAGGAGGAGATTTCGGATGACGATCCCCAGGGGCGGTGGCTTGATACCGAGCGCCATCTCAATGGAGAGCGCGGACGCGGTGGAATGAACGCCGCCGCACACACCGCACGCACGCGATGAAATGAACGCGGCATCACGAGGGTCTCGTCCGCGCAAGATCACCTCATAGCCGCGGAACAGCGTTGCCATGGAGTTGGTGTCGAGGACGCGCCGTTCTTCAAGGTCCACGGTGGAGTGAAACGCCAGGGCACCCGCCACACGGGTTACCGGGTCAAAGTCCACATCCGTGATCTGGCCGTTCCGCGCCGCGATCTTTTTCAGAACTTCGTCGCGTTCTTCGATGGTGCGCGTTTGGTACTCGTAAGGGTTTTTCACCCCGTCCCTAAGGTGCGCGCGGCCCTCTTCGTCAAACTCGATGGGAAGGTTCTCAAAACACATTCAGTGGGCTCGCTGTCGTTCAAGGTTTTCGCAGACATCTGCAATGGCGCCGAGGTTGCCGTTTGCCGCCAGAAGAGGTTTTGCAAGCGACACCAGGCCTGCATTGATTTCGTCGACCCGTCCGTTCAGCGGAGCGGTATCGTCACGCACTTTGATGAGGTGGCCGGCGAGGGCTTCCAAATGGTCGCCCCCGCGTTTGAGGGCGATGTAGACACCAATAAGATGGTAGGCGACGGCGGCCACGATGGTGACAGCCAAAACGAGCGTCAGAGCGGTGAGAACTGAAATCATCTCACCGCCTCCTGCGCCCGAGCGGCAAGAACGGTTTTGGCGACCTCGGTCTTTTCTTCGATGTCGTTCGCGACGCCAACCATCGTCCCGGCCACGGCCAGCGTATCGTCCAGCGCGGGAATGGCGCCGGTGTGGACGGCGATCTTAGCGCCCGCCAATTCCATGTCTTTGAGGTAGCGTTCGATGGCCCAGGCGGCCACGATCGTACGCCGCAGTAGACCGACCGCCACCGGCACAATGATCACGGCGACAATGATGAGTGAGACGGCCCATATGACAAGCGCGAAGGTTGGCATTATGCCGCCTCCTGGGCCGCGAGGGCGCCATAAAGTTTGCCCAGCGCATCATCGACACCGACCAGGCCGTCGGCCACGTTGGTGAGATTTTCATTGAGTGGCACCGCAGCGGCAGGCAGATGCGATGTCTCCCGCTCAATGGCGTTTAGGCCGAGTCTGAGCTTTGCGAGGTAGCTGTCACCTCGCCCGCCAATGGCCTCCAGCGTTGCAGCAATCTTGCCAAGAAACACCGCCACGGTGGCGAGAAATCCGAGCGCTGCGAGGACGGAAAGCGCCGTCAGAAGCGTGATCGACGTCATCCTCGGCCTCCCAAGATGCATTTAGGGCAGCCGCTACAGTCCTGTGCGTGGGCAGCGATATTCTGTGACGTCCGCAGGATCGCGCCGGCTTTTTGAAGGATCTCGCTGGCCGTTTCGTCGGTGCGGTAAAGGAGCGGGATATGAATTGTGTTGTTTGCGACCCGTTGCCCATTGGCCCAAACCACGGCCGCGCCATCTTCGATATCGCGCGCCGTCCGCAAGATGAGTGTGAGAAGCAATGCCACCACGACCGTAACGACCACGGCACCCACAACGGCAATCCACCAGAGGGAGATGTCGGTCATATCCGTCCCCCTCAAGCCGGTTCGGATTGATGGGCGCTCACGGCCCCCTCAATCCGTTTGGCGTTTTCTTCAATGGCGGCGGCACCGCCCAATAACGCTTCCGCTGTCTCGTTCGTTTTCGTGAGCGACCAGACGGAGCGCGTATTAAGATCGATCTCTGCCACCACGTCCGCGGCAACCAAGGCGAGCCGCCTAATACGGCGCGCCTCCTTCAATATGAGCAAGCCCAAGGCCGCGACGATCAGCACCACCAGCGTGGCGGCCGAAAATCCAACAATCCACCAAACCGACACAACACTACTCCGCGGCTTCGAGGAATTCGGGCGCTTCCTGTGCCTTTTGCTTTGGCGCATCCAAGAACCGGCGTGCCGACTTTTGGAGTTCTTTCTGTCGGCTGGATCCGGGCGCGAACTCTGTCCCTCGCCGCTTCAGGTACTCGTAGAAGGTGCCCACGGTCTTTTGCATCAGGTTGCGTTCGCCTGACACGTTTGCCCAACCGGATGGGACTTCTGACGTGACTTTCCATTTCGGCGTCAGATTTCGCGAAGACTGGGTGAAGCGCCGCAAGTAGGAGATCATCGTTCCGGTGGTGCGGCTGGCGTTCGAGGACACCATGGATCCGGGCGCTGTCTTGTAAAAGGGTGCAAAGGAGTCCGGAAAACCTGGCATGGTGCAACCGATGCAGATGCCGCCGGTGTTCATGCAGCCGCCGTTGTGGCCCAGTGCGCCGCGGGAGGCGATATTGCACTGCACCACCGGTCCCCAACAGCCCAGCTCCACCAGGCATTTCCGCTCGCCGTACTTTTCGGCGAACTTGCCCTCTTCGTAGTTGCCAGCAAGCACGCAGCGGCGGTGAACGGTTTCACCGAACATCCACTTAGGCCGCCCCAATTCATCGAATTCCGGTAGCGGGCCGAAACCTGCCAGGAACATCAGCACCGCCGCGATGAGCTCTGTGACGTTGTCACCCACCGGCGCGCATCCCGGTATGTTGATGGGCGGCAGGCCAAGCGTCGACAGATAGTCTTTCCCAAGATAATCCATCACCGACATGGCGTTGGTGACGTTGCCTGACGCGGCTGGAATACCGCCCCACGTCGCGCAGGTGCCCACAGCAATGACTGCGGCAGCGCCGGGCGCTAAATCGCGCAGCCAGTGGGCGGTCGGAATAGGCTGGTCGTCATCGCCAACACCCATGGCGGACCAGTAGCCGCCAAAACCGCCAGAGATATCCTCGTTCGCGACGGAGCCTTCTTGCAGCACCACGTAGGGCGCGCCGAGCTTTCCCTCTCGGGCGAGATGGTGCGCCTTCATGAAGTCCTTGCCGGCAGTCACAGAAAGGACCGGATGATGCAGGATAACCTTTGGTAAACCTGGGATCTTCGCGAGCAGTAGCTGCTCAACCGATGGGTTCTGGGCCCCGACGGTGGCAATGGAGCACCCGTCGCAGCTCATCCCGGCTAACCAAAACGCGTGGACCTCTTTGATGGGCCCTTCATCCAGCGCGAACCGCGGTAGATAATTCTCCGCGCGGCCTTCATCGTCGGCTCGTGTGCCTTCGGTCGCCGCGCCATTCCCCAACGACATGGTGTCGACCTCCTACCCTAGACATAGACTAGTTTCAGGCATTGCCCCAGGGGCAAGGTCAAGGCACCTTTAAAAAAGTTCCATTGTGCGGCATTATGCCATTAGAACGGCTCGAGGTTTTCGCCTTCGGCCTGCAGTTACAAGTCTGTAACGTTGCAGCGCACACACAATCTTCATCGTCTTCGGGGGTGGCGAGCAGCGCCATGGACCGGGCGGATAGGTCCTCATACCGGCCTTGAAGCACTGCAATCTCGACCGCGAGCTGCTTCACTTCACGGTCGATCTCGCTGATCAGTCGTCGCCTCAGCGTCCCCGGGGCGTCGCTCGCGATGAGGCTGCGGGTCTTATCCACCGAGAGTCCCAAGCCGCGCAGGCCCACCACCAGACGCGCGCGGCGAACGGCATCCTCATCGAAGACACGATATCCGGATGCGGTGCGACAAGCGGCTGGAATGAGACCGATGCGCTCATAGTGACGGAGAGTCTTCGTCGTTACTCCAAGTGACTTTGCAAGTTCACCGATTTGCATCGACCCCTCACAGCCTAGCGTCGCTGCCGACACCGCCGGCGCCACCGCGTGGACCCATTGTTGCAGCAAGGACGCCTATTTTTGCGGCAAGATCGCGAATTGCTACCATTCCCGCGCTCGTGGCGGCGAAATCGTAGGGCGCGCGCCCTTCCCTCTCCGCCTCGATCATCGCCTCGTCGTAGGGAACGGATGCAATGAGCTGCATTGAGTGCTTGACGCAAAACGCTCCGATCGCCGCTTCATCTTCCGTTCCGCGCACCTTGTTGGCCACCACACGGACGAAACGGATACCAAGCTCTTCAGCAAGCTCCGCGGTCCGTTGAGCGGCTTCCAGTGACCGGTAGTAGGGCTCTGCAACCACAAGCATCATGTCCACGTGCCGCGCTGTGCCGCGCTTCAGATGCTCAAGGCCCGCTTCCATGTCCGTGACCGTATGGTCGCCATAGGCTGTGAGTTCGGAGATCAGTCCACGGACCGCACGGTGCGACGCGCACATGCAGCCGGAACCAGCTGTGCCGTGGGCGGGCTTGCCCATTACGATTAGGTCCACGTTTTCGGCCGCCCGGTGCCCGTAGCGCGTCATGAGTTCGCCCAGCGGTAACGCCGGCTCCATCATGGTAACTCCATCCACCTTTTCACCGGGCCGCATGACAGAAGCAGGGATGTATTCGATCCCGTCCGCCGCCTCCTTGGTCATACCCAGCGTAAGGGCAAGGTTGGGGTTTGGGTCACCGTCAATGGCGAGGATCCGCTGACCCTCTTCGGCAAATATTCGAGCCAGAGAGCCCGCTATAGTGGTTTTCCCTGAACCACCCTTTCCCACCGTCGCGATCTTCATACTCGGTCTCCGGACCCTGTACCCAGCTCATTTTAGAAAGAGCCTAGCCTACCAGCGGCGCAAACTAAACCGGCCAGGGGGCGGCCCTATGGAGCCAGCGCTTTGGTACAATTGCGCAACTCGACCATCAGCCCCCGCCATCGATCGCGCCATTGTCGAAAATTGCCATTCTACTAGGAGCCGCCCTAATAACAGCTGTCAGGCCCTTACGGTCCACAAACCACCGGGCCGGCTCGCTATATTCCCAATGAAGATCTTGAAGGAACCAAAATGGAGACCACGCTAGAGGCGCTTCTGGCACGTCATCCGGGCGACACCGCCGCAGTTGGCGCAACAGACCCGAACGCGATGACCTACGCCGCACTTCGGACGTTGAGCCAAGACATTCGCGCCTCGCTCCATCAATTGGGTATCGGCCACGGCGACCGCGTGGCGGTGGTGCTCGCCAACGGCCCGCATATGGCGACAGCATTCGTCACCATCGCCCAAACGGCGGTGACAGCACCGCTGAACCCCGCATACCGCGAGGAAGAGTTCGCATTTTACCTGGAAGATCTTGGCGCGAAGGCGCTGGTGGTTGCTTCAGACTATAGCGGCCCAGCCCTCGACGCGGCTGCGCGGCTCGGGACTCAGGTCATCCGGCTTAGCGTCACTCCTGAAGGTCCAGCGGGCGCCTTTTACTTGGCGGCCGAGACACGCGGCGAAAGCGCCCCTGACGTCGCAAAGCCCGACGCAGAGGACACCTGCCTTATCCTGCACACCTCCGGCACAACGTCGCGGCCGAAGATCGTGCCGTTGAGCCAGGCGAACGTCAGCGCGTCGGCGCAGAACATCGCCGCCTCCCTTGCCCTTTCGCCAAAGGACCGCGGCATGAACGTGATGCCGCTCTTCCATATTCACGGTCTCGTCGCCGCTGTGTCCGCATCGCTCGCGGCCGGCGCATCCATCTGGTGCACGCCCGGGTTCGATGCGCTCCGCTTCTTCGCCCAGATGCGAGAGATTAAACCCACCTGGTACACAGCCGTGCCCACCATGCACCAAGCCATCTTAAGCCGCGCCGGCCGCAACGCAGACGCCATCGAAACGGCCCCTCTGCGGTTTGTGCGCTCCTCCTCCGCGTCCCTTCCGCCCCAAGTCATGGACGCCCTGCGCAAGACCTTCGGCGTGCCCGTCATCGAAGCCTACGGGATGACCGAGGCGGCGCACCAGATGGCCTCAAACCCCCTCCCGCCGCGGGCCCAGAAGGCAGGTTCGGTCGGTGTGGCAGCAGGGCCCGCAGTGCAGATCGCCCACGAGAGCGAAGATCGGCTGGTGGACGGCACTGGCGAAGTGGTAATTTCGGGCCCCAACGTCACCGCCGGCTACGAAAACAATTCAGACGCCAACGCCAAGAGCTTTTTTCTGGCCGAGGGGGCGCGCTGGTTCCGCACCGGAGACCAGGGCGCGTTCGACGACGACGGATATCTTTTCCTGACCGGTCGTTTGAAGGAAATCATCAATCGGGGTGGCGAAAAGGTCAGCCCGCTTGAAGTGGATAGCGTGCTCCTCGATCACCCCGACATTGCGCAGGTGGTGACGTTTGCACTCCCCCACACAAAACTAGGCGAGGAGGTGGCCGCCGCGGTGGTCTTGCGCGAAGGCGCCAGTGCGGACGAGGCGGCAATCCGCGCGTTCGCCTCGGAACACATGGCCGGGTTCAAGGTGCCGCGCCGCGTCGTCATCGTTGCGGAAATTCCCAAGGGTGCAACGGGGAAGATGCAGCGTATCGGTATGGCCGAAAAACTCGGCCTTGTGGCATCGGCCGGCTGAACGGAGCGCACCATGAAAATTTGTGTTTTCGGCGCCGGCGCCATCGGTGGATACTTGGGTGCAAAGCTCGCCGACGCCGGAGCCGACGTCTCTTTGGTGGCTCGCGGTCCTCATCTTGCCGCAATTCGCCGTGACGGGCTCACACTCTTGGAGGGTGAAACGCGCAAGAGCTACGCGGTTACGGCGACGGAAGATCCTACCGAGCTCGGTCCCCAAGACTATCTGATCGTCACCCTAAAAGCCCATTCCGTACCACCGGTGGTGGGTCGCATGCAGCCCTTGATCGGCCCGAACACCACCATCGTCAGCGGGGTCAACGGCGTTCCTTGGTGGTACTTTCACAGGATTGGCGGTGCGCTGGAGGGAACTCGGCTTACCACGGTCGATCCAGGGACTGCGCAGTGGGATGGGTTCGGGCCGGACAACGTCCTGGGCTGTGTGGTTTACCCGGCTGCCGAGGTGAGCGAGCCGGGGGTGGTTCGGCACATTGAAGGCAATCGATTTTCTTTGGGGGAGCCCGACGGTTCGAAATCAGATCGGGCGACAGCACTTTCCAAAGCTCTTGCCAGCGCCGGCTTGAAAGCGCCGGTGCGGCCACGGTTGAGAGACGAGATATGGGTCAAACTCTGGGGCAATCTGTCATTCAACCCCATCTCGGCCCTCACCCACGCAACACTCGACGTGCTTTGCGCGGACGAGGACAGCCGGCCGGTCGTTAAACACATGATGCTTGAAGCTCAAGTCATCGCCGAAGCTCTGGGCGTAAAATTTCCAATCGACGTGGACCGCCGGATCGAAGGCGGACGGGAGGTGGGCGCCCACCGGACGTCAATGCTGCAAGACTTGGACGCCGGGCGGCCTATGGAGATCGATGCCCTTGTCGGCTCCGTCCAAGAGCTCGGCCGGATCACAAAACTGCCGACGCCGACCATCGACGCCGTCCTCG
>JBCCYN010000077.1:0-21345 GCA_039189655.1 Pseudomonadota bacterium | reverse complement strand
TGATGGCATCTCGCTGCTCTTCGTCATCCTCACCACCTTCCTGATGCCGTTCTGCATCCTGGCGAGCTGGCGCTCCGTCACCGTACGGGTGCGCGAGTACATGGTGGCCTTCTTAATCCTCGAAACCTTGATGATCGGCGTCTTCTGCGCGCTCGATATCGTAATTTTCTACGTGTTCTTTGAAGGCGGCCTCATCCCGATGTTCCTCATCATCGGCATTTGGGGCGGGCCGCGGCGGATCTACGCCACTTTCAAGTTCTTCCTTTATACGCTCACCGGCTCGTTGCTGATGCTCATTGCCATCATCACAATGTATTGGGAGAGCGGAACAACACAGATCCCCGATCTTCTCGTTTACCAATTCCCAGCCGATATGCAGATGTGGCTCTGGTTCGCGTTCTTTGCGTCCTTTGCCGTCAAAATGCCCATGTGGCCGGTGCACACCTGGCTTCCCGACGCGCACGTGGAAGCGCCCACAGCCGGCTCGGTGATCCTTGCCGGCATCCTGCTGAAAATGGGTGGCTACGGGTTTTTACGGTTTTCCCTTCCCATGTTCCCCGATGCGTCGGCGGACCTTGCCTGGCTCGTGTTCCTGCTTTCGGTCATCGCTGTCATCGTCACCTCGCTGACGGCGCTTGCCCAAAAGGACATGAAAAAGCTCATCGCCTATTCGTCCGTGGCCCACATGGCCTTTGTGACCATGGGCATTTTCACCATGAACGTCCAAGGTATTCAGGGCGCCATTTACTTGATGCTGTCCCACGGCATCGTCTCGGCGGCCCTCTTCCTTTGCGTGGGCGTCGTCTACGACCGCACCCACACCCGCGAAATCTCCGCCTATGGCGGCCTCATCAACCGGATGCCCTGGTACGCCACCGCTTTCCTGGTGTTCACCATGGCCAATGTGGGCCTTCCGGGCACATCCGGCTTCGTCGGCGAATTCCTGTCCTTGGTGGGGACCTACAAAGTCTCTACCGTCACCGCCGTCTTTGCCACCACGGGCGTAATCCTGTCGGCGTCCTATGCGCTTTTACTTTACCGCAAGGTGGTGCTCGGGCCATTGGAAAAAGAATCCATGCGCCGCATGAGCGACCTTAATCTGCGGGAAAAGTTCATCCTCGTGCCGCTGGTGGTGCTCACCATCTTGTTCGGCATCCACACCGACCCTGTGCTCAACGTCACCGATGCGTCGGTGAACGCACTCATTTCCGACATTGCAGAGTCCCGCCGACCCCAAACGACGCCCGTGGTGGATGTGAGCGGCCTTGATGTCACCGCCGGCTCTTCCGCCGATGCCACCCGGGAGGGGATGGCTGCGGCCGGTATGGCGGTGGACGGGGGGCACGGCGATGACCATGATGCCGGCCACGGCGACGACCATGACGGCAGCCACAGCGATTCCCACGAGGGAGGCGATCACTCGACCTCCGAAGAGCCGGCGGCGCACTGACCCATGAACGCCACCGCCTTTCCTGACCTGTTGCCCGTCCTGCCCGAAATTCTCATGGCGCTCGCGGCGCTGGGGCTTTTGGTTTTCGGGGTCTTTTCTCGTCGTGAGAACGCCGCCCCGGCGGTGAGCTTCCTGACGATCGTCACCTTTACGATCGCCATCATCATCCTCGCCGGGTTCAAGCCGGAAGGGGAAACCTTTGGCGGCTCGTTCATATCGGACGGGTTTTCCCGCTACCTGAAAGTGCTGACGCTCATCGGTGCGGCGGTCTCGGTGGCCATGACCATGGCCTACGCCCGCCACCAGAGTTTTCCGCGCTTTGAATATCCCGTCCTCATCCTCCTCGGCACGCTGGGGATGATGCTGATGATTTCCGCCGGCGATATGATCGGCGTTTATCTCGGCCTGGAACTCCAGTCCCTCGCCATTTACGTCGCCGTCTCCATCAACCGCGATTCCATCCGCTCCACCGAGGCGGGGCTGAAGTATTTTGTGCTGGGCGCCCTTTCCTCGGGGATGCTGCTTTATGGGATCAGCCTGATCTACGGCTTTACCGGCGCCACGCAGTTTGCCGGCATCGCTGCGGCACTGAGCGAGGAGGGGGGCGTCGGTTTGGGCGTCGTCTTCGGTCTCGTCTTCGTGCTGGCGGGGCTCGCCTTCAAAGTTTCGGCGGTCCCGTTCCACATGTGGACACCGGACGTCTATGAAGGCGCGCCCACCCCGGTGACGGCGTTTCTCGCGGCAGCGCCAAAGGTGGCGGCCATGGCGCTCTTCGTTCGCGTGGTCATGGATGCCTTCGCGCCGGCCCTCATCCAGTGGCAGCAGATCGTGATTTTCCTGGCCATCATGTCCATGGTGCTGGGCGCGTTTGCCGCCATCGGACAAACCAACATCAAGCGGCTGATGGCTTATTCTTCCATCGGCCACATCGGCTACGCGCTGGTGGGACTTGCGGCCGGCACCGAGCAAGGGGTCATCGGTGTCATCATCTATATGACGGTCTACCTTGCCACCACCCTCGGGGCCTTTTCCTGCATTCTTGCCATGCGGCGGGCCGATGAGGGGATGGTGGAGGACATCACCGACCTGACGGGCCTCGTGCGGACAAAACCGTGGACCGCGGCCATCTTCATGCTCCTTCTGTTTTCTCTCGCGGGCATTCCGCCACTCGTCGGTTTTTTCGCAAAGTTTTATGTGTTCCTCGCCGCGGTGGAGGCCGACCTCATTCCCCTGGCGGTGATTGGCGTCCTCGCGTCGGCGGTGTCGGCGTTCTACTATTTGCGGATCATCAAGATCATGATGATGGACGAGCCCCGCGACCATTTTGAACCCACCCCCGGCGAGCTGCGCGTCGTCCTTGGCGTATCGGGGGCGTTCTCCATCTTGTTCTTCCTTGTCTGGACGCCCATTTTGTCCGCTGCCACCGTGGCGGCGCAGAGCCTCTTTTGAGGGACGAAGATACCGTCATCCGCCTTGGTGATGTGGGTTCCACCAACGATGAGGCGATGGCGCACCTGCGGGCCGGGGAGGGGCCATTCTGGCTCACGGCGGAACGGCAACTGGCGGGGCGGGGCCGGCGGGGCAGAGCCTGGGTTTCTGAGGCCGGAAACCTCTACGCGACCTTTGCCTTCAGCGGTCATTTCGCCCCGGAAGCGTTCGGTATTCTCCCCTTGGGTGCGGCGGTGGCGCTCGCCGATGCCCTCTGCGCGAACGGCTTTGACCCGGCGCTAAAATGGCCCAACGATGTGCTCATCGATGGCAAGAAGTGCGCCGGCATTCTCATCGAAACAAGCGTTCAGGGTCGATCGGCGAGCCGCAGCACTGTGATCGGCTATGGCGTCAACGTTGCTCATCACCCGCCAGACGCTCCGGCAACCCATCTTGCTGCCCATCGAACTCACGTGACCAAAGATGGGATCTTTGCGGCGCTGCGACCGGCCGTCGCCGCCGTTCTGGCGGTCCTTCAAGACACAGTGGGCCCGCGGAACATTCGTCAAAGGTGGCTTCAACGGGCCGTGGGCCTCGGCGAGCCCGTTACTGTGCGCTACGATCGTGGGACGGCGCATGGCCGCTTCCTGGGGCTAGATCCTGAGGGCCGGCTCATCTTAGAGGAGGAGGGGGGCGCCACCCGCCTTGTCGCCGCTGGTGACGTTTTTGTGCGCACGGAGCCCCTATGACTGAGCCCACCGCGGAGTTCGTCTTCCTGCCCCTGGGGGGTGTCGGCGAAATCGGCATGAACTTGGGCCTTTATGGCTACGGCCCGCCCCACGCGAAATCCTGGCTCATGGTCGACTGCGGCGTCACCTTTGCCGACCAGCGGGTTACTCCGGGGATCGACCTGGTGTTGCCGGACATCGGCTTCATCGAGGAGGAGCGGGACGACCTCATCGGCATTATCCTCACCCATGCCCACGAGGACCACTACGGCGCACTCTTGGAGCTTTGGCCCCGCCTTAAAGCACCGGTCTACGCCACGCGCTTCACCGCAGGACTGTTACGGGCAAAGGCCACGGAGAACGGGCGAGAAGTCTATCCCGACGTGCACGTGGTGGAGCAGGGCGCGACGCTCGATCTAAGCCCTTTTCGGGTGGAACTCATTCCCGTTTCCCACTCGATCCCCGAGCCGAATGCGCTCGCCATTGCCACCGACCTTGGCACCGTCGTCCACTCGGGCGACTGGAAGATCGACCCAACGCCCGGCGTGGGCGAACCCATAGACCTCGACCGCTTTAAAGCGCTGGGCGATGGCGGCATCCTTGCCATGATGTCCGACTCCACCAATGCGACGCGGGTGGGCCATTCTCCTTCCGAGGCCGATGTGGCCACCCACATCAAAGAGCTGGTGGCCACCGCCCCCCACCGGGTTGCGGTCACTGCATTCTCATCCAACGTCTCGCGTATCCGTGCGATCTTCGAAGCGGCCGTCGCCGCCGACCGGCATGTGGTGGTCATGGGTCGCGCCATGCGGCGGGTGATCGGTGTGGCCACAGAGTGCGGTCTCATGGACGGCCTTCCCGCACCCCTGTCGGAGGACGATTTCGGGCACCTTCCCAAAGACAAGGTGTTGATCCTCCTTACCGGCAGCCAGGGCGAGGAACGTGCCGCACTTGCCCGCATTGCCAACGACGACCACCCCCGCGTTGCCCTATCGTCCATGGACCGGGTGATTTTCTCCTCCCGCACCATTCCAGGCAACGAGAAGGCGGTGAACGCGGTGGTGAACGGGCTGGTGCGCCAGGGGATCGAGGTGGTGACCGACCACGACGCCCTCGTCCACACCTCCGGCCACCCGCGCCGTGAGGAGCTTTTGGAGATGTACCGGCTCCTCAAGCCCCAGGTGGTGGTGCCCGTCCACGGGGAGGCAATGCACCTCACGGCCCAGGCGGCCCTTGCGCGCGATGCGGGGATCGACGAGGTGGTGGTCACGGAGAACGGCAAGATGGTGCGTCTGTCGCCCACCCCTGCCCAGGTGATCGACGAGGTCTTCACCGATGTCCTCCTGCTTGACGGGCGTCTGTTGCGCACCTCCGAGGATGCCAACGTGCGTGAGCGCCAAGCCCTAGCCTATGCCGGAGTAGTGGCGGCCTCGGTGACGCTTGATGACCGGTTCGAGCTGGACGATGATCCCGATATCGTCACCATCGGCATCCCCACCCGAGACAACGATGGGGATCGATTTCGAGAAACCCTCATCGACGCGGTGGAGAGCGCCATCGACAGTATCCCCCGCCATCGGCGCCGGGACCGGGACGTGGTGGCCAAAGCTGCCCGCCGGGCGATCCGGTCCCACATGGCGCACCGGTGGGGCAAAAAGCCCATCTGCCACGTGTTCGTCGCCACTGCCGGGTAGGGCGTTGTGCGTCTGCTTCGGTCTGGTGGGGCGACAACATAAGAGGCAAGTGACGATCAGGGGATGATGGAAGGGCAAGAACCATGATCGGACGGCTCAACCATGTCGCCGTGGCGACGCCTGATGTGGCGGCGGCCTCCGCCCTTTACCGCAACGCCCTGGGCGCAAAGGTTTCAGCGCCACAAGATCTTCCCGAACACGGTGTGCGCGTTGTATTCGTGGAACTCCCGAACACCAAGATTGAGCTCTTGGAGCCTTTGGGCGAAGCTTCGCCCATCGCAGCGTTTTTGGAGCGTAACCCTTCCGGGGGTATGCATCACATCTGCTACGAGGTTCCCGATATCGAGGCGGCGGCAGCGCAACTGACGAATGCGGGCGCGCGTGTGCTTGGCGACGGTCGCCCCAAAATCGGCGCCCACGGTAAACCCGTTTTATTCCTGCATCCCAAAGACATCGGTGGCGTGCTCACCGAATTGGAAGAGGTGTAGGGTTGGGGATCGGTCTGGGCAGCGCCATTGCCGTTTACTTTATCATCTGGTGGATACTGCTTTTCGCCGTACTCCCTTGGGGGCGGCGCGATCCTGATCCGGAAGACGCCACGGTTGCCGGTGCAGACCGTGGCGCGCCCGCCCAACCTCGCCTTTGGCGCAAGCTGATCATCACCACTATTGGGTCAGGGTTCATCTTTGCGGCGTTTTTGGGTGTCCTCAACAGCGGGCTGACGTTGGAGGACATTCCATTGCCATCACCGCCCGGGCTCGATGAATAGGCTGCGGATGCTTCCGTCGGTGGACGAGATCGCAACCCAAAGGGGGCAACTCTGCAAGGACTACCTTGCAGAAGATGCCCCAGAGGCGATGCCGGAAAACCGCCTACCCATCACCACTTAGAGACGCGCAAGATACTCGCGAGCGCCCTTTTCTCCCAACGCCTCAAGTTGCTTTTGCTTGAAGGCTTCACGGGACTTTCGCCTCGGGTTCATATAGCCCGCGCCGATGACTTCTTCGCCCTTGTCGCACATCACCAAACGGCAGATACGCTGGGCGTGGGGCGAGAGTTTTTCCCACTGGGAGTAGGGCATGCATCGCATGATCCCTTCGCTACGAAACCAGGGCGCATAGTATTCGACATTGGGCATCGCCCGGACATCGCGAGAAATATTGGGCGTTCCCCCATGCCACGCCCGGATGTCGCGGAAGATGGCCGTTCCAGCCGGTGCCGGACACACGGTGGACAGCTTCATCCACTCGGGCTCATCCACAAGGTTTGGGATGGATGCCCGTGACCGTTGCGTGCCGGGAATTTGCCGGATCGGGCCGTTTTCGAAGGTGAGGTCGATCATCGGAAAGTTGATGGTGAGGACCGGAACCGGCACATCGCGCATGGTGACATTGTGAAAGGGATCGGGCAGCTCTGACCACATATTGTCGGAATGGAGGCCCTGGTACTCTATGGCCCCGGGCATCGCGATGTCCCCGCCAGCGCCGCCAACCACGTAGTTTGCCGAACCGAAAATCTCGGTGAGAATGGGCGTGGTCGTGGGCAGGTCAATAAGCTCGCACCACTCATCCACGTGGAGCATGTGGCGCGACGCCGACCCGCCGCCGAAGGAGTATCGGTGCGGCAAGCCGCCTGCGCCACCGCCTGCCGAGCAGTCGCGGTCGTCTTTCATCAATTCGAGTATCTTGCCATTGGCTGCCGCGCGGATACGCTGCAACTGCTGGGGGTCAAGGGCGTCACGTACAGCCACGAACCCGTCGCGATTGAAGAGTTCTGCCGCCCGTTTCGGGTCGTCCGGCGAGACGAGTTCGAGGCCCTTTATCCCATTATTCTTGCGCAGGTATTCGCGCAGGCCCGACACCCCGGGATCGTCGTAGGATCGCGTCCAGTTGGCGCATCCGGGATCGCCGGAGACAAGGTTCATGTGCTCGGGCGTCGTCTCGATTTCAATTTCGGCGCTGCTAGACGAGAGCCCGTCAGGATTGTCGTTGTTGGCGATTGCCTTGGGCCGATTGAAGAAACCATTCGGCGGGACCGATGCGTTCCATCCCACGTTCTCAAGCGTGTCCTCTGCTTTCAACGCCCATCCTCCTTGCTTTCGCGGCCCAGTATTCTTCGCCTGACTTACCGCCAATTATTGGTCAATACGCTACAACTCGACCAATTATCGATCAGCGAAACTTTCTTCCATCGCTCGCACCGACGGTTTTCGCTCTTCCACTTCGCTTGCCTGCTCAATGGCGGCATCGTCTTGGCGCTGACGCTCCCACATTTCTGTATATAGGCCGCCCTTTGCAAAGAGCTCGCTGTGGGAGCCGCGCTCTGCGATCAGGCCTGCATCCAGAACGATGATTTGATCCGCCTTCACCACCGTGGACAGCCGGTGGGCAATCATGAGCGTCGTGCGCCCCTTCGACACCTGGTCGAGGGCGGTCTGAATTTCCTCCTCAGTCTTGGTGTCGAGGGCCGAGGTGGCCTCGTCGAGGATGAGGATCGGTGGTGCTTTCAAGATGGTGCGGGCAATGGCAACACGCTGCTTTTCACCGCCCGATAGTTTGAGGCCCCGCTCGCCCACTTCGGTGTCATAGCCTTGGGGGAGTTTTTCGATGAAATCTCCCACCTGCGCCATTTTTGCGGCCGCCGACACTTCCGCCCGGCTCGCGGTGGGGCGGCCGTAGGCGATGTTATAGGCGATGGTGTCGTTGAAGAGCACAGTGTCCTGGGGAACGATCCCGATCTCCCGGCGCAGCGACGCCTGGGTCACGTCCCGGATGTCTTGACCATCGATCAGGATGTGGCCGTCGATGACATCGTAGAACCGGTAAAGAAGACGCGAAAGCGTCGACTTGCCCGCCCCCGATGGGCCCACGATGGCAAGGGTTGACCCCGCCGGGACCTCGAAAGTGAGCCCGTGCAGGATGGGCCGCTCGGGATCGTAGTGGAATGTCACGTTTTCGAAGCGCACCGCACCGTCCGATACGACGATCGGTTTTGCGCCGGGTTTATCTTTGATCTCCCGCGGCATTCCAAGGACGCCAAACATCGTCTCGATATCGGCAAGGGCCTGTTTAATCTCGCGATAGACGTAACCCATAAAGTTGAGCGGGATCGCGATCTGCATGAGAAGCGCGTTCACCATCACGAAGTCGCCGATGGTCTGCTCGCCGGCCATCACGGCGCGGGCGGACATGATCATGAGCGTCGTGAGGCCCAGGGTGAAGATGAGCGTCTGACCCATGTTGAGCCAGGCAAGCGACGTCCAGGTCCGGGTGGCGGCCGCCTCGTAGCGCGCCATGGATCGGTCGAAGCGCTCCGTCTCCATGGCTTCGTTGTTAAAATACTTGACGGTCTCGTAGTTGATCAGGCTGTCGATGGCTTTGGAGTTTGCGTCGGTATCCGAATCGTTCATCTCGCGGCGTATGGCGATGCGCCACCGCGAAGCGCGCACGGTGAACCAGACATAGGCCACCACCACCGCGGCAATCACACCGAGATACGAAAACGAGAACTGGTAGGCCACTACCACCGCGACCAGAGCGAACTCGATGGCCGTGGGGAGCGAGTTCAAAATGGTAAAGCGCACCAGTGCGTCGATGCCCTTAACACCGCGCTCGATGACCCGCGAGAGCCCGCCTGTGCGCCGTTGCAGATGGTAGCGCAGCGATAAGTCGTGGAGGTGGACGAAGGTGCGCCGGCCCAGTTCACGCACCGCATGCTGGCCGACCTTGGCGAACAGACCGTCGCGCAGTTGGTTGAACGCCATCATCAGGATGCGGCCCACACCGAACGCGACGACCAGCATGACCGGGGCGACGACGAACGCGGGGAGGGAGAGGCGGTCGGCCTGCTTTGCCACCTCGGAGGCGCCGAACTCTTCAATGGTGAGGGCGTCAGTCGCCCACTTATAGGTATAGGGAATGAGGACAGTGATGACTTTCGCCACGATCAGCGCGAGGATCGAGGCGGCGACACGCATTTTGAGGTCAAAGCGCCCGCGGGGCCACATGTAAGGCCACAGCGCCCACAAGGCGCGTAGCATGCCGCCGCTATCGGCGGAGATTTTCGGCGTTTCGACGTCGCTCATGCCGGGGGAGTTTGGCAGGTTTGGCGCGCCGACGCGATGTTTGTTCTAAATTCTCTCGGGTTCGCGCGCCGCGCGATCTGCTTGGATCAGGCTGGCGCCCTAACCCTTTGTTTTTGAAGCATCATCTTGTCCATCCACATTTTGCTGCGCTTCGATCATTATCTCGCTGCCAGAAGAGGCACGACCCCCAAGTGGGGCATGGGACGCGCTCTCCCTGCTGACCGCGCGCAAGCGGAGCCTACTCGGCCGCCTCGATGGTGGGGCCGTGATGGTCGTCGTTGCCGGTCGGACGCCGCCAAGGCCGGGCGAAGACGGGCGCATAGACCGGCGGCAGCGCCCGTCCTTGGCCATCTTCTGCAGTTCCGACCGCCGCCGCAGGAAGGGGTACCAGTCCCGCGGGTTCCAGGTGAACAACGCGATCACCCGCAGCCGCGCCGGCCAGCGCGGGCTCGCCCCAGTTGGGACCTTCGACCGCTTGTCTCGGCCGGCGACCCACCAAGCGCGCGGCTGTGCGGCTCACCGTCTCGGGCATTGCAAGCATCACCGGCACCACGAAAAGGGTGAGGATCGTCGAGAACGCCAAGCCGGAGATGATGGCTGTTGAAAGCTGCACCCACCAGATCGTCGTGATGCCACCCACCGCGATGGTGCGGGTGAAGAAGTCGAGATTGACTTGCGTCGCCATGGGGATGAGGCCGGCGATGGTGGTGATCGTCGTGAGCAGGATCGGGCGAACCCGCTGGGATGCAGTGGCCAGGACAGCCGTCAGCACATCCACCTGAACCTTGCGCTCGCGGTTGTAGGTGTCGATGAGCACGATGGCGTTGTTCACCACGATGCCGGCGAGCGCGATGACCCCGGTGCCGGTCATGATGACAGAAAATTTCTGACCGGTGATGAGCATCCCCAAGAGCACGCCAAAAACCGATAAGATGATCGTCAGGAGTGTGAGCGACGTCTGATAAAAGTTGTTGAACTGGGTGACGAGCACCAAGAACATCATCACCAGAGAGGCCACCATGGCCTTCATGAGGAAGGAAAAGCTTTCCGCCTGCTCTTCATTGGCGCCGCGGAAGGTGAAGTAGACGCCACCCGGCCAATCCTGGCTTTTTACCCAGGTGTCGATCTCCGCGATCTTGGCGTTGAGGTCATAGCCCTCCTGTTCCAGGACATCGGCCTTTACGGTCATAGCGTATAGGCCATCGATGCGGGTGATAGCAGAAACCCGCGGCTGGGGCTGGATATCCAGGAAGTTGATGATGGGAATCTGGCCCTTGTCCGTCTGAAGGCGCAGGTCCCGGAATTGGTCAAGGGTGCGATCTTCTTCGGGGAAGCGCACACGAATATCGATCTGATCTTCCGAGTCGCTCGGCGTGTATTTGCTTAGGAGCACGCCATTGGTGACGAGCTGGATGATTTGCCCAACCGTTTGGATGTTCGCACCGTACCGGCCGGCTTCCTCGCGATCGACGTCGAGTTGCCATTCGATGCCGGGCAGGGGACGGTCGTCCTCAAAGTCGCGAAGGCCTTCGACGGTCTCGATGTGCGCGCGGGCAACGCCCATGGCCGCAAGCAGGTTATCGTAGTTATCGGAGGTAATTTCGAGCTGAATGTCCTTGCCGGTGGGCGGGCCTCCCTGAATTTCGCGTACTTCGGTCTTGATCCCCGCGAAACTCGTGCGGTCGCGAATATCGGCAAAGATTTCGTTCGCCTTGCGCCGACAGCAATACTCCACAAGCTCGACCTGGAGTTGGCCGATAATATCAGCCGGGGCATCGCCCGCCTCATTAAGGCCGCCCCCTCCTGGGGCAGTGGAACCGGACGGGAAGGCACTGGTGACCACGTTGTCCACGCCGTCGATGGCGAGAACTTCGCGCTCCACCTCCCTCACCAGAGAAAGGGCTTCCTGTGCGCTCATGTTGCCGCGCGCAGAAATCATGATGACGGCGATGTCCGGTTCTTCGTCCACGAAGAATTCGACGCCGCTGTTGTTGGTCATGAACGCGCCCATGATCATGAACGCTGCACCCACAACCACCGCCAGCGTTACGAAGATGCCGATGACATTGCCGGCAAGGAGTTTGAGGAGGCGGGCGTAAAGGCCTGTCAGACCACGCACATCTTTGAGATGGAACACGGGATTTTGCGGAGGCGGATCGCCTGCCATCGGCTTTGGGGCCCACCGTGCGGCAAGTTTTGTGGCGATGATGGTCGCAAGCACGAACGCAGCTGCCGCAGCAGCGTACTTGGCCGGTCCGATGTCGGAAAGGGCGATGACCGCCACCGCCGCGGCAACGATCCCGGAAAACAGCCCGGCGATGAGCCCGTTGGACAGGACGCCGCCCACCACGGGCAAGAACACCATGGCCGTGACGAGGGCCACCGAGAGCACGATCATCACCATGATCGGCAGGTAGCTCATGAACTCGCCCGGGGTGCCGGGCCACAAGAGCATGGGCAGGAAGGCGATGAGAGTGGTCGCCGTTGAGGAGACCAGCGGCCAAACCATCAGCTTCGCCGCCTCCTTGAAGGCGGTCACCCGGTCCACCCCTTCAGAGACCCTTCGGTCGGCGTATTCCACTACCACGATGGAGCCATCGACAAGGAGGCCCACCGTCAGCACCAACCCGAACATCACCATCATGTTGACGGTCATTCCAAGGCCGGAAAGGACAAGGAAGCCCAGGAGGATGGACGTGGGGATGGAGATGCCCACCAAGAGCGCGGAGCGCATTCCAAGGGCGGCAACGACTACGATCATCACGAGAAGGATCGCGGTGGATATGGACGCCTCAAGCCCGCCGAGCACCTCGTAGATGAAGCTCGACTGGTCGATCAAGAAATCCACCTGGATGGTGGTCGGCCACTCTGCGGTCACCCGCTCCACGGTATCGCGGACGGACTTGTTGTTCTCGATGATGTTTTCGCCAAGCCGCTTGACCACGTTGATGGTGATGGCGGGCTTGCCGTTTACGCGGGTGAACTTGTTGTGGTCCTTGAAGGAGCGGCGGACTTCGGCAATGTCGCCGACAGTGACAACCCCGCTCGCGTCTTCCTTGACGACCATGTTGTAGACGTCTTCCGGCTCTTCGATCAGGCCGGGCACTTTGACAGTGAAGCGGCCCTCGCCGGTGTCGAGAAAACCTGCGGGAACGAGCTGGTTGTTGTTGTTCAGCGTTTGCAGTAGCTCGATGGGGTCGAGCTCATAGGTGTCCAGCGCGGTTTTATCGAGGAGCACTTCGAGCTGCTCTTCGCGCGAACCTTCAAGATCGGCAGATAAAACCGTCGGAAGCGCTTCCAGATCATCCTTCAAGCGTCTGGCATGCTGGAATAGTGCGCGCTCCGGCACATCGCCGGACAGGCCAACGATGATGGTGGGCACCAGCGAAAAGTTGGTCTCGGTGATGCTGGGCTCGTCGGCGTCGTCCGGGAGGTCGGCCTTGGCCCGATCCACCTTGTCACGCACATCGTTGAGGGCTTCGTCCTTGTCGAAGTCGGCCTCAAACTCCAACACAATGCCGGCGTGGGATTCTGAGGCGATTGCGGTGATCTGCTTCAGCCCGTCGAGCCCACGCAGCTGACGCTCCATGGGTTTGACCAAAAGACGTTCCGAATCTTCAGGCGAAATACCATCCTGGACCACCGACACGTAAAAGAACGGCACGTCGATGTCAGGGTTCGCTTCCTTCGGGATCGTGACGTAGACGTAGGCGCCCGCCACGATCAGAAAGATCATCAGCGTTAGCAGTGTTCGGGGCTTGGAAAGCAGCCCGTCGAGGAACGCGCTCATGCGTCTTCTCCAGCCTCACCGACCTTCACCGGGGCGACTTTCTGACCCTCGATGACATAGTCTTGGCCAACGGTGATGACGTCGACGGTGGTGGGTAGACCAACCACCCAAAAGCCTTCGCTGTCCTGACCGGCGATAGCCACCGGCCGGAAGTGAACAATGCCCTCATTGTCGACGCTGCGCACGCCGATGGCACCGTCATCGGAAAGGGTGAGCACGCCCGGTGAAAGGCGGTGGGCCACCACCGGATCGAGGGGAATGAACGCCTCGGCCGTCACGCCTGCCCGAAGCGACAAAGTCGGATTCTTGATGGTGATTTCCACCGTAAAGGTGCGCGTTTCGGGATTTCCCGTCCGCGAGATAAACGACACCAAGCCTTCCACCGACTCTCCGGTAATAAGGTCCACGCGGGTCCGCTCGCCCACGGAAATCTTGGCGACATCCCGTTCGGTGACCTGCCCGGTGATGACCATGGGGTTGGCGTTGACGACGGTGGCGCAAAGGCCGCCCACAGGAAGCACGGTTCCGACGTCCGAAATGGGCTCCTGGACCACGCCTGAGATGGGCGAGCGCACAACGGTGCGTTCCAGTTCCTGGTGGGCGGCGGCCACAAGGGCTTGGGCAGCATCGAGGGCGGCGCGGGTGGCGGCAACGCGGGTTTGGGATTCAAAACCCCGGCCCTGAAGCTTACTCGCCGCGTCAAATTCCAGCTGCGCCTTCGCCATCTCGGCCTCGTAGCGGGCGAGCTCGGCGCTGCGGACGCCCTGATCGATGCGGCAAAGGATGTCGCCCGCCTTCACCACCGATCCGCGGTCCACCAACCGTTCGGCGATGCGGCCGGGGGTTTCGGCCGCCACCGAGACCATGGTGTCGGCGCGGGTGCGGCCGCGCATGGTGAGGGTCTGTTTGCGCTCCTGCGCGGTCACGGTCATCACGCGAACTCTGAAAAGCGCGCTGTTCGCATCGTTGCGCTCGGCGGGCGGGCGACGGGTCGCCTCTTCCGCCGTCCCGGCAACGATCAGGGTGCCGGAGAGCATCCAGGCGGCAACGCCGCCGATCAGAGCGAGGGCAAGTACTAAACGGGTAAACACAGGGGAAAGTCCTTACTCTGCAGCCTCGGAAAGGGAGGGGGTAGCAAGAGCCACCAACGCGTCACCTTCCTTTTCCAGGTGATTGAGCGATGTACCGAGACACTGGCGGCCATATTCCACCACCCACTGGGCGGCGGCATTGCCGGTTTCGTCCTTTGCGATGCTCTCCAGGTGAGCGATTTCGTCCGCAAGCAGCGCCTTGCGTTCGGCCACCGCGTCGGCGACCACCTCCATCGGCAATTCCCGGGCAAACTTCGCCACGAGCAAAAACCGAGCGCGGAAAACATCTGGCCCCGGTGGTTCGGAAAGCGCCGACAACAGCGCATCGCGGCCCTCGGGCGTCATGGCGTAGATTTTTCGTGCAGGCCGACCGGGTTGCTGCTCTTCGCGCTGGGTCACCAAACCGTCGGCGGCGAGGCGGGCGAGCGCGGGATAAATCGATCCATAGCTGGCGTCGATGAAATAGCGATAGTCGCCTTCCACGGACTCCTTCTTGATCTCATATCCGGTCGCCTCACCGCGATGGAGAATCGCAAGGCAAAGCGTGCTCACAGGGCTTAGAGCGTCGACGGCCACCGCCATCTCCATATTCTGGCTCGATATATGCTCGGCCGACATATATCGAAACGAATAATACAGGCAAGTCCCTGCGACGCCGTGTTGCAATGGCCCATGAGAATGCGCGCTGAGTGCGCTTTTGCCTTGAAACGATGTCGGCGCCTGCTTACTAGTGGTTCTTTCCGAGCAGAACGGGGACCGAATTGGCGCAGAAGAACGCAACGGCGCGATACGGCAGCGAGCCTTCACCGGCACACACACAAGAAGAATCCGCAACGGGCGGTCACGCGGATCATACGATGGTGCGTGATGGCGTGCGATGCGCTGGCGCACACCTGATTGTTGACGTTCACGGCGGCGACCGGCTCGACGATATCGACCACATCGAGGAAACCTTGCGCCGCTGCGTTGATGTGGCAGGGGCAACGCTGCTCCACGTGCATCTTCACCACTTCGATGACAATTCTGGAGTTTCAGGGGTCGCGGTCCTCGCCGAAAGCCACATTTCCATCCACTCGTGGCCGGAGCACGACTACGCTGCCCTCGACATTTTCATGTGCGGCGACACGCGGCCGGAAGCCTGCGTGGACGTTTTGCGCGAGGCCTTTACACCGGACCGTATCGCTGTGAGCGAGATCCTGCGCGGCGTTGGGGTTTGAAGCCTTTCCGGATTCACCGGGATCCAGCCAGACCGTAAGAAACGGCTTGCCCCTCAGCTCGGCGAGCAATACCAACCCGAATAGACAGAGGGAGCGCCCGGCTGGCGCGGGGTCGTAGCCGTGACCTGTGCCCCTCGTTGGCGCAATGGTTCGGCTTGTATGTGTGGAACGCTACCCGCCAGACCGTTGCCTTTTGGGATTTGGCCTTGGAAGGTGAATGCGAGGTCGCGCCGAGCTTGAGGCGGTCGCTGCACCGCGCCCCATGAAATTTCCAAGTATTATGAAACTTTTACAACAGGCATTGCCTAGCGGCGGATGATTGGACAAGTACGTCTGGCAGCTTCCACCGCTACCCTTCAATAATGGAGACGAACCAATGCTGAAAAAGATGCTTAGGGGAGCATTGTTCGCTGGCGCAGCCGCCCTGACTGCGTCGGCTGCCAACGCCGCTGATCTTGTCCTTTATACTTCCCAGCCGACCGGGCAGATGGAAGAGGTGCTCGCCCTCTTCAACGAAGAACATCCGGACATCGAAGTGGAGATGTTCCGCTCCGGCACCACGGAAGTGTTGAACAAACTTCAAGCGGAGATCGCCGCAGGCAACCCGCAGCCCGACGTGCTGATGATCGCCGACAGCGTGGCCATGGAGCAGCTGAAAGGCCAGGGCGTGCTGCAACCCTATTCCGAGGCCGATACCTCCGTGCTGCCCGAAGGCCAGTACGATCCTGAAAAGCACTGGTTCGGCACGAAGCTGATCACCACCGGCATTATCTATAACACCGATGCCGGCGTCCCCGCGCCGTCGTCCTGGAAGGATCTCTTGGCAGAGGAAGCCAAGGGTCAGGTCATCATGCCGAGCCCGCTTTATTCCGGTGCGGCCGTCATCCACGTGGGCACCGTCACCCAACAAGACGGTATGGGATGGGACTTTTATGAAGCGCTGATGGACAACGATGCCATTGCCGGCAAGGGCAACGGCTCGGTGCGCGACGCGGTGAGCCGTGGCGAGAAAGCCTACGGCATCATCATCGATTTCATGGCCTTCGCCCAGAAGAACGACGGCTCGCCGGTGGACTTCGTATTTCCTGCGGAGGGTGTGAGCGCCATCAACCAGCCGGTGGCCATCTTGTCGACGGCGAAGAATGTGGATGCGGCAAAGGCTTTTGTCGACTTCCAACTGGGCCAGGCGGCGTCCGAGCAGGCGGTGAAGCAAAGCTATTTCCCCATCCGCGCAGGTGTTGCGGCGCCGGAGGGCTATCCCGATCCCGCCACGCTCAACATCATGCCCCTTGATGCGGCAGCACTGATGACCTCCACCGATGAGCTGAAGCGAAAGTTCGCGGATCTCTTCGGCGGCTAGTCCATGGGCGAGCGGGCTGCCGCCCCCGCGCGGCGCTCCAAGACGATCTTTTCAGGCTTCAGCGGCGAGCAGGTCATGCTCGCCGCTCTTTGCGTCTATGTGGTGGGGCTTTGCATCCTACCGCTCCTGCGCCTTCTCACCGAAATTGGCACCGCTGAGCCCGGCACTGTGGCGGACGTTCTATCCTCCCGCTGGACCCAGGGTGCCGCGTGGCGAACGGTGGAGGCGAGCCTGGGCGCCACCGTTGTTTCCCTTGTCCTAGGGGTGGGTCTAGCGCTGGTGCTCGGGCTGATGCAGCTACCCGGCCGAGCGTTTTTGACCTTCCTCGTGCTGATGCCGATGCTGGTACCGGCGCAGATCGCGGCGCTCGCCTGGCTCGACCTCACCGGTCCATCGTCGGTGCTCCTCGGGGCCGTTGGGCTTGCGCCGCCGCCGGGCACCCGAAACTGGCTCTACTCCCGCGAGGGCATCATCCTTTTGATGGGGATCGAGCACATGCCCATCGTCTTTCTGGCCGTTCGCGCTGGTCTGCGGTCGGTGCCTGCCGATTTGGTGGAAGCGGCCCGCATTGCCGGCGCCAGCACGACGACCGTGATATCTCAGATCATCCTGCCACTCTTGCGCCCCACCATCATCGCCGGGGGCGCGCTCGCTTTCGTGGCGGCGGTGGGCAATTTTGGAATTCCTGCCATCCTCGGCATTCCCGGCCGCTACACCATGCTGACCGCGCTGGTCTACCAACGCCTTTCGGGCTTTGGGCCATCGGTGCTGGGGGAGGTGGCGGTTCTTTCCTTCATTCTCGCGCTCATTGCAGGGGCCGGCCTTGCCGTCCAAGCTCTCTCCCAGCGCCGGGCCCGAGTGACGCTCACCATCGTGGGGGGTGGCTTGAAGCCCACCGATGCCGGACGCTTGGGCCTGCCGGTCACCGCCGCCGTACTCCTCGTCCTAGTGCCGGCGTCGATCCTGCCACTGATCGCGCTCCTCGGCACTTCGTTCGTCAAAGCGCTCGGTGTCCCCCTCAGCGCCGATACAGCGACGTTCGCCCACTACCTGACCGTTTGGGACAACCAGGCCGCGCGGCGGGCTTTCGTCAACTCGGCCTGGCTCTCCCTGGGAACCGCGTTCGTGAGCCTCGTGGTAGCTGTCCCGTTTGCCTGGTTCCTCACCAGCGGTCGGAGCCGTACCGCACGGCTCCTCGATGGGGCGGTGGATGCGCCCTACGCGCTCCCTGGAATTGTCATCTCCATCGCATTCATCTTGACGTTCCTGCGTCCGCTGCCGCTCCTTGAGGTGAGCCTTTATGGAACAGCCGGGATCATCTTGATCGCCTATCTGGCGCGGTTCTTGGCACTGGGCGTGCGGCCAGTGGTGGCCGCCTTTGTGGCGCAGGATCCTGCCCTTGATGAGGCGGCTCGGATCGCCGGCGCGGGGGCGTTAACGCGGCTCACCCGCATCCTCCTGCCAGGCGTAGCGCCGGCTGCTGGCGCGGCGGTGCTTCTCATTGTCATGTCAGCCTATAATGAGCTCACCGTTTCCGCGCTCCTCTGGAGCCGGGGCAACGAGACCGTCGGTGTCACGGTCTTCAACCTTTACGATGAGGGCAACACCACCGCGGCGGCAGCGGCCTCAGTGCTCGCGGTCCTCGTCACCTTTGTTGCGGCGGCCCTTGCAACGCTGCTCGCGCGCTGGCTCCCGAGGGGGGTGCTTCCGTGGCAAGCTTGACCATAGAGCGGGCAGTCAAACGGTTTGGCGACAAGACCGTCATTGACAGCGTGTCCTTCCATGCAGCCGACCGGGAGTTTGTGGCGCTTCTGGGTCCGTCCGGTTGCGGAAAGTCTACCCTCCTGCGTCTCGTGGCTGGCTTTGAGCGCCTTGATGGGGGGGAGATCCGCATTGGCGGTGAAACGGTGTCGGGCGGGGATGTTCACGTGCCCACAGAGCGGCGACGTCTCGGCATGGTTTTCCAGTCCTATGCCCTCTGGCCGCACATGAACGTCACCGAAAACGTTGCCTTTGCGCTGAAGGTGCAAGGGGTTCCGCCGGAAGAGCGGCGCGCGCGGGTGGCACGGGCTCTTAAAACTGTGGACCTTTCCGACTATGCCGAGCGGCGTCCGGCGGAACTCTCCGGTGGTCAGCGTCAGCGCGTTGCCCTTGCCCGCACCCTCGCCACCGAACCGCGGGTGGTGCTCCTCGACGAGCCCCTTGCCAACCTTGATGCCAACCTGCGTGAGGCGATGCAGGAGGAGTTTCGTCGCTTTCACTCTGAAAGTGCCGCCACCATGGTTTTTGTGACCCATGACCAGGCCGAAGCCCTCGCCCTTGCCGATCGAGTGGCGGTGATGATGGAGGGTGTGCTTCGCCAGGTGGACCGGCCGAAAGCCCTTTACGATCAACCCGCCGACCCTGAGGTCGCCCGCTTCATCGGGCGCGGTTCCATTCTTCCGGTCGATTGCGTTGGTGTCTCCAACGGCCGCGCCACCGTCGACGTTGCCGGGACGCGAATCGGGCTGCGAGCCGATCCCCAAGCGGTGGAGGGGCGCACATCGATCTGCGTGCGGCCCGAGCATTGCCGTGTTGTGGCGGCGGGAGAGCGAGGTGAGCCCGGGGAAGGTTTTCCGGCGCGGGCCAAGGTGGTGCGTTTTACGGGTCCGACGCAGGTGGTGACCGCCATTCTGGAAGACGGCTCCGAGACCGAAGTCCTGGCGCTTGCCGACAGTGACCAGCACCTTGAGGAAGGAGCGGCCCTTCGCATTGCCGTTCACGACGGCTGGGTGTTTGCCGCGCGCTAGCCGTCACGGCAATCCAGTTGTGGCGACGGCACGGGCGACCAAACCCTGGACCGCAACCACAGGAGAGGGGCGCTTCCAAGGACCCATCGCACGCGATATGCCTCATCCGCACAAAACGTTGAGGGCGGGAGAGACAGCATGACCGATGGGCCGGTTTACGGAACGATTACGGGACCGGTGGTGATGATCGGCTTCGGTTCGATCGGGCGCGGCACGCTTCCCCTCATCGAGCGGCATTTTGCCTTCGACAAATCGCGCATGGTGGTCATCGATCCTTCGGGGGCGGACCGGGCTTTGCTGGACGACCGGGGCATTGCCCACACGGACGTGGCCCTAACGCCGGCAAATTTCCGCGAAGTTTTGACACCGCTGCTGACCGAAGGCGAAGGCCAGGGGTTTTGCGTCAATCTTTCCGTCGATACGTCTTCGGTGGACATCATGCGCCTCACCCGTGAGTTGCGCGCCCTCTACATCGACACCGTGGTCGAGCCCTGGCCGGGTTTTTACTTCAACGAGGGTGCGGACCAAGCCGCCCGCACCAACTATGCGCTGCGCGAAACGGCCCGGGCGGAAAAACGCAACAAACCTGGGGGAACCACAGCGGTTTCTTGCTGCGGCGCCAACCCCGGGATGGTGTCCTGGTTTGTCAAACAGGCGCTTCTCGATCTGCAGACGGACCTGGGCGAGGGCAGTGCCGTTCCGACGTCCCGTGCCGACTGGGCCGCCCTCATGCGCCGGCTTGGCGTCAAAGGCGTCCATATTGCCGAGCGCGACACACAGCGGGCGAGAACCCCAAAACCCCTCGATGCCTTCTGGAACACCTGGTCCGTGGATGGCTTCATTTCCGAGGGCCTGCAGCCTGCAGAGCTCGGCTGGGGAACGCACGAGACCTGGATGCCCGACAATATGTGCGTGCAAGCCGAGGGCACCGGTTGCCGCGCCGCGCGCTTCCTGCTTCAGCCCGGAGCAGCCACCATGGTGCGCACCTGGTGTCCAACGCCAGGGGAGCAGTATGGCTTTCTCGTCACCCACAATGAGAGCGTCTCCATCGCGGACTATTTTACCGTGGGGGAGGGGCTCGACCCAGAATATCGACCCACTTGCCACTACGCTTACCATCCGGCCAACGATGCGGTCCTTTCGCTGCACGAAATGTTCGGCAAGGCCGGAAAGGCGCAGCCGGTGCTGCACGTGCTGGATGAAGATGAAATCATCGACGGTATCGATGAGCTGGGCGTGCTCCTTTATGGCCACGCGAAAAATGCCTACTGGTACGGCTCGCAGCTTTCCATTGAGGAGACGCGCCGCCTGGCGCCATACCAGAATGCAACGGGCCTTCAGGTGACCTCTGCGGTGCTGGCCGGCATGGTTTGGGCGCTCGAAAATCCCGAAGCGGGAATCGTGGAAACCGAAGAGATGGACCACGCGCGGTGCCTTGAGGTCCAGCTCCCTTACCTTGGCCCGGTCAAGGGGTTTTACACGGACTGGACGCCGCTAGCCGGCCGCCCGGGACTGTTTCCTGAAGACATCGACCGGTCTGATCCCTGGCAGTTCCGCAACGTGTTGGTGCGCTAGCCGTCGTTATTGTGACGATTGCCTAACTGGGCGCGGCTGCGGGGCGCCGTGCCAAATCTCTCCCACCGCAACCCATCCTCCCGCGCAGCGCCGAATGCCTCAACCCACGCTGCGCTCTTCGGGGTTGACCCATTCGGCG
>JBCCYN010000076.1:0-22003 GCA_039189655.1 Pseudomonadota bacterium | reverse complement strand
GCAGATTCATGCCAAACGCCGATGATATTTATCATCTTCGTACTACTCCGTGAAAACTCTGTTTACACTTGTGAACAGCGTTTACGCCTCCTCGTTCGGCTCCTCAAAGCCATACCTCAGGATGGACCACTTCGGTGGGGGAAGCTCATGCCCACCCCGCTCCAGTCAGAGCACATCCCAAGGAGGCGCATCAGCGCGACCTTCTCCGGCGCATGGAGCACGAGTGCAATCCGAACAACTCTTTTTCAAACAGTTTCCGCAAGCGCGCTCCGCAAAGCATCTAACTCGAGATCTTACTTGGTGAACGGCAGAGAGGAATGATGGAGAACTATGACGACATCTCCACTTTCAGTCTTCTGGAAGCCCCAGGTCTTATCCACCGAAACAGAGTTTCCGTCGGCATCGGTAATGGTCACGTCACCCATCGACATGCCGATGTTACCATCGACAAAGATCGCGGCATTGGTGACGTCGACCTCACGCCATCCCTTAAGGGCAAAGCCTTCGTCTTGGGGAAAATCCGGATCACCGCCGACAAAATATGCGATCGCACCTTCCCGGGTGGTGCGAAAGCGATGTGGATCTGAAGCAAGCGTCGGCTTGAAGAGCACCTTGCCGTTGCCATGGTTGTAGTAACGTTCAACGGCTTCAATCGCGAGCGCCCTCGCCTTCTCCTCGCCTTCGGTATCGTAGGCAACGGCGATCGCGACGAGCGCGTCGCCCCACGCCTGCTGCGCCGCCTTGATGTCAGCTTCAGTAAGGCCCTGACCGCCAGCCAAAGCTGAGGTCGTGGCCAACACGATCGCCAAGAGGGCTGTAGCGGTCAATTTCATTCGGATTTTCCTGCGGTTCGTAGTGCAAATTTGGCCGTATGCCTGCGCTGTACCCACCTGGGTTGGAGTGATTAGTCCTCGATTTACCGCGTTTTCGCCAGACGACTGAGGCTGACAACGGCGTTAAAATGCACAGGCAAGTATGTTCTCACAAAATCCTCGACTACGCGTTTTTGACCTGACCGGTCAGGCTCCGCACCTTTCCCCGGAGCGATGGGCAGCCAACCCACATCATGTAGGGCGGATGAAGCGGCTGCGGGGCGCCTCGGGTCGTTCGGCAAGCCGTTGAGTCCGATCGGCGCCAACCGACTCATAGGGACTAACTGGACACGCCGGCGGCACCTGCGTGTTTCCAACGTTGGATCGCAGCACTACCACGACTAGTGTGCCACTATCCCAAACCCATGCCGGAGCGAAGACAAAATGAGTCTCACCCGCCGAGAGATCCTCGCTGCAACCGGTACAGTTGCCGTAGCAGCGCCTTTTCTGACCATCCCATCGGTGCGCGCCGAAACGCGGCCAGCGCTCCCCATCCCTCCGATCGTCTCCCCAGACGAGAATGGGTCGATTGCGCTGACCGCTGAGGCAGGGCAGATGCGGTTCGTTGATAGTGGGATGACGCCAACCTTTGGGTATAGTGGCCCGTTCCTCGGACCCACCTTACGTATGCGCCGCGGCAGTGAGGTGGAAATGGTGGTGACCAACGCACTGCCGGAGGAAATGACGGTCCACTGGCACGGTCTCGTTATTCCAGGGGTGGTCGATGGCGGACCGCATCAGATCATTAAGCCAGGTGGAACGTGGCGACCCGCTCTGCCCGTGGACCAACCGGCCGCCACGCTCTGGTATCACCCGCATATCTATCCGGCGACGGCTGAGCTGGTGATCAAAGGCCTTGCCGGTCTTCTCCTTGTGGACGACGACGAGACCGACGCGTTGGGGCTGCCGTCCACTTGGGGCGTCGATGACATCCCGATCGTGATCCAGGACCGGCGGTTTGAGGAGAACGGCGCATTCTTCCATCGCTTCAATCTGGCAGCGGTGACCGTAGGGTACGTGGGGGACCGCGTGTTGGTGAACGGCACCCAGCACCCTGTGGCCAAGACCGCAAAAGGGTGGTTGCGCTTGCGGATCCTCAACGGTTCCAACGCGCGCACCTACCGGCTGAAAGCGTCGGATGGGCGTACGCTCCATGTGATCGGCTCCGATGGCGGCCTGCTGGAAGCGCCTGTGTCGATGGATGAGCTTACCGTACATGCTGGCGAGCGGTTCGAGGTGATGGTGGATGCGCGCAGCGGCGAGGCGTTCGATTTGGTCACGCTACCGGTGGCGGGTAGTCCCATCATGCACCTGCCGCCATTCCATCAGGCGCTGTCGCTGCTGACATTCGAACCCACTGGCGCGGAGGGCAATGGCACGCTGCCTGACCGGTTGGCATCATTGCCGTCGTTCCCGAACGAACTGCCGCCGGTGAGCGGGCGCTTCACCATGGACATGAATCTCGACAAGGAGGGAATGGGCGCATTGATGAAGGCCGGCATCAAACGCGTCATGGCGCCGGGCGGACCTCCAGGCGAGGTTGTGAAGGCGCTCACCGATCTCATTGTAAACGGTCCGACGCTGCCGCTGGAGACGCAGCTTTCGGCCAACGCGGTGAATGGGAAATCGTATGAATTGGCGGAAGTCCCGATGAATGTTCCGCGTGGCCAGCCGTTGCGCTGGGTGATCGATGAAGGTGGTGATCAGATGTTGCATCCGGTGCACATTCACGGGTGCCAATACCGGATCGTGTCGCTCAACGGAAAGCCCCCGGTGCCGCACATGGCGGGATGGAAGGACACCGTGCCGATTGAAGACGGCGGGTCGGCGGAGATTTTGGTGACCTTTCCCCACGCCGCGCCGCCTGAAGCGCCATACATGCTGCATTGCCACATCCTCGAGCATGAGGATTCGGGAATGATGACGCAGTTTTCGGTGACCTGAGGCGCTCGCCACCTGCGGAGCGTCAACGGGGTCTTGCTGCCGGAGATTGGGAGACGTCTCGGTAGAGAGCGTCCGCACCACCGCGGTGCCGAGGTGGGGGTGGGTAAGCGTTTCTGCATGAGGGCTTCTGCCCGATAAGTTAGCAACATCCGCTTGGCCGCCGAGCGCGGCACCCGTTCCAAATCGGCCGGACATTGTCGAGTTCACTCAAGTATTTGCGCACGACTTGAGCAGTCTGTACTTTGCGGCTCAGCTCCTTGGCCGATGCAACGCAGCGCTCTGGAGTTTTCGACGGACGCGTGGGCCTGCGGTCAAACTCTAAATACGCACAGCTGCCCAAGTCTATTCTTCGTAATTCTCGAGCGATCGTGGACTTTGCCTCACAAGTCCAACTTCTAGAATTATAGTTGTCCGATGGCTTCGCATGGCCGACCATCGTACACTCCTGTTTGCCATGCCGGAGGAGGACCGCCCAATTAGTGGCTGGAGAAGGTGGTTATCCAATCACTATGCATCTTCCGCGGCTCGCCGTCGGAGAACGACTAAATAATCGCTTCAGGGAACGCACACCCGTGACAGGCCCTCGATGCCGAATGATTTCGATCAACGCGCCAGCTCCAGGCGAGAAATCGTCATAGAACGTACGTGTAGATCAAAACCCAAAACGATAGCAGGACTGCGCAGGCCAAAGCATAAAGCCCATTCCAACGCAGGCCCACATGCCATGCACTCACGCTGGCGAAACGGCTTACCAGGAGGGTTGTCGCCGTGAAGGGGGACGTCGCTCCCGACAGGGCCCAACCCGCGGTAATGGCCAACACAATTGAAGTGGGACTGACACCAAGCTCTGCGGCCGGAGGGATGAGGGGGGCAAAAAGAGTCACCGCCATGATCGGGTTCATGCCTAGCTGTCCGAACAGGGGGATTCCGAGAACAAACCCTACCAGGATGATACCCGCCGGAACGGCCGCAAGGTTGAACTCGCGAGCGGCGAATACTGGAGTCAGCACCTCTGCCCCCACTGTACCAATGTATCCTGCAAGTATTAACAGCACCAACTCACTGCGAAATCCGGGCAGTTCGCTGAACAAATATTCGCGAATTTGTATTCCAAGTCCCGCAATTCGCCCACCGCGATCGGCTTGAGCAGCCATCCAACAAACCGCGATCATGGGAACAATCACCATGACCAGTGCCGATACTTTGATGCTGGTCGACGCATAAAGCACCGCAACGCTCGCAATGAGGATTATCAGCAAGATCCAGAGCGGCGCCAAAGCACCGATCCCATCGACGGGCTCCGGAATCCGACCCGGGGGCCGCGCGACCTTCGGCTTAAACAAGGTGTCGAGCCCCCAACCTGTCCCCGCCAAGATGACGGCTGTGACAAGCGACGGACCAGCCACATCCGACCAGGATGTTGACGGAATTACGGTGGTTGTAATGGCGATGGCAAACGAGGTCGGCGACCAAGGAAGGGTAGAGATGAGGCCGCGGTCGATGGCCAGCAACATACGCCGAATCCTGATGCGCCGGATGGTTGGGTCTGACTCGCGCCGAGCGCTGGCCGATGAAAGCGCGCCCAAGAGCTGCAATGCGGCATAGTTTAGGAGGAGGGCGAATCCTTGGCTCCCCAACGTGAGTGCAATGTATCGGCGCCCAGGCCTTTGCGACGCTAGATATTCTCCGGCTCGCCGGACCGCCGGCGATCGCTCTGCAACTGTCTTTAGTATGGTGAGGGCTGAGAAGAACGCGGCGATGAACGCACCGGTGTCCAACCCATCCTTGATGGACTTGAGCCAATCCACTGCAAAAGCGGGGACCAGCAAAGTTAAAGAAGCTGCGAAGATCACGAACGCGAGCCGTGAACGCGTTACCTCCGGCGTAAAGAGCGCGATCAAGGCAACCACACAAGGTTGCTTGATTAGTGCCAGACTCGTTGAGCCGCTCCATTCTTCAAAGATAACGCAAAGGGTGATGGTGAAGAGTAAACCACCTTGCAGGCGAGCGGTGGGGAAGTTGATGGGCATGCTCTCGCCTTCGTGCAACAGTCATGGCGCGCCCGCAAGCGCGATCGGGTTATGCTTGGATACTGCCTTTTGTTCGCTGCAACGCGTTCTCAATCACCATCCCCGGTATTGTCCGCAGTTCTATTGCGCGGTCGACCCGCAAACCGACTTGAAATCGCGTGCCGGTAGATCGCCGACTAGCGGTTTTTTGTTCTGCAGAGCGCGGTCGCGGGTTAGGGCAGGTCACACGATCGTACGATCGCATGACCTCATCTAAGTCCCCGTTTCACCGCGCGGTTCGAGCCGCAACATGATTCCATTTTGCTGAAACGCACTCTAGATACGGTTGGTTTTTTGCCCAACGTCACGGGATCGATTCGCCGTGATCCGCTCGATCGGTGGTTTGCAAAGATTTTACGGTGGACAACATTTTTGACCGACTAGATGATTTCTAGCTATAAGCAGAACAATTTTGGAAGAAGCGAAGAAATGGAACTGCATTTACTTTCTATTTCAGCGAACGTGGAGTTTTCCGCGGCGAAGCCTCCATCGCGACGGTACCAATGAAAGGGTACTGTGAGACGTGCCGTCGGACCTCCTCAACACCCAGCATCCTGCGAACGCCCGCGTTAGAACCGACTGCTGAGTTCATGGAATAGAAGGCGCGCACTCCCTTCGCGAAGCTCGGAACTAAAGGTGTGGCGGAGGCGCCAATTGATGGGACCTGCAAGCGGGATCTCAAAGGGGCCGACGTGCAGCAACCAAGGGTGCGACGTACAATTTATTGCCGGCAGCCTTTTCTGATCTCAGCCCGCGAAACAAGGTCAAGCACGCAAGAACCTACTCGACGTTTCACGCGGCTGACCAAACGGGATAGTTGAGTTCATAAATCGACGCAGCACGACTTTGGCATGCGCAGCCCCATTCGATGGAACTGAGGGGATGCGCAACGGAGGGGCTGGGAGATGGCACAACGTGCCGACAAGGCCGCGGTACGGTTCGCCATCTCGGTGTCCACGGTCATAGCAATTTGGGCGGCCTAGTGGTGTTAGGCTCGCCGAGATATTGCCCGGCGTCGTCATCGCTCGTGGCGCCGTCAGGACAATTCCGCCTCGAGCCGCCTGGTGCCTGATCATGAAACTCGCCCCCAAACCCGCATGGGGCCTGTTTGGGGGCGGCGGCCACGGCACGCACAGTGAGTTTAGCGCCAGACCTTCCGCACGAGGGACAGAAGTTAGAGCTCAGCTGCCGCGTTGGGCATCGACAGCATCGACGCCCTGTCCTGGTTCGACGGCCCTAGACCCCGGCTCCGGCCGTCAACGGGAGGTGCGCTAACTCGAAAGCGGCACCCGCGGGACCATGGAAGAGCCACCGCCCCCCGATCCAGATCCTGAATCCGGTCCAGGGCCTTCACCGCCATCGTCGTCCGGGCCGTCCCCGCCGTTCTCCTCGTCCACTGGCGGGCGCGTTGGGCCGGCATCGGCAATGGCTTCGAGGGCGAGCGAGGTTTTTCCGTCCTCGTCCGTCTTGACGGTAACTTTCACCGTGCCGCCCTTCTTCAACTCGCCGAAGAGCACCTCGTCGGCCAGCGGCCGCTTGATGTTTTCCTGGATCACGCGGCCCAGCGGGCGGGCGCCCATCTTTTCGTCGTAACCCTCCTTGGCCAGCCACTCCACCGCCTCCTCCGACAACTCGAAGGTGACGTTCCTGTCCGCGAGCTGCGCCTCCAGCTGCATGACGAACTTTTCCACCACCCGGTGGACCACATCCGAGGGCAGCGGCGAGAAGGGCACGATGGAATCAAGGCGGTTGCGGAATTCCGGCGTGAAGAGGCGGTTGATGGCCTCCATGTCTTCGCCCTCGCGCCGCGATCGATTGAACCCGATGGGGGCCCGCGCCTGATCGGCCGCGCCTGCATTGGTGGTCATGATGAGGATGACGTTGCGGAAATCCACCTGCTTGCCGTTGTGGTCGGTGAGCTTGCCGTGGTCCATCACCTGCAGGAGGATATTGAAGAGGTCCGGATGGGCCTTTTCGATCTCATCGAGCAGCAAGACACAGTGCGGGTGCTGGTCGACCCCGTCGGTCAGCAAACCACCCTGGTCGAAGCCCACGTAGCCCGGCGGCGCGCCGATGAGCCGCGAGACCGTGTGCCGCTCCATGTACTCCGACATGTCAAAGCGCAGCAGCTCCACACCCATCAGCTCGGCAAGCTGCTTGGCCACCTCGGTTTTGCCCACGCCGGTGGGACCGGAGAAGAGGTAGGACCCGATGGGCTTGTTGGGCTCGCGCAGTCCCGCCCGCGCCAGCTTGATGGCAGACGCCAGGGTGTCGATGGCCTTTTCCTGGCCGTAGACCACGCGCTTCAGGTTCGTCTCGATGTTGGACAGTACCTCCGCGTCGTCCTTGGAGACTGTTTTCGGCGGTATCCGGGCCATGGTGGCCACCGTGGCCTCGATTTCCTTCACGCCCACGGTCTTGCGGCGCTTGGCCTGGGGCACGAGCATTTGCGAGGCGCCGGTTTCGTCGATGACGTCGATGGCTTTATCCGGCAACTTCCGGTCGTTGATATAGCGATGCGACAACTCCACCGCCGTCTTGATGGCGTCGTTGGTGAAGCGCAGCTGGTGGAATTCCTCGTAGCGCGGCTTCAAACCCCGCAGGATTTCGATGGCATCGTCCACCGTCGGCTCGGACACATCAATCTTCTGGAACCGCCGCACCAGCGCCCGGTCCTTTTCGAAGAACTGGCGGTACTCCTTATAAGTGGTAGAGCCGATGCATTTGATGTTGCCGGAGGAAAGCGCCGGCTTCAGCAAGTTGGACGCATCCATCGCCCCACCGGAGGTGGCGCCAGCGCCAATCACCGTGTGGATCTCGTCGATGAACATGATGGCGCCGGGAAATTCCTCGATTTCCTTGACCACCTGCTTCAGCCGCTCCTCAAAGTCGCCCCGGTAGCGCGTACCAGCGAGTAGCGCGCCCATGTCGAGGGCGAAAATGGTGGAATCGGCCAGCACTTCCGGCACATCCCCCTCAGTGATGCGCTTGGCGAGCCCCTCGGCGATGGCCGTCTTGCCCACTCCCGGATCGCCCACGTAGAGCGGGTTGTTTTTCTGGCGGCGACAAAGGACCTGGATGGTGCGCTTGACCTCGCTCTCGCGGCCGATGAGGGGGTCAACGCGGCCCTTGCGCGCCTTTTCGTTGAGGTTGATGCAGTAGGCTTCCAGCGCATCGGTCTTGCGTTTGCTGCCCTGGGTCTCCTCAGGCGCCGCCTCGTCCTCCGCTTCCCGGGATGAACGCTGCTCCATGCCCGCCCGCTTGGCGATGCCGTGGCTGATATAATTCACCGCGTCGTAGCGCGTCATTTCCTGTTCTTGCAGGAAATAGGCCGCATGGCTTTCCCGCTCGGCAAAGATCGCCACGAGTACGTTGGCGCCGGTCACCTCCTCGCGGCCCGACGATTGCACGTGGATCACGGCCCTTTGAATGACCCGCTGGAAGCTCGCGGTGGGTTTTGAGTCGTCGTCCCCTTCCATGACGAGATTGCCCAACTCGCCATCGATATAGTCGGCCAAATCGCGCCGCAGCCGCTCCAAATCCACGTTGCACGCCTTCATGACGGCGGCCGCGTCCTGGTCATCCACCAGCGCGAGGAGAAGGTGTTCGAGCGTAGCATATTCCTGCCGCCGTTCATTGGCGGCAGCGAGAGCCTGGTGGAGTGCCTTCTCAAGGCTCCGAGAGAAAGACGGCATTCTCGCTCCTTACTTCTTCTCCATCACACACTGGAGAGGATGCTGGTGCTTGCGGGCAAAGTCCATCACCTGCGTCACCTTGGTCTCGGCAACTTCGTAGGTGTAAATGCCGCACTCGCCCACACCGTGATGGTGCACGTGCAGCATGACGCGCGTCGCCTCTTCGCGCGACTTCTGGAAGAAGCGCTCCAGCACGTGAACGACGAACTCCATGGGAGTGTAGTCGTCGTTGAGCAGGAGCACCCGATACATATTGGGCCGTTTCGTGGCCGGTTTGGTGCGCGTAATGACCAGCGTGCCCGGATCGCCCGTGCCGCCGTCATCGTCTCTGTCCTCCCCTGCTGCGGCCACCGGCGCAAGCGCCCAACGCGAGCTGAGCCAAGGCAAATGTGCGCGCGTGCCCTGGCGCTTGGAAGCGCTGGGGGTCAGACGAAGAGGGTTCGGAAGGCTCACCATATCGCCATCCTGGGTATTCGCTCGCCAACGTTCGAACAGCACCGACAGTCCGGCAAGACTCATCCGCGTTGGGAAATGTGGCGCCCAAGGCCGCGATGTTAAAGTTTCTTGAAGCGCGCGCAATGGGGAACCACACAGGCCCCGTTACATGAGGGTCCATGGCGCCCGTGACAAGCTTCCTTTGCGCAGTTTGGCCGAGAATAGAATTATCCTGAGTAAGAACACCGACGACGCCGCCTGGCTCCCGGCTGCCTTACCTCGCCCAAAGGGTGGGGGCATAGCTCAGTGGGTTGGGGGTATGGGCAGGCTCCGTGGCGGTTCTCGTCTCACGATGCGGCGCTCGTAATCCCCAAATTTACAAATTGCACCGGCCAAATTCGGTGTGACCTCACCTGCGAGCCGGTCGCACGCCCCAACAGCCGGCGCCGTCCACGAGCAGCGGCTAGACAAAAAAACTCGGGGCAAATCTGCGTAACGGCGACCGGCCACGCCACCCGCAAATCCGATCAGTGCATCCGCAAGAGAGCACGTGAATTTGATGATCGACACGCCGCGCGTTTGATCCGAAATTGTGACGAGCGGTCGCTTTAGCGCCGACGACTGCTCGGGAGCTGCATAGCTTTCAAGAAACTATCAAAGCAAGAGTAAGAATTATTTTACACCACTCTACGGAAATATATTTACGATTACTCGGTATTTTGCGGATCGTGGAATGTAAATCCAACTCGTTTGCAATTTCGTTTTCCGCCGTCCGGTTAATTGCTTAGAGCGCCGAAGACACTTCGGGTTCCTTAATTCCACGCTGACCGGGAGGGTGTTCTGCCCAGCCGTGCCGGTGTCCCAAAACCGAAATTCGTCACCATTCGCAGCCTGCTCAAAAAGGACTTCTTGGCCAACCGTGGCACTAGCAGACAATTGAATCTACTTTGGTATTTGGATTCGTCGTTCCCGGTCAGAGCAACCGTATAACCGGGAGGGTTTTAGATCCACCACGCGCAGCATCGCTCGCCATTGCCTCTACCACAGGGCCTTGGCCCCGCCCCCTCCGACAGGCTTCCTGATTGTCACAGCCGCGGCAAAATCTCCCAAACTGGAGAATGAACTCGGCCGGTGGTGCATGGACGCCACAGTGCGTTGAAATTCGCACCTCCCGCAACCGCACCGTCCAGAAACAAGCCCGGACCAAGGCCCAAAACGTATACCTGTTTTCAACCATGACGGTTCAGGCGTAATGAACTCCTGTGAGTGTCTCTTCGTACGTCGGCACGCTCGCGAACCGTTTAGTGTGTGCGATCGTGATGTAAAGCTTCGAAGGCTGAAGGATTTCATGTACAGGCTCTTCCGTCAGCTGCGCGCCGCCCTGGGCGCCTGGTCTTCTGCGGCCAAACCGCCGCAACGCCTCCAACACCGCCAGCCTCGTCGATCGGGCTTTCCAAGCCTGGGCGCGTCCTGCTGCTTGGTACTGCTAGCCTCAATCGCTCTCAGCACGGGGTTCGTGACGGAGGCTGAAGCCAAGAAGAAGGCAAAGCCCAACCCTAAATATGCCGGCTACGTCTACGATGTGGTGGCGGGTAAGGCGCTCTATTCGGAAAACGCAAGCGCGAAACGCTTCCCGGCATCGCTCACGAAAATCATGACCGTCTATGTCATGTTCGAGGAGATCAAAGCGGGGCGCATGAAATTTCGCACCGCGATGGGCGTGTCAAAATACGCCGCTGGCCGGCCGCCGTCCAAGATTTGGGTAAAGCCCGGCACCACCATCACCGCTCGCGACGCCATCAAGGCTCTGGTCACCAAGTCCGCCAACGATGTGGCCGTGGTGGTGGCGGAGCACATTTCCGGTAGCGAAGCGGCCTTTGCTCGGCGGATGACCAAAACCGCCCGGCGGCTCGGAATGAAGTCCACCACCTTTAAGAACGCCAATGGGCTGCCCAACCGCAACCAGGTCACCACCGCGCGCGACATGGCCACCCTCGGACTTGCGATCCAGAGGGATTTTCCCAGCTACTACGGCGTTTTCCAAACTCGCACGTTCCAGTACGGCAAGAAACGCTATCGTAACCACAACCGCCTTCTGGGGACCGTTAAAGGCGTCGACGGCATAAAGACCGGATATATCAGGGCTTCGGGCTTCAATCTGGTGACGTCGGTGCGGCGGAACGGAAAACACATCGTCGCGGTGGTGATGGGTGGACGTACCGGCGCGTCGCGCAACGCTCACATGAAGTCGCTCATCGCACGCACCCTGCCCAAGGCAAAACGCGGCAGTACCATGCCGCTCCTCGCCTTCAATGATAGCGATCCACCCCCCATCCCCACGGCCAAGCCCGCCATGGCCACCCTCTACGCCGCCCGCTTTAAGGCGAGCGCGAAGGCCGCTTCCGATGGCGATGCCATCTCTACCCAGATCGTGGCGTTCGCCGCCGAAACCCGGCGCTCTGCCGGCCCCGTTTCGGCCTACGACCCCAACACACTTACCGCCGTGATCAACGAAGCCGCAGAGGCCGGCCTGCCGAGCCCGCCACTTCCTGAGGTGACGAAAGTCGCCATCGCCCCGTCAGCGCCCGCGACCCGATCACTCGCGGTGACGTCCAACGGTTTTGGGGATGCCGCTACGAGCAGCGATGGGACGATGACCGATGTTGCCAGACACACCGGGCCCCCTCGCTCGGGCCTTGCAGCGCCGAGCCCGGACCGTGTTGCCAGCGCCTTTGCAACGTTCGAGAAAGCTGCCCCCGCGAAAGTGGACAAGGCGGCGCTCCTTGCTGCGATCGGCCGCGCTCGGCTGCAGCAGCTGCGCGACCGGCACGAAGCTGGCGACGAGCGGTCAGGCAGTGATGCTGACCCGGCGCAGACGTCGGCTTTGCAGCCTTCCGCCATGTCCCCACCGGCCAGCCTGCCGGCCCCAGCGGTCACGGTCCCGTCATCGTCTGACCGAGTAGCCACCGATCAAACCGTCGAAAACCGCGTCTCGGCGGTGGGCTCAGGGTCTGGTTCGCATCGCAGGAGCGCATCGATTCGCGCTGGGCGAGGCGAAGACGTGGCAACGGCTGCAGTCGTCGGCGAAAAAACGGTTGGCTGGCAGATCCAGATCGGCGCCGTCGCAAGCCGAGATGAAGCCGATGCGCTGCTGTCCAACACGGTGGAAAAGTTCCCTTCCGTCAGTGGATTAAGCCCGGTGACGATCCCGGTCCGGACCACTCGCGGAACTCTCTATAGGGCTCGTTTCGCCGGTTTTGAGAACCAGCGGCAGGCCATCGCGGCGTGCAAACGTTTCGCTAACCACAATCGTCCATGCTGGGCGGTGTCCATGTAACGACTCGGCGCTCTCCATGATGGGCGGTGTCGGGGCCCATCGCAGCAGAGACGCCATATGCCCGCCCGACCTCTTTTGCCAAATCGCTTAACGTCGACGCAAGAGGATGTCCTTCGCCTCGTTGAGCTTGGCGGCAAAGAACGTCGAGCCCCCCTGGTCGGGATGCATCTGTTTCATGAGGCGGCGATGGCTTGCGCGGATTTCCGCCTCGCTCGCCCCGGGCGCAAGGCCAAGGATCTCGTAGGCGTCCTCTTCGGTCATCGTGCCGCCTTGGCCCGCGCTGCCCGTACCGCCCGTGCCAGCGCCCCCAAAGTCGGCGTCAACATCCACGTCGTCACGCCATTGGGGATGCCTGCGGTCGAGATAAGCTTCGACGATTAGGCGGCTTTCCTCGTCGTCCTTGCAATCGGCCCAGACGTCTAGCACTTCAGTATCGCCCATTTCTGAAAAATGCCGACCCTCGTGGCGGCCAGCGAGGACTTCGGCATCGATCTCGCCGGTGTCGTGATCCAGTCGCGCCTCCAGCCGGGCTGTGCGAACCGTTGAAGCGCCGCCGGCCCTGGGTGTCCCTCGCGCACTCCCCCGAAATGACGGTCCGTTGGCAAATCCAAGCCTGCCCAACCCGGCCAGGCACAGGCTGCCGCCGAGCAACACCTGCCCGCGTAAAATGAGCACAATACCCACCAGAATGAGCCCGACACTCCCACCGGAGCGCAGCGTGCGGGCAAGGGTCGCCGGGTTGGCATTGACGAACCAGCGCGCCGCGAGGATCGCAGCCACGAAAAAACCCGCACCCAGCGGCAGCGGAAGAAGCAGCACAGCCGCCATCACCGCAGTTTCTCCAACAAAAGTCGCGCGCCCCCATCGCCGCGGGCGCCACGACGCTCCAACGCCCGCCGTCCGCCAGCGGCATAGACCGCCACTGCACGCAACAATTTTGACAATTCCGCGCTCGCCCCGCCATCGAAGGACAGGTGGGCGCCGCCCGAAAGCCGCGCCATCTCCTTAAACGCCAGGCTCGCCTCGTGGTCTCCGCGCTCCTGGAAGATGAAGAGCGGCACCTTCTTGAGGCCGAGCTCGCCGGCGCGGGCGCACAGGCGATCAACGTTTTCCTCCATCGCGTCGCCAATATAGACCACCGCCTGCACCGGAGCCTTTTTGGTTTCCTCCAGCGCCCGGGAGAGAACCTTGCCGATCTGCGTCAGTCCGCCGCGGCAATCTATCCGGCTCATCAGCGCGCCCAGCTGTTTGCCGTCGCCGATCCAGCGGCTTGCGCGGCATTCGCCATGGCCTCGAAAATAAACGAGCTGCATATCAAGCCCGCCCACCTCGCCCGCTTCCTGGAACATCTCCGCCTGGATTGAACACGCCCGATCCCAGGTGGGCTGACGGCTCATGGTGGCGTCGAGGGCAAAGATCAGCCGCCCCCGCGTACCCGTCGGCGCTGGCGCCAGCGTGCTCGCCCGGGCCAGGAACGCGTCCACATCGGCACGGCTCGAGGATCGTGCGGCAGGCGCATCGCCCTTGGGGTTGGTTATCGACTTCTTTTCGCTCACAGCCTTTAAAGGTCAGATCCGCTTGTTGGCGTTCTGATGCCCAAGATAAGGCGGAGCGCGGCCACGGCCAAAGGGTCAGATAAGGCAGAGTTCCATCAGCTCGCGGCGCATGGACGCGGGAATGTCATCATCGAGCCCGGAAGCGTCCCAGTCGGCAGGCGCGTCTTCGGGCCTCAGATAGCGCCATCCCTGAAACGGTCGGCACGGCCGCGGCCGCACGCTCACCACTTGCGGGTCGAGAAGCACGTGATACCGCGCAACGCCGCTATCATCCTTAAACGGCTCGAAGGCGAGGATCGGCTGCCGCGCCTGAAGCGTGCCTTTCACGACCCAATAAAGACTGCCACCAGCGAGGACTTCGTCCAGCCGGCGCGGCGCCATACGCGTGGTGATACGTGCACCTCTCCGACCGCCGGCCGCCACCGACGCTGCAGACGACCTCTCCACCCATCCGCGCAAAGCGTCCAGGGAGCGCGAGCCCACGGAAAGTTTGAGAAGATGGAGTGCCATGGCTCGCAAAGTTGCGCGCCGCGCCACCACCGGCAAGGGCAAGGCGCGCGTCATCCCCAACATCCCGGATCGTCAGGTTGTTGCTGTTAAACGACGGCGCCATGCGTGGCGATGTCGTGAGGGCACCCCATGGATCGGCAACACCCAGCTATGAGGCACCAATGCGGCGTGACACTCATTCTTGCCCAGCGGTGCTCACTCCAGCGTTGCAGCGCCAGACGCGGGCTCGCCGAGGGAGAAAAGGAGCGTCTGGGAAAACGGTGTGAAAATGCCCACGGAAACGCCGGCCGAACGGAGCCGCGCCGCGATCCACTCGTTGCACGTGACCAGCGGTGAATAGCTTGCCGCGCCCTCAAAGAACCCGTCGCTATCGTGGTAGCTCGCCCCTTGAAGGGGAATCGCCTCGCCATTCTCTCGTGCAAAAGCGGCCTCAAGCTCCGAAACCAGGCGGCGGTAGCCGCTTTCGGAGACCGTCAGGCTGACTGTCCCCTCCATTGACTGGGGCTCGGAGAGCAATGTGACGTGGACAAGGCTGTCGTCCCAAATCCCATCGAGCACGAAGCGCGGCCGAATGTCCGACAGCCGCTTCACGTTGAGATAAAACGATTCCGCCCCCCAGCCGATGGCAACGTGACTGGCGAGCTCCTGCAAAAGGTCATGGTCGGCCTCACCCCCGCGGAACGCGCCGCTTTTTACGAGCCCGCGCCAATCGGCCACGTCGTCGGCGATGGGGACAATGATTTCGGTATGGATCGGCGTTGCGATGAGATAGATGGTCCGCGTTGCCGGTGCGTCTTCCGGCTCGGAGCGAACCAGGGCCCCAACGCCGGTGGCAAGGGCGAAGGCGCCCAGGGACGCGGCCGCAAGGGCGGCCAGCGCGGCGACGGCGAGACCTAGGAACCGCATCGGCCGCAGCACCTCTTAGTCGAGGAGGAACTTGGTGTAGTCGATGTGGTTCGCCTTGATGGTGCGCACCGTGCCCGTGGAGGAGCGCATCACGACGGTCTCGGTGGTGATGCGGTCCGGATAAAAGCGAACGCCCTGCAACAGGCTGCCGTCGGTCACGCCGGTGGCCGAGAAGTACACATCGCCCCGGGCCATTTCTTCGTGACTGTAGGCCTTTTGGAAGTCGGAAATGCCCATGCGCTCGGCGCGCGCGCGGTGCTCGTCGGTGTTGAGGATAAGTCGACCCTGCATCTGTCCGCCTGTGCAGCGCAGGGCCGCTGATGCGAGCACCCCCTCCGGCGCACCGCCGGACCCCATGTAAATGTCGATACCGGTTTCCAGCGGATCGGTGGTGTGGATGACGCCGGCAATATCGCCATCACCGATGAGGCGAATGGCGGCGCCGGTCTTGCGCACGGTTTCGATGAGTTCCACGTGCCGCGGGCGATCAAGGATGCAGGCCGTCACTTCCGACACGCCGACGCCTTTTTCCTTGGCAACGCGCCGCACCGCTTCGTCGGCGGGCATATCAAGGTCCACAAGGCCGTCTGGATAGCCAGGTCCGATGGCAATCTTTTGCATGTAGACGTCAGGCGCGTTGAGGAGGGAGCCGCCTGAAGCAAGGGCGAGCGTCGCCAGCGAGTTCGGCATGTCCTTGGCGCACAAGGTGGTGCCCTCCAGAGGGTCAAGGGCAATGTCCACCCGCTGTCCGCCCGCGCCCACGGCCTCGCCGATATAGAGCATCGGGGCCTCGTCTCGCTCCCCTTCGCCAATGACGACGATACCCTCGATGGCCAGCCGGTTCAGTTCGCGCCGCATGGCATCCACCGCCGCCTGGTCAGCGGCGCGCTCATCGCCACGTCCGCGCAGTCTCGCCGCCGAGACCGCAGCGCGTTCCGTCACGCGCATGACCTCCACCGTTAGAACGCGGTCGAGGGCCCCCTTGGGGGTTCTGTCTTCAGTCATCGGCCTTACGCTCCCTCCCTGGCGGGCGTTCTGCGTGCCCTCAAGTCATCCCATGGCGGACGGGCACTTTACCGGGATGGTTGTGACGCGCGGGAAATGGGAGGGCAAGGAGCGAGCGGCGTTTTGGTGGGCAAAGACCACGCAATCCGGTGGCTCAACTGGTGCATCGTGGCAGGTCCGCGTGGCCGCGGAGCACAAAGAACGGCCGGCCCGCCCGGCACGATCGGCCGCGGTCAGGAAAGGCGATTGCGAGGGACCAAGCGGGCTTCGGCGCGCTCCACATCGAAGGCAACGCTCACCTGCGTGCCGATCCCGTCCCCGTCCTGCATGACACCAAGTTCGCCACCCAGTTGGAAGACGAGGCCGGCAACGATGCGCCCTGCCACGGTGTCGAGTTCAGGCCAGGACGGGGCAACCACACCACCACCGTGGTCCGCGATTACCACGCGAGCGCGCCCCTTATCCCAGGAAAGGCGCAACGATATTTCGCTTCCCGCGGGCGAGAACGCGACACGCTCCGCCGCATTGGTGAGCATCTCCGATACGATGAGCCCCACCCGTGCGGCATCGTCCTGGTCGACGTCGACGCGATCCGCATCCACATGAACCCGTACTCCCGCCGGGCCTTGCTGGGCGTTAAACAACTCCCCCAGGCGACAAAGGTAAGCGCCAAGATCAAGATCGCCCGAAGCCGTGGCATCCTCACCGTCGAGATTGTCGTAAAGGAGGCTGATGGCCTGCACTCGGCTTGCCAGCACATCCACCATTTCCGCCGGATCGCTCTGCCGACCCAGCAACCGCACCAGACGAAAAATCACGGCAAGATGCGCCTTCACGTGCCCCTGCAGGCCCCGCAACCTCTGGCGTAGCGCTTCCACCTGGCGCTCGGCGTCCTCCACCCGGCTAAGGTCGGTTTGAACGCCGATGAAGTGGGTGAGCTGACCGTCTTCGGCAAAGATCGGCGTCATGTTGAGGTGGTTCATGAACACTGTGCCATCGGCCCGGCGGCTCATGATGTCGGCGTCCACCGCCTCGCCGCGGGCAAGGCCGTGATCGATCTTGTGGCGGGCGGCGGGATCGGTGTCCGGCCCGTCCAGAAAACGCCAGTCCCGCCCCACGGCCATTTCGGGGCTGAAGCCGGTCTGCCGGGTGAACGCGCGATTGACGAAGGTGATCGGACGGTCCGAAACGCTAGCGTCCACGATGAACATGGCTGCCGGCAAATCGCGAATGACCCGTTCGCTCAGCTTGTTTGAAGTGGGCGGTGCGTCCCGCACGGAGCGGCATCCTTAATTTGGCGAGCCGTCGCCAAGCTGCGGCAATGGGCGGTTTGGTTGCGGTGCCGGGAACCATCTCCCTGTCGTTGAAGCCGAGGGGCGTTTCCCCTCGCCAAAAACAAAAGCGCGGCCCATCGACGAAGGTGCCACGCCCACCGAGCTTCCTATTTCACTTCCGCTTTGTATATGCCACTTAACACCCCAATCCGTCAAGGTTCGTTGTCAACCTTTGGTGGGCGCTCACCGCGCAATCGACCCCTAGGCGGTCGGCGAACAAGGGGTCGACCATGGCCATAGTGCAGCGCATCCGCGTCATTGCAGGCCGCGCGCCCGCCCGGGCGACAGCGTTCGTGTTCTTCGCCAACGGGTTCTTGTTCGCCAACTGGGTCGTGCGAATTCCGAGCGTTAAGGAACGGCTGGCGCTTAACGAGGCCGAACTTGGTCTCGCGCTCCTCTTCATGGCTGTGGGTGCGATCATTGCCATGCCGGTCACCGGCGCGCTGGTTTCAAGGTTTGGTAGCAGTTCGCTCACCGTCGTCTCGGGCGTGTTCTACTGCCTCGCTTTCTGGCCAGTGGGGATGGCCAGCAATTTTCCGCTTTTGGCGCTCGCTTTGTTTGTGGCGGGCGCGGCCAACGGGGCGATGGACGTTTCCCAGAACGCCCAGGCGGACGCGGCCGAACGGGTGCTTGGGATACGCATCATGTCGTTCTGCCATGCCATGTGGAGCGCAGGCCTTGCCCTTGGTTCCATTCCCGCCGGACTTTTCTCGGCGGCACAGGTGGGGGTCTCAGTCCAACTGGCACTGGTGGGCGGCGGCCTTGCGGTGGGCGTCTTGTGGGCGGGAAGGGCGTTGGTGCCGGATCCACCGGTGGCGGGAAGCTCCCAAGCGCTCTTTGCGATCCCCAAGGGTCCGCTTCTTTTGTTCGGGATCATCTGCCTTTGCGGGACCGTGATCGAAGGCGGCATGAACGATTGGATCGCCGTTTACGTGCAGGAGTCCATGGGCCTTGGCCCCATCGCTGCCGCCACCGCCTACGGTGCGTTTGCGGCAGCCATGTTCTCCTCACGGCTTGTGGGCGATCTTCTCAATGAACGGTTCGGCGCCAGCCTGGTGGTGCGGGTGGGAATGTTGCTGGCGGCGGCGGGGATTTTCGCGGCAACGACCGGGGTGTTTGCGTTGACGGTGGTGGGGTTTGCCGCCGTCGGGCTAGGGATTGCCGCCGTGTTCCCCGCGGTGGTCAGCGCGGCCGGGCGTTTACCGGGCCGCCCGCCTGGCCCCTCCATCGCCGCCGCGGTCACGCTCGGATACGGTGGGTTCTTGTTTGGACCGGCCGCCATCGGCTTCCTCGCCCAATGGTCGAGCCTTCGCCTCGCGCTCCTCGCCCTGGTGGTGCTGTGCCTCACCGGTGCTGCCCTGTCCGGCGCCCTTCGTCTGTCGACGCACCAATAACGGCAACTCTAAACCCCACCCCTGACGACGCCTGGTCTGGTCTTGTGCCGGGACGTTCAGATGGTCTGGGCGATGCGGATGACGTGGGGGGCCCGCACGACCACGCCGTCGGCCTCGATGGCCTTCAGGGCGCGGGCAAGGTTGGCTTCGCTTGCCGGGTAAGTCACGAGAATGACGGTCTGCTCGTCAAGGGGCGGCAGGTGGTCCGGCCGGTGCGGCGTCTTTTGGACGATTTGCTCCAGCGAGATTCCCTCCTGCGCCATGTGGCTTGCAAGCGCAGCGAACGCCCCGGCCTTATCGGCAATGGGGAGGCGGACGTAAAAGGCGCCGTAGTGGCCCGCCGCCTCGGCCTTGCGGAAGGGGGTGAGGCTTTCCGATGGACGGCCCAAGGGGCGCGGCGCAAGACCTCGCGCCAGATCGGTGAGGTCCGAGACCACCGCAGAGCCCGTGGCCGAGCCCCCTGCGCCCGGGCCGGAAAGCACCAGTTCCCCAAACGCCGGCCCGCGGATGGACACCGCATTGGTGACGCCGGAGGTCTCCGCCAGGGCGCTGCCCCGTGGCACCATGGTGGGGTGGACCCGCTGATCAACACCCTCGTCGGTCAGCGTCGCGATACCCAAAAGTTTGATGCGGAACCCAAGCTCTTCGGCGGCCTCAAGGTCGGCACGCTCCACCGAGCGGATACCCTCGACAAGTACCGCAGCGGCATCGATCTCGGTGGTGAAGGCGATGGACGACAAGATCGCCAGCTTATGGGCAGTGTCGAACCCGTCCACGTCGAAGGTGGGATCGGCTTCCGCGTAGCCGAGCCGCTGAGCCTCGGCGAGGCAGTCGCCGAAGGCAGCGCCGGTGCGCTCCATCTCGGTGAGGATATAGTTGCAGGTGCCGTTCAAGATCCCGAGGACGGCATTGATGGGAATGCCCGCAAGGCTGTCTCGCACGGTGCGGATGGCCGGAATGCCGCCGGCCACGGCCGCTTCGTATAGGAGTGGCGCGCCGGTCTTTTCGGCAAGGCCCACAAGGTCCATGCCGTGGGCAGCGAGCAGCGCCTTGTTGGCCGTGACCACCGGTTTTCCGGCCTGAAGCGCGGCCTCCACCGAAGCAAGGGCCGGCCCACCTTCCCCACCGATCAGTTCCACAAAGATATCAATGTCACTGCGCGCCAGGGCCACCGGATCATCGAACCAGGCAGCATCCCCGAGAGATACGCCCCGGTCGCGGGAACGGTCGCGGGCGCAGACCGCGCTCACCTCGATATTGCGGCCCGAACCGCCGTGGGTGGGCTCGGCCTTCAGGAGGCGGATGACCGCGGCGCCGACGGTGCCAAGCCCGGCGATCCCGATTTTGAGTGAGGGCACCGCTTAGCCGTTGGCGCGCAAGGGAAGAACGTTGTGCCGGCGATCCAAGAACCGCTTCACGCTGCGCGCCGCCTGCCGGATGCGCTGTTCGTTCTCCACCAGCGCGATGCGCACATGGGTGTCGCCATGCTCGCCGAAGCCTACCCCGGGGGCCACCGCAACGCCGGCCTCCTCCAGGAGCTGCTTGGCAAATTCTAGGCTTCCAAGGTGGGCAAGCCCCGGCGGGATGGGTGCCCAGGCGAACATGGATGCGCTCGGCGACGGGACCGACCAGCCCGCGCGCCCGAAGCAATCAACCAGCGCATCCCGGCGGCGCCGGTAGGTGTCGCGAATTTCCACAATGCACTCGTCGCCACCGTTGAGCGCCGACGCCGCCGCCACCTGAATGGGCGTGAAGGCGCCGTAGTCGAGGTAGCTCTTCACCCGTGCAAGGGCGGCGCAAAGGCGTTCGTTGCCCACCGCAAAGCCCATTCGCCAGCCTGGCATCGAGAAGGTTTTGGACATGGACGTGAATTCGACGGCGATATCTTTCGCTCCCTCCACCTGGAGGATCGAGGGCGGCGGATCGCCATCGAAGTAGATTTCCGAATAGGCGAGATCCGACAGAACGAAGACGTCGTGTTTCTTCGCGAAGGCTACGATATCCTTAAAGAAATCCAGGCTCGCCACGTGCGCGCCAGGGTTGGACGGGTAGCACACCACCATCGCGATGGGTTTGGGCACCGAGTGCACCACCGCCCGTTCCAGCGCCGCAAAAAGTTCCGGCCCAGGCTCGGCCGGCATGGCGCGGGTGGAGCCGCCCGCCATCAGGAAGCCGAAGGCGTGGATCGGATAAGATGGGTTCGGCGTCAGCACCACATCGCCCGGCGCGGTGATCGCCTGGGCCATGTTGGCAAAGCCTTCCTTGGAGCCGAGCGTCGCCACCACTTCGGTTTCCGGATCGAGTTGCACCCCAAAGCGACGCTCGTAGTAGGCCGCTTGCGCCCGGCGCAGCCCCGCAATGCCCTTGGAGGCGGAGTAACGGTGGGTGCGCGGCTTTGCGACGGTTTCCACCAGCTTGTCGACAATGGGTTGAGGTGTCGGCAAGTCCGGGTTGCCCATCCCAAGGTCAATAATGTCTTCGCCCTTGGCGCGCGCCGAAGCCTTGAGCCGGTTTACCTCCTCGAACACGTAAGGAGGCAGGCGTCTGATTTTATGAAAGCTCTGCATGGCCGGGATACTCCAAGGTACAATCGGGCATAGGCGGCTCAGCGATCCGGGGCAACAGGATCGCCGGAAAATGGCGGCACACCCACGGCCCTGGGGAGCGGGTCGTCAGGATCGAGGGGGCGACCGGGATCGACCGTTGGCTCGCCTGCGGACGGTTGTGAAACCGCGCCGGGCGTCTGGTTTCCATTCAAAAGGCGCGGCGGTTCGTCGGTGGGCGGGCGCGCCTGGGCAATGATGGCGGCCCGGGTCTCGGCCACGTGGTTACGGCCGCGCGCGGCCAGGGCAGCCGCCGAGCTTCCCGTATTTATCGCGCTTGCCGCCGCTGCGGTGCGTCGCCCTTCCGCCTCAAGGGCGTTTTCCTCTGCAGTGATCTCCCGTT
>JBCCYN010000075.1:0-22120 GCA_039189655.1 Pseudomonadota bacterium | reverse complement strand
TTGCTGCGAAAAGCTGCTGCCCGCACGCGCGACGAGCTCTGGGACACCATCGGCAGCCTCATCGATCGCTTCCCATCGCGCGAATGCTGCAACTTCATTCGAAACTGCGGATATGCGTTCGACTAACCCTCAAACACTCTATGAATCGCTACACACTTTGTCGTGGGGTATTGGGGGAGCGGGCGAGTTGGCGCGCTGATCGGGCGCATCCTTGCCAGCATGATCTACCCGATCATCTTTGTGACCTGCTACGTTGCTGTCTACGCGACCCGCCAGGCAACCTTCGAAATGGTCGTGATGACGATCTTTAGATTTCTTGGCTTCGTCATGAAGCGCTTCGACATGAGCCTGCCCGCGTTTGTTATCGCATTCGTGGTGGGTCCAGGAATAGAGCGAGCGATACGTTAAACATTTCTTCTGGACGAGGCTGGCGGTTGGATCTTTCTGGAACGACCTGTTGCGCTGGGTTTCTTCGTTCTGGGTTCCATCGCATTGGCACTCCGGCTATGCCAAAACACAACTGAACGAATTAGCCCAGATTGAGTGAAGACTTGCAAGACTAGAGCGAAAAACGTGCTACCCGAGCAAGCGCAGTGAAAAAAGAGCAATTGACTGTGAATAAGATACCAGGAGCAACATGGCGATTAGGATTGCCACAAATGGTAGCGTGCCACGGAACACCTGCGCGATGGGTGTGCGCGAAATGGACGAAATGACAAATAGGTTCATTCCGATGGGCGGCGTGATGACCGCAAGTTCCATGTTGAGCACCATGATGATGGCGAAATGGATGGGATCAATGCCTAAGTCAGCCAGCATTGGTTTGAATATTGGCAAAGTAATCAATATAACCGAAATAATTTCCAGGAAACATCCGAGAAACAGAAGTAATCCATTCACCATGAGTATGAATACGACTGCGGTGACGCCAAGGGCGCCCATGAGCTCTGCAAATTGATTGGGGATACGCTCTTGGGTGATGATGTAGCCAAACACTGACGTCGCAGCCATGATAATGAGGATAGCCGCAGAGAGGCGGCCAGCATCCGCCGTCATAGTCCACAGCGATGGGATGCGGGGCGTGCGGTAAAGGGTAGAGGCGAGGGTTGCAGAGTACCCCACAGACACAGCCGCGGCCTGCCCCGGCGTAAACAAACCGCTGTAAATTCCGCCCAAGATCAACACCGGCAGAGCAACCACGGGCAGTGCACGCAGGAGTGTCGTCGCATTCGTTCCGCGCTTTACATCACCGGCATGGGGAACGCTGATTTTGGGATCGCGCAGCCGGTCGCCCATGATAGTGACGTAGACGCAAAACACAAAACCAATGAGCAACCCGGGACCGATTGCGGCGAGGAAGACCGACGCCACCGAAACTTCCGCCACCGTGGCGTAAATGATGAGCGGTACCGACGGGGGGATCATGATCCCCAAGCCTCCGCCGGCCGCCACGAGGCCCACAGAAAAGCGACGCTGATAGCCGGCGTCAATCAGCTTGGGGATCATCACGCGCCCAATGGCGAGCGCAGTGGCGACAGACGAGCCGCTGATGGCACTAAACACAATCGTGGACAGCATCGTGACGAGCGCGAGACCACCGCGCAATCGTCCAAAGAGCAGATCGGCGGCCGCAACGAGGTCGTCCGTCGCCCGAGAACGTCCGAGGATGTCGGCGGCCAGAATGAAGAATGGGATCGACAACAGCTCCGTCTTGTTGAGGAACCAGAACATGTTGCTCGGTGCGATCGTCGGGTCGGATCCGGTGAGAACGAACCAGACGACCGAGACAAAGAGCAGCGCAAAAGCGATCGGTAATCCCGTCAGCAAAACCGGGAAGAGGAGCACCATGACCAGTGCGAGCGCCTCGCCCCCCTCAATCATTGCGGGTTGGCCCTGCCCATGCGGCGCCTCTTTGTCAGTGGACGCTCTCTAGAGCGCGTTCTCGCGCCTGCGGGAAGGCGGCACGCGCACCTGCTCGCAGAGTAACCAGTCCAAAGGCGACAGGCATGATGGCCATCAAAGGCCAGATCTTGATCTCCAGTGTGGAGACGGCCCGCTCATTGATCATGCGTGAAAACATCACCGCATCATAAGATGCCCAGGTGAGGACCGCAGCGAGGATCGCAGTCAGTGAGTCGGCAATCCGCTGGAGAACGGCCGCAGCGCGGGGCGGCAAAGCGTGGGACAGGATGTCGATGGCGATGTTGCTGCGCGTGCGCTCTGCGGCAGCCATTCCGACAAAGACCATCCACAAGACGAGGTAGACCGCAATTTCTTCCATCGCGTTGTAGGAAACATTCACGACGTTGCGAAAAAGGATCAGGAAGATCGCCAAGACCGCCGCGCCGCCAAGCGAGACCGCGAGAAACGCAGTCTCGATGACGGCAGCAACGCGCCCGGCGCTCGATACGAAGGCGCGGAGCTTCCTCATCGCATGGGCGCTTGGCAACGGGCGATGTCGCGGGCGCTACTGGGCGGCCTCAATCATGGCTTTCAGATCCGCGTCCTGACCATCGTAGACCGGCTGTACGGCCTTGACCCAGTTGTCCCTGTCGCCCTCGTCGAGGCTGAGCACGGTGATCCCGGCCTCACCCATCATGTCCAGCGTTGCCTGCACCTCGGTGGCGATTTCTTCGCTGTTCCATTCGGTCGCCGTGGCGGCAGCGTCGAGTATGGCCTGCTGATTTTCATCCGACAGGCCGTCGAAGAATTGCTTGTTGATGGCAAACACATACCCGCCGAATGCCAGATCAACGACGGTCATGGTTTTCAAGACGTCAGTAAGCTTGATCGATGCTGCAAAACTCGGGGTGGTGATGGCCCCGTCCACCGTATTGTTCTGGAGCGCCAGATAGACTTCGCTACCCGGGATCACAGTGGCAACCGCGCCAAGATTGGTGAGCGTTGCCTCCAGCAAAGCCGATGGATAGGTCCTGATTTTCAAGCCTTCCAGTTCCCCAAGGTTGGTAACCTCGTCGCCGGTGGTGAACAAGTGCGTGGGCGTCTCGAACCAGAAGCCGAGCGGCTTTAGACCCACCGCCTCCAGTTCTTCACTCACCTTCGCACCGATTGGGCCATTCCAGGCCTCAGCAAGGTGATCGTAGCCCGCGAACAGCATTGGCATGGTGAATACCTTCACGCTGGGTGCCACGGCTTCGTAGTAACTAATGAAGGGCACAATGGCCTCGGTCTGGCCACGGATCGCCGCGTTGACTTCCTGCCGCGAGGGGATCAGCGAAGCATTGGGAAAGGTTTCGACCGTCACGGCGCCATTCGATAGTTCGGCAAGCTTGTCGGCAAATACTTGAACGGTGCGCGCCTTGAGGTGCGTGTCCGAGGTCTCATAGGCGATGCGGATCGTTTCGGCTTGTGCGCCGGCGGCCAAGAGGGTGCACAGCGAGGCAACGCATGCGATGGCCTTAAAGCGGGTCGTCATGATCGGTGTCCTTTCGTTGGTCATCCGTGAGCGTAGGATCGGAACAAGCGGGGCGCTGCTGGGGCACGTTTTCTTCAAAGAGAAATACTTGAGCGGGGCAGAGGTGCGCAGGATAAGGGGTATAGCGCATCAGCTTTGCGCCCGAGCAGGCGCCCTCTGCGCTTGCGTCTTGTTTTGGCGCCGGCCCGCAACGCCACCGGCATCTTCACCTGCGGCCTCCGCGGTGAGGACCAATTCGGAGGCAACGCCAACGCGGAGTTTCCAACCTTCAGGGACGAACGTGGTTGCCGTCATCTCCCTGATGATGGCGGGGCCGGCGATGGATGCGTCCACCGGTATCTGGTGGCGCAAGTGAACCGGGAGTTTGCTGCTTGCGGATGCACGCTGCTGATCATACCGCCCATCTAGCCCGGCAGGCTTTTCAGTTTTCATCGAACTGAAAAGGGGTGGGTTGGCGCGCACACTGGCGATCACCCGGAGGTTCACGATCTGCACAGCCCGGTCCGTATCTAGCCTGCCGAACTGGCGCTGGAACTCGGTCTCGAACGGTGTGCGGATGGCGCTGGTGGTGTCAAGATCCGCAACGGTCACGGTGAGTTCGTGCGACTGACCAACGTAGCGCGCATCAAGCTCGATCCTGATGTCCAAGCGCGATGGGTCAAAACCGTCGGCAGAAAGCGTACTGCGCAGTTCGTCTTCAAAGAAAGCCGCGCGGCCGCGAAGGTGTGTGCAGCCTTTTTCGTCCAGCTTGACCAAGACGGTTTCCTGGCGTTCTTCGAAAAGCTGTGCGCATAGGCCACCAAACGCTGAAAAGGCCCCAGGCAGCGGTGGAATGAGGACCTTTGGAATGCCGAGTTGATCGGCGATGAGGCACGCGTGGAGTGGCCCGGCTCCGCCGAAGGGAACAAGTACCAGATCCCGCGGGTCGTATCCCCTCGCGAGGGAAATTTCATGCACGGCCCCGCTCATCTTGGTGACCGCAAGGTCGATGATCCCGGCGGCCCCTGCATCCCCATCAAGGCCTGCCAGATCCCCAAGGCCGCGCACCGCGACATCAGCCGCCGACCTATCGATTTTAAGGCTGTCTCCGAGTGCTTGTCCGTCGCCAATGCGTCCCAACACGACATTGGCATCGGTGACCGTCGGCTCGGTTCCACCGCGGCCATAACAGGCTGGTCCCGGACGAGAACCGGCGCTGCGTGGACCGACAAAAACGCTGCCGCCCTCGTCCACGTGGGCCAGCGATCCGCCACCGGCGCCGACCGTATGAATGGCAAGTTGCGGGACCTTGATCATGATGCCTTCAAGCACCGTCTCGCGCTTCATTGGCCACCGTCCGCCGGCAACCAGCGCCACATCGCTCGACGTGCCGCCCATGTCGTAGGTCACGTAGTTTTCGATGCCGAGTTCGCGGGTCAGGTGGTGGGCGGCAGCAATTCCGGCGGCCGGACCGGACAGGATCGTCCGCACTGGAAAATCGCAAACCCTTTCGTCTCCCAACAGCCCGCCGTTCGAGGCGATTGTCAGAAACGGACCGGTATAGCCCCGCTCTCGAAGGGCACCCACAAGGCGCTGCGTATAGGTACCGACCAGAGGCTGAAGATAGGCGTTGATGACGGTGGTCGAGAAACGCTCATATTCACGGATCTCGTTGAGCACCTCGTGACTGACACTGACGTGATCAAACCGCCGCCGGAATATGGTAGCCGCGGCGGCCTCATGCACCGGGTTCGCGTAGGCGTTCAAGAAACCGATGGCAACGCTCTCCACCCCGGCCTCTTCCAGCGCGTCGGCCAACTGATTGACTTGCGTCTCATCCAGCGGGTCTTCGACGGCGCCATCACCGCCTATGCGCTCGGCGATCGTATGACGATCGCGCCGGGGGATGAGCGGCGGCGTTCGGACAAAGTAGGGATCGTAGAGCGTGTTGGGGACCATCCGGGTCGTACGACCCAATTCGATCACATCGCGAAATCCGGACGTTGTCACCAAAGCTGCGCGGGCGCCCCGCCGTTCAAGGAGCGCATTGGTTGCCACCGTTGTGCCGTGCACGATCGTCGCCACCGAGCGCAAGTCCACATCGGCTTTCTGAAGTGCCGCGAGCACCCCTTCATCGGGCGCCGCGGACACCGATGGCGCTTTCACCGCCTCCACGGCCCCGGTCCCGGGGTCATAGACCGTAAGGTCGGTGAAAGTGCCGCCCACATCGATCCCAATGATCAGGCCAGTGCCCATGACCCGCCTTATGGGTTTGGGTCTGGCATCACGACCCCATCCGCGCGAGAAACGCTTTGCAGGCGCGGTCGAACGCGACGGCGCTGTCACGGATGACAGCCTTATCATGGGCGATGCTCACAAAACGCCGATTGCCGGGCAAAACGAAGATCCCGGCCCGGATCAGCTCGGTGTCAAACGCCATCAACGCCTTCCGATCCGAAGCGATGACATCGCTGAAATTCCGGGGCTCGCGATCGGTGAACAGCATGTGCCACATGGGGCCGCGCCCGAAGCAAATCGCCGGGATCTGGTGGTCGCGCAGGATTTCCGTGAAGGTGGAGCGCACGTTGTCGGCGATACCAAACAGATTTTCGTAGAACCCAGGCTTGCGCAGTTCCTCGACGGTCGCAAGGCCTGCCGCCATCCCCAATGGGTTCCCGTTGAGGGTACCGTTGACGTAAACGAAACCTTCGCCGCCTTTGTTGCGCGGGTCGGCCTGCTCCATCAAATCCGCGCGTCCGCACACGGCCGCAACCGGGGTGCCGCCGCCGACAATCTTGCCCAGGGTGCAAAGGTCCGGCACCACACCAAAGTACTCCTGCGCACCGCCCAAGGCGTACCGCAGACCCGTCACCACCTCGTCCATGATGAACACGATGCCGCGAGCGGCAGCGAGCTCCTTCAAACCTTCCAAGAAGCCCGGCCCGGGCCAGATGATGCGCTGGATCGGCTCAACGATGATGGCAGCTACCTCTCCCTCGTGGGCGTCCAGGATCTCCGCAGCGGCCGCAAGATCGTTAAACGGCGCAACCAGCACGAGGTCCTGAACAACCCCTGGAATGCCCGAAGTGTCCGGCCGTCCCACCGGGAAATTGGACCCGACCGACGGCGCAGTGGAGACTTGCGCGTAGTCGTGATGGCCGTGGTAGCCGCCCTCAAATTTGAGGATTTTCTCGCGGCCGGTGAACGCCCGGGCGAGACGGATCGCGTGGAAGGTGGCCTCTGATCCCGAGCCGCAAAATCGGACCCGCTCCGCACATGGAACAATTTCTTTCAGAAGCCGGGCGTAGACGAGCGCATTCTCGTTGAGGTAGGCAAAGGCATGGGTACCGCGCCCCACTTGATCGACGATGGCCCGCGCGACTGCCGCCGGCGCATGACCGAGGACGAGCGGTCCTGAGCCGAGACAGTAATCGATGTAGACATTGCCCGACGTGTCATAGATGCGGGCGCCTTCGCCCCGGGCAAAGACAAAGCGCACGTCGGGCGCGAGAGCGTTGCCCCCCAGCGCACCGCCGGAAACGATCTCGAACGCCTCCTCAAGGTCGACCCGCTCTCGTTCACCGGTGTTGCCGTCGCGACCAAGCCTTGGGGCGACAACTTCGGTCGGGAATGCGGTTTCAGCCATGAGAGACCTCCGATGGCGTGCGTCCTGGTGCGGCGTTGGCGGTGGCGCGAAGCGCGACCGGACCGGCGAGTTCTAGATCGGCCGAGACTTCCACCACTTGCGCATCGTGCGCGGGCGTTTCATCGACCCAAAAACGGAAGATTGCGCCTTTTTGCGGAACGATTTCAACCATTTGACCGTCGGAAAGCGAGAGCGTATCGCGGACGGCTGCCCCCACACGTACGAGCTTTGCCGAGAGGTCGGACGATGCGACGGCCACCTGAACCTTGACCTCGTCGGCCGGGTCGCGCGCGTAGGGCGCAGGATTGGTCACGATCCCATCGGCGATGTCTGCCGCAAGGGCCGCAGGGTCGCGCTCGGACGGTGGGCCGAAACCGCCGCCGCCGGAGGACTGCATCACCAAGACATCCCCTTTTTGGAGCCCGAAGCCGGCAATCTTGCCTGGGAACGAAGAGGGCTCGATCTCACGCCCATTTCGGCGAACGGTGGTCCTGTTGCCGGCACCCGACCGACCGCCGTTTACCCCGGCGGGGGGCACAAGGTTGCGGTCCGAAAGCACGGACAAGGATGCCCGGTCATCGATAAGCTCCACCTCGCGCCAGAGGCCGACACCGCCCCGCCACCGCCCTGCCCCGCCGCTGTCGGGCCGAAGCTCGTTGCGCCGGACCTTCAGGGGATAAATTGTTTCGATCACCTCTGCCGATTGGATCGAAACATTTTCGCCTTCGTTGAATGCGCGAACCGCTGGATTGCCATCATGTCCGGCGAATCCGCCAGTACCGCCAGACGGATACTCGTAAAAAATGTAGTCACGCCCGCGCCTTACGTCGGTCCCGCCGATGTAGGTGTGGTTCGACGTGCCCCGCACATCTCCGGTCAGCGCCTCGGGGATAAATTTTGCCAGCGCACCCATCACTGCAGCATCAGCGGCAAAACGCACCTCGTTGAGGCCGCCGCAGGGGGCTGGCCACTGGGCGTTTAAGATGGTGCCGGGCGGAGCAAACACCTCAATGGGCTCCGTCGTTCCACCATTGATGACGCCGGAAGGGTCAAGGAAGCTTTTTATGATCGTGAGAACGCTGGTTGCCGCAATGGCCACGCCAGCGTTCAGCGGCGCCGGCACCTGCTTTTGGGTGCCAGAAAAATCGGCGGTAAGGCGGTCCCCGTCCACCGTCAGCGCGACCGTGACGCTCAGCGGAAACAGCGCCGGATCATTTCCATCAAGATAACCGACGCCGCGATAAGTACCGTCGGGCAAAGCCGAGATCCGGGCCCGCATGCGGCGCGCACTCGCCTGAAGAAGGCCATCGGCAGCGTTGAGGACGGTGCCCAAGCCATAGCGATCGAAAAGTGCGTCCAACCTGCGCTCCGCCACACGGCATGTGGCGAGCACAACATTGAAGTCGGCCATGGCTTCGTCGCTGACGCGCACGTTGTCGCGGATCAGGTCCAGAACCGGCCCGCCGCCGGCCTTTTCGGCACGGGTGCAGTCGAGCCGAAGCCCCTCATGGAGGATCTCCGATGCGGCACCGGAGAGGCTCCCCGGTGTGGTGCCACCGATATCGGCCCAATGGCTACGAATAACGATGAACGCGACCCGCCGCCCGGATTGAAAAAGCGGCCAGATCACCGCGACATCGTTCAGATGTGTGCCGCCCGTAAAAGGATCGTTGTGAAGGAAGATCTCGCTTTCCGCGATTTCGTGTCCAGTGCGTTCGCAACGGGCGAGCAGGTGCCGCACCGTGTGGGCGACAGGGATGACGTGGAACGGATGATCTTCGCTCGATTGGGCGATTAGCCGGCCATCCGCCCCCAAAATTGCGCAGGAAAAGTCAAAGCCCTCGTAGATGATGGCCGAGTAGGATGAGCGGATCATCATGCCGCGCATTTCGCGGACGATGGATGCGAGGGACTCCCGCACGACCCCTTGCGTGATCACATCGACCGCCGGTTCGGAGTGAGCGTGGTCAAGCATGGGAGAAGCCTTCGACCCCGGCGAGCGCCTCGGCAAGTTCGTCCCGTGAGCGTGCAATGAGTTGGCGCATCAGCGCCTCAGCGGTATCGCCGTCGCCGGCCTCTACGATCTCGATAAAGCGCTCGTTGCCGGCCACCGAGGCGGCCATCAGGTTCGGTCGGCGTTCGAACGCCATGAAGCGGTATCGGCGGGCCTGCTTCTCGATAATGCCAAGAAGCCGTTGCAGCGTTGCGCTGCCGGTGGCGCTGTAGGCGGCGGCTGAGAGTTGAACGTTGGCGCGGAAGAAACCTTTGATGTCACCGCCGTCGTGGGCCTCGCGCATGGCATTGAGCGCGCCAGTCATCAACGCCACATCCTCGGTGCTCGCAGACCGAGCTGCTTCGTTGGCAGCCTGCCCTTCCAGGGAAATGCGCACGCCATAAAGTTCTAGCAAGTCTTCGAGCGAAAGGGGCGCCACCACCACACCGCGACGCGGCAGGCGGACAAGGAGACCGTCGTGCTCCAACTGATCGAAGGCGGCGCGAATGGGCGACCGGCTCACCCCGGTCTGCGCCGTAACCACTTCCTCGCGCAGCCGCTCGCCCGCCGCCAACTCTCCAAAAACGATCTGCCATTCGAGATGAAGGGCGATCTCGTCAGCAATGCGTCCGGGTACGTGGAACGTCAAAGGCGCGACGGAACCACCTGTCCCGCTCACACCTCCACCTTGTAGGACAACTTCATTTCATCACCCACCTCGCCCATCAGACCCCAAGCGTGGCGCGGGATTTCGTAGATGATCACATCAAGGTCGAAGGGCTCGCAGCCAATCACGGGCGGCACCTTCTCATAGAAGAGCCGCACAAGGCCGCGCTTGGTCTCCTCGGTCCTTCCCTCGAAGGTGGTGATTTCAACGATCGTGTAGCGCTCCGTCCGCTCGTGCGGCGGAAAAATAAAGTCTTCCCGGTCCATGAGGAAAAAGCGCTGGAGGCGGCGCTCTGCCGGGAATTTTAGGCCGATGGAAATGCACTCGTTGATGGCGTCCGAGAGTTCGGACTGGATGGGCTTTAGAACATCCCGCAGCCCAAACACCTTTATCTGCGGCACTGGCCCCTCCCGTTTGGATCCGGTATCTAGTATACAAAACACAAGATCCAGAGCAACCCACGGCCGCCGCTCGCCCGTGGATCATGGTTCGCCCGCCAACCGCACCAGCTGCTCGCGCACAAAGATCAGCCCCTCATCGGCCGCAGACCGAAGATGCCAATAGACTCGCCAATCAATGGCGTCGGTCTCAAACGGCAACGGGCGGGTAATCACATCGGCCCGCTGCAACGCCCTTGCAAAACGTTCCGGTACGGTGGCCACCAGGTCGCTCGCAGCCACGAGATCGGGAACGAGGAGCCAGTGCGGCACGGTCATTTCCACCCGGCGCGTCAGCCCGCGTGCTGCCAGCGCACCGTCCACAAACCGCAGGTCGGCTGGACTGAGGGCAACCTTGAGGTGGGCAAGATCCAAGAACGTCTCAAGCGTCCAAGGCCCTCGCGCTGCCTCACCGGTTGCGTTGACCAAGGCAACCATGCGGTCGCCGGCGATGGAGGTGCTGGCCACCGCCGCGCCGCCGTCCAAAGCCGTTGAGATGGCCATCTCTACCGCGCCCGTGCGCAAAGTCTCCACGGTGTCGGCCGGATTGAGGTGGACGATATCAAGGGCGATCCCGGGCGCCACCGCACGCAAGTGCGCCACCAGGCGCGGCAGAAAAAGTTGGGCGATGAGGTCCGATGAGCGGATGCGAAACCGCCGCTTTGCCGTGGCAGGATCGAAATTTTCTCCATGGCTGAAGAGCCGGTTTAGGTCCGCCAGAACACTCACCACCTCACCGTGGAGCGCAAGCGCCCGCTCTGTCGGCTCCATCCTTCGCCCGGCCGCACCGCGCACCAGCAACGGATCATCGAAGACGCCCCGAAGCCTTGCCAGGGCATGGCTGGCGGCCGGTTGGCCGATCCTCAGCCGTTCGGCTGCGCGCGTCACCGATCGCTCGCACATCAATGCGTCGAAAACGACCAGCAAATTGAGATCTATGCTGCGGAGATCCATGGAATCATTACTAATATTGATTGCAAAATCAATGCAATCAATTTGACACATGCAAGCTCGCTCGCCAAGCATCGGAAGTCATGGGTCGGGAGTGAAACCAATGCCGCAGCCAGTCAGCCGCGTCGCAGCAGACGACATTCGAAGTAGTGTTCGCGTACTGACGTTCGATCTGTACGGCACCGTGGTCGACATGCAGGGCGGCCTTGTGGAGAAGGCAACGCCTTATCTCAAAGGGAAGAACTGGGATGGGTCGCCGAACCGCTTCGTCACCTGGTGGCGCCGGACGCACTTTGAAAATTCCATGATCGACGCGCTGCTCCACCGCACCCACACACCCTATCGGGAGATTGGCCGCCGCGCCGTGAAGATGACGCTGGAGCGCGCCGGCATCGATCACACCGCGAGCGAGGTGGACGATCTTGTGGCGCACATCCCCAAGCTCAAGCCGTTTCCCGAGGTGCCCGCCGCCTTGGAGCGGCTGAAGGGCCGCTACAAGCTCGCGATCCTGTCGAACGGTGATCCGGACCTACTTGAGGAGGCAAAGGCGCACGTGGGCTTCCCCTTCGAGCATTGGATTTCCATCTCCACGTCGAACTATTTTAAGCCCCATGCCCAAAGCTATATTCGCGCGGCCGAAATTCTTGGGGAGCCGACCTGGCGCGTGATGCACGTGGCAAACCACGCCTTCGACTGCACGGGCGCGCGCGGACAGGGCATGCGTGCAGCCTACATCAATCGACGGGACCGCCCCTACGAGGACCTGCCGGCGCACCTTCTTCCCGACATTGTAACCGGCACCATCGGCGAGCTTGCCGATACCATCACCTGAAGGCCGATCAGCGTGACGGAAGCGATGGGGGAAAGCGCAGCGGCACCGCTCGCCGGCGTTCGCGTAATCGACCTCACGCGGGTCGTCTCGGGCCCGTTCGCCACCATGCAGCTTGCCGATCTCGGCGCGGAGGTGATCAAGATCGAGGCGCCTGGCAAAGGCGACGACGCGCGCGCCTTCGGCCCCCCCTTTATTGCCGGCGAAAGTGCGTATTTCCTCTCCGTAAACCGCAATAAGCGGAGCCTTGCACTCGATCTCAAACATCCGCGGGCGAGCGAAATCATGAGGCGGCTCGTGACCACATCCGACGTGCTGATGGAAAATTTTCGCCCCAGCACCGCAGACCGCCTTGGCGTCGGGTACGACGCCCTCTCAGCCATCAACCCGCGCCTTATCTACGCGGCGATTTCAGGTTTTGGCGCGTCGGGACCCGAGAGCGCGCGCCCCGGCTACGACCTGATTGTCCAAGGCGAGGGCGGCCTGATGGACATCACCGGCGAACCCGACGGCGCACCCATGAAGGTGGGTTCCCCCATCGCCGACTTGGTGAGCGGACTTTACGCCGCGCAGGGCGTGCTCGCGGCCTTGCGCACCCGCGACACCACAGGGCTCGGCCAGCGAGTGGATGTGGCAATGCTGGACGCCGTGGCTTCGCTCTTGACTTATAATGCGGGGAGCTACTTTGCCACCGGACAAAGCCCCACACGGCGGGGCAACCAGCACCCCAGCATTGTCCCCTATGCGCCCTTCAAGGCCGAGGACGGTTGGATCAGTTTAGGCGTTGCCAACGACGTGATCTGGTCGCGCTTTTGCGGAGCGGTGGATCGGCTGGACCTGCGGGATGATCCGCGCTTCGCCGCGGCGCCGGACCGCGTTGTCAACGCGGCCGCCCTCGTTCCGCAGGTGGCACAGATCATCGCCACGCGAACGCGCGATCATTGGGTCGCGCTCCTGGAGCCCCTTGGTGTGCCGGTGGGCGCGATCCAGACGGTGGGTGAGGTGGTCAACGGTCCGGGGATTACCGCGCGCGGTAAAATCAGTCGGCTTCCCCACCCCCTCGCCGGCCACGTGTCAGTGGTCGATACGCCGGTGGACCTCAGCAGCCACACAACCGGCGCGCACACTGCTCCACCGCTCCTGGGCCAACACACTCGCCAAATTCTTCGGGACATCGCCGGCTTTGATGAGGCCGAAATCGATGGTTTGGTCGCCGCGCAGGCCGTTGCTGAGTACGCTGGCTGAACGCAACGAACCGGAATATCGATCGCCATGGATGAAGCCGCCGCAAAGACCGCATTTGACGCCGCGCTCGCAAACTACGCTCCCGGTTTCGGCAGCTTCTTTCTTGCGCGGTTGCTCGATCTTCGCATCGACTATCCAGACGATCGTTGTGAGATCATCTTCCCAGTTCGCGATTTCGCCTTCAATCCGCAAGGCAGTCTTCACGGCGGCATCATCTCGGTCATCCTGGATATTGCCCAGGGCCATCTCATCCACCACACATACGGAGGCCCTGGGGCAACACTGGAAATGAAGCTCCAGTATCTGGCACCGGTCCGCGGGCCGTCCGCACGTGCTGAGGGCCGCTTCTTGCGGCGCGGGCGCAGCATCTGCTTCACCACCGCACTATTATTTGACAACGGCGCATCCGAACCGGCGGTGGTTGCCACATCCACATGGCGTGCCCCGCGCGTCGAACCCGGCGACACTGGAGGAGGGCAAGGCTGATGCTGAATGGTGTTGAAGACCGCAGCCGGGCAAGTGGCGTGCTACGGTTCCAAATGACCATAGGTGGCGAACCGACCGACGCGGCGTCCGGTGAGACCTTCCTGTCAGAAGACCCATTCACCGGATTACCTTGGGCCGAAATCCCGCGGGCCGGGGCTGTCGATGTCGACCGCGCGGTGACGGCCGCCAGCGCTGCGTTCGCGGATTGGAAGCGCACCAAGCCCCAAGAGCGGGCTCGGCTCATGCTGCGCCTTGCGGACCTAGTGGAAGAAAACGCCGACAGGCTCGCCACAATAGAAGTACGCGACAATGGCAAGCTTTTCACCGAGATGGCCGGCCAAGCACGCTATATTGCCGGCTGGTACCGCTACTACGCGGGCGCTGCCGACAAGATTCAAGGGGCGGTAATCCCCACCGATAAAAGCGACGTCATCAATTTCACCCGCGAGGAGCCGCTCGGGGTGGTGGGGATGATCGTGCCGTGGAATTCGCCGCTACTCCTTCTAACCTGGAAGCTCGCCCCTGCCCTCGCCACCGGGAACGTGGCGGTCATCAAGCCATCGGAGTTCACCTCGGCGTCGACGCTCGCGTTCATGGAACTCATCGCTGCTGCCGGCTTCCCTCCCGGTGTGGTCAACGTCGTCACCGGCTACGGCAGTGACGTGGGCGCCGCGCTGGTCAGCCATCCGGGGGTTTCGAAAATTGCCTTTACCGGCTCCGATGACACGGGCGCGCGAATTTACGCAGCCGCAGCCGAAGGGATTAAACACGTCTGCCTGGAGCTTGGGGGAAAGTCGCCGAATATCGTGTTTGACGACGCCGACGAAGAGGCAGCCATTGCCGGTGTGATTTCAGGGATTTTGGCCGCAAGTGGGCAAACCTGCATCGCCGGCTCCCGACTTCTTTTGCAACAGGGCATCCACGACCGGTTCCTGGAGCGATTGGTCGAGCGCGTGAGCAAAGCGCGACTGGGTGATCCCATGCAAATTGAGACCAATGTGGGTCCGGTCGCCACCCGGCCGCAGTTTCAAAAGGTCCTGGACTATATCGAAGTCGCGCGCACCGACGGGGCCGCCTGCCGCTATGGTGGCAAACGCTACGAGGGACCTGGCGCCGCGGGCGAACAGTTCGTGGAACCCACGATCTTCGCCGGGGTCAACAACGAGATGCGCATCGCTAGAGAAGAAGTCTTCGGCCCCGTCCTTGCCGTGATCCCCTTTCGAGATGACGCGGACGCCTACGCCATCGCTAACGACAGCGCCTATGGCCTCGGCGCGGGTGTTTGGACCAGGGATCTTGCACGCGCGATCAACGCCTCGCAGGAGATCGAGGCCGGGACAGTATGGGTGAACACCTACCGGGCCCTCAGCTACACATCGCCGTTCGGCGGCTACAAGCGAAGCGGGATCGGCCGCGAAGGCGGCTTTGAGGCCATGCGCGAGTACACCCAGACAAAATCGGTGTGGATCTGCACAAACCCGAGCGTCGACGATCCATTCGTCATGCGGTGATGATTATCCAATATTTTTATACTTTTACTCTGTCCTGCCGCACCTTCACCGTCACCTGTTAATTTGCACCGCTCCGAAAATCATAGTCATAATCTCGAAGGAAACTCATCACCCAACTTTTCTTTAGAAACACGTAGTGGTCGGCCGTCTCCACCAACCAAACACCCGTGAATCACTACCGCCTTACCAGCCGTCTGCACAGCATTTTATGAGTGAATCGAAACCGGGCTCATCATCATGGCTGGCGTTTAAAGGCCAGTTGTTCTCCCTAGAACGGCACTAAACTTCGGCGCACCGTCCTCTTTTTACCGAAAGGACACTAAACCACATACGATCGGGTCAGCGTTGCTAAAGCCACTATCCAACCCGCAATTGGCCGGACGGGCATAAAGTCCAAGCTTGACACAAGCACTTTCCGACAAACTGTTTTTAGCCCGAGCGATGGTCAGGTTCCCGTCCAGAGTATCAGCGCCGGCTTTTGGTACTGCGAAAGGGAAGGTGGATGAGCCTCTACAACGTGTTGAGAACCGGTGTCTCTGGAATGGAGGCACAATCATTTAAGCTGGCCACGGTGGCTGAAAACATCGCCAACGCAACGACCGTTGGTTACAAACGAGCATCGACGGAGTTTTCCTCGCTCATCCTTGAGTCCAGTGAAGGCAGCTACTCGTCCGGAGCCGTGACGCCAAACGTGCGCTACCATGTCTCCAATCAAGGCGCCCTCTCCTACACGCTCTCACGCACCGATGTGGCCGTCCAGGGAGATGGGTTCTTCATCGTTCGAGATTCTAGAGATGGTGATTTTCTGACGCGAGCCGGTTCTTTTGTCCTCGATGGTCAATCAGGCAATCTGGTAAACGCGGCCGGTTTCGCTTTGCTCGGATATCCAAGTGTCGATGGCGAAGATGTCGCCATCACGCTCAATGATACAAATGGTCTAGAGCCGATCTCGATGGACCAGATGAATATGCGCGCCACGCCGTCCACGAGCGGTGTCTACCGTGCAAATTTGAGTGCTGACGAGACTGCAGTCACCGGTGACACGCCTGGAGATAACCTTGCTACATCAACATTTACAGTAAAGAGCTCGATCACCACTTATAACGATCTGGGCCGCGAGGTTACGCTCGACGTATATTGGACCAAGACGCAAGAATACGATCCTGTGGGCCCGACGCCCGCCCAGTGGGAAGTGACTGTGTTCGATCAGTCCACGGCGGACCCCGACCCGACCACGTCATTCCCGTACACAAGCCCAGACCCGATCCTTGGCGGCGCAACGCCTGCCAACCCGATCGTTGCCCAGGCAACCGTTACCTTTGACGAAAGCACGGGAACGATGAGTGACGTCGTCACGACAGTCCCTGCCACGGGCTATTCCGGCCCCGTCGATCCCAATGATCCGGCAATGCTTGCCATCTTAGAAATTCAGCTTCCCAACGCGACGCTCCCCGTCGATATTGACATTTCAAACACGACCCAGCTGGCAGCTGACTTCGAGCCGCTTGAAATCGAGATCAACGGAAATGCGCCCGCAACGGTTCAAGACGTGATCATTACCGATGAGGGACGTGTTCTTGCTGTTTACGAGGACGGTGCCGAGATCGAGTTTTACCGGCTCCCCCTCGCCAACGTGCCTAGCCCCGATCAACTGAAACCGTTACCAGGCAATGTCTACGCGATTAGTAGCCAATCGGGTGATATCCGGGTTGCATTGCCCAACGATGCCGGGAATGGATCGTTAATCGTCGGAGCACTCGAACAGTCGAATGTCGAGCTTGCCACCGAACTAACCGATATGATCGTATCTCAACGGGCTTACACGGCTAACTCAAAAAGTTTTCAGACTGGCAATGAACTTTTAGAAGTATTAGTCAATCTAAAACGCTAGGAATCGAACGTGAATCTTGACGTCGCGTCGAATATTGCCAGGCAATCTTTGATTGCCTCGCAATTTCAGATAGCACTATCCAGCCGAAACGTTGCTGCAGCCGATGACCCTACGCGCTCACGGGCCGCCGCCACACTTGCCACTACCATTGATGGTGGAGTGCGCATTGGGGGTGTTCGCCGGGCGGAAGATACTGCCGTTTATACTCGAATGATAGACGCCACTTCGGTGACGGCTGAGCGTGACGCAGTTTTACAACATCTAAATGTTCTTTCAGAACTCGTGGGTGACCCTGAAAACAATACATCGATCGGCGCGATGATTGGGGAAATGAATTCTGCCTTGGTGGACTACGCCAACGCACCCGATGATCCGCTATTTGGTCGAACAGTCATTGAACGTGCACGGGATGTTGCTGACAAATTAAATCGAACGTCAAGCGAGCTCTTGTTACTTCGCGACACCGCCGACAGCCGCATTGCTGGCGGCGTGGACAGCGTCAACCAACTCCTACTAAGCCTCGATGAAATCAACAAGAATATTGTAAAAGGTACCATCAGCGGGCGTGACGTCACGATGGACCTTGATCGACGTGATGGAATCGTCGCGCAAATATCTGAATATATTGGAGTTAAAACGCTCTCAAGAAGCAATAATGACATTGCGCTCTTTACGGACAGTGGAGTCACAATGTACGACAATGGCGTTCGGGAAGTTAGTTTTGCTCGAACTACTGTATTTACTGCGACGACAGCCGCTGGGGAAGTCTTTGTGGATGGCCTGCCAATCACCGGCGCGTCAGCACCGATGCCTGCCAAAGCAGGCAGTATCGTGGGTAGTGCCAGTGTTCGCGACTACATTATCCCGACGTATCAGCTTCAGATGGATGAGATTGCGCGTGAGATAACCGATATATTCACTGACGGTGTAGGAAGTTTATTCTTGAACGGAGGCGGCCCAGATTACGCCGGTACAATTAGTGTTTCGGCTACGGTCGATCCGACGCAGGGTGGCACGGTAGAGAACCTCCGGGATGGAACCGGGAACTTGTCAGGCTTTGCCGGATACTCTGATCGGCTTCTTTCGCTGAGTGATGCCCTAGCTGGAACAAGTGCGTTCGATCCGAACACAGAACTCAACGCGACCTCAAGTCTACTTGATTTTTCTGCGGAAACAGCCGGTTGGATTGAAAATCTTCGTAAGAGTACAAATGACGATGTGAACGCCGAGGCTGCTATCCTTCGTCAGAGTTCCGATACTTTGTCCCGTGCAACAGGTGTAAATCTAGACGATGAGTATGCACAACAGTTGATGATCGAACGTAGCTTTTCCGCATCATCTAAAATAATTTCAATCGTAGATGAAATGTTTGACACGTTACTTCGGATAAATTGATGCAAACAAGTTATATCTCTACGGCAGCGCTTCGCAACCAACCTCGGTATGAGGTCCAAAGGCTTCAAGTAGAGGTCAGTGATCGTTCTCGTGAGCTTGCAACCTCCCGTCACGCAGATGTGGGACTAACACTTGGCAACGATACTGGTCGGATGGTGGTGTTGCGAAACGAGGTTCAGTTGATCGAGACGCTCATGCGTTCGAACGGAACTGCTGCTGCACGGCTATCCGTCACGCAGGCAGCCTTGTCTGATATGCGCGACAATGCGAGTTCTTTGCTTGAAGCCCTGGTTGCACTTCCCCCCGGGGTGCAGGCGGCAAATTTGATCGAGTTGGAGGGCCTTTCGGGCTTGGAGCGGGTTGCTGATCGGCTCAACGCATCAGACGGCGGGAGTTACGTTTTTGGCGGCCTCAACACAGCCGATGCACCGTTTACGCGCTACGCGGATGGACCACAGGCGGTCGTAGAGGCAGCCTTCCTTGCGCGATTTGGTATGACCGTAGGGTCAGCTACAGCAAATACGATCTCGCCAGCAGACATGGCCGATTTTTTAGCCAATGACTTTTCACTTCTTTTCGACGATCCCGGTTGGGGAACTGACTGGTCGAGTGCATCTTCTAACAACTTAGTCAGTCGCATCGCGGTATCGCAACGGGCTACCACGGGGACCAACGCCAACGAACAAGCAATCCGGAACGTTGTCGAGGGCTTTGTAATGGTTGCGGGTCTAGGACTTTCCGCGCTTTCCCAAGATAGCAGAGACGTGGTGGTAAATGCTGCGCGGGTCTTGATCGGGCAAGCGATCAGTGATCTAGCGATGCTACAAGGTGAGCTCGGCTTCTCAGAAAATGCAATCGAACGAGCTGATCAAAGACTAATTCTCTCACGAAATTTACTTTCTGAGTCGATTGCGGATACCGAGGGAACCGATCCGACTGAAGCAAAAGTTCAGCTAGATTTGCTGACGACTCAGCTTGAGATGAGCTTTGCTCTAACGGGCCAACTTTCCCGCCTCAGCATACTAAACTATGCGTAGGAGAAGTTTGTGGCTGCTGACAGCTACCTAGATGTAAGCCGCGCTTCGCCAGAGGTCGGTCGCCAACAAGAGGGCCAGGCGTTCGATGATGGTATCGCACTGATGAAGGTGGCTAGAAATTCGCCACAGGATGTAGGCGCTGCGGTTGAAAGCGTTCGGTATATGCAATCGCTATGGGGGTTTTTGATCCGAGATCTAAACAGCCCACAGAATGATCTTTCTGATGAACTAAAGGCGAACCTAATTTCAATTGGACTATGGGTGCTCAGAGAGTGTGATTTAGTCCTTGCCGGTCATACTGAAAATTGGGACACACTGATTGAAATAAATATGACCGTACGTGAAGGATTGTCAAAATGAGTGGATCGACCGCACGAAAAAATAGACGCATAGAAGAAAAGGTTAATTCGTCTTCTGGACTGCGCCCTATGCATATATCACTTCGGTCAGGTGAAAGGCTGTTTCTTAATGGCGCCGTCCTACGTGTAGATCGGAAAGTTACACTAGAATTATTGAACGATGCAACATTCCTTCTTGAAAATCATGTACTACAAGTAGAAGATACAACAACACCTCTGCGGCAATTATATTTTGCGGCACAAGCTATATTAATGGATCCGCAGAACGCGAAAGCAAGTCGCGCCCTTTTTGAAGCAATGGCGAGTGACATAAAAAGATGTATTTCAAATAATTCTTTAAAAGATGGAATTGAAAAAGTGTGTGAATTGGTTAGCATGGATAGAACTTTTCAAGCATTGAAGGCTTTAAGGCACCTTTTTGCCGAAGAAGAACATTTGATGAACTCCGCAAAAATTGAAAATAACCCGCCCAACCTGGCATCTAACAAATACGTGAGTGAAAAGAGTCAAAAGGATATTCAATCAACAATTCCTCCCTCGAACTTTTCAGTCGGCAAAAGCAACACCTCCGCACCTCAACCCTCCTCTACACTTCAATAAAATTTGGTAATTCAGATGATTGAAATTAATGATTCATTAAATACCAGAAATGATGCTTTAGTTAATCAGAATGCAAATGGACCAATTAGTGCCAATACTCTTGACTACGATGCGTTTTTAAAACTACTTGTAGAGCAAATGAAGAATCAAGATCCATTGGAACCGGTTTCTGAAACAGAGTATATCGCTCAGCTCGCGACTTTCTCAAATGTAGAGCAAAATATTGTTACAAATGATAAATTGTCAGATATGATTATTTCTAATACAATTGAAAATGCTAACTCTTTAATTGGCAGAACTGTCACGACGATCGAAGGTGTTACGGAAGTGGTAGAAAGCGTAGAGATTTCGGATGGAGCAATTTTTGCTCGCCTTGACAATGGAGATATTGTTCGATCCAGCCATATTACCAAAATATCTTAGAATTATGAGTGAAAATGACGCGATTGATATTGTACAAAATGCGATAATTACTGTTTTAGTATCGAGTTCTCCTGTCGTAGCAGTTGCGATGTTTATTGGTTTGTCAATTTCCTTGCTACAAGCGCTGACGCAAGTACAGGAAATTACATTAACTTTTATTCCAAAAATTGTAGCAATTCTAATAGTCTCAATTTTGAGCGGAACATTTATCGGCGCCCATATTAGTTCATTTACACAAGAAGTATATGTAAAAATTGAAAAAGGATTCTAACACATAATATTCATAAATTAGAATTTTGTTGTTAGGTTTCTGTTAAGTAATTTTGAATCGCAGATAAATTAACTGACGGGAGGGTACTCGTATTGCTGGCTTATGTTGTACCGGCTGGCGATGTCTGAGGAAATAGCGCAGACCGATCCGCAAAACGGCCTCCTGCTCTGACACAGCGGTAGTACGGCTTTGCCGCGACAAGCTTGGACTTGCCGCGAACGCTCGATCACTGACCTGAGCGTTTTCCCGTCACCCAGATTATCGGATGGCAGGTGGTTACGATGGAATTCATGAACTCAATCGGGGTCTTGTGGCCGATAGAGCTGTGCGGTCGTTCGTAGTTGTACTCATGGCGGTACACCTCACATTTTATCTGGGCATCATCGATCGACAAGCACCAATTTTGCTCGATGCACTCGGCTCTGACCTTGCCATTGAACGTCTCAACATACGCGTTGTCAGTCGGTTTGCCGGGACGGCTGAAGTCCAGGATCACACCATTCATGTATGCCCACAGGTCAAGATCCTTTGAGATGAACTCCGACCCCTGATCGACACGGATCGCGCGGGGAGTGCCATGGGCTTGGGTGACGCGCTCCAGGTCTTCACAACGTCAGCACCGGCGTAGCGAGACCGTAAATCGATGGCCGGCGATACTTTCGAGAACGTGTCGACAATCGTCAGCACCCTGATCTTCGTTCCGTCAAAGAGCTGGTCGGAGAAGAAATCCATTGCCCAGAGATCACCCGGAGCAATCCGCGTTCTTCGATCTTCGCGCAGCTTTGCAGCGACTTTTCGCTTCGGTCGCTTGTTACGGATCGGGAGGTCCTCCTCAGCCTAGAGTGTTTGAGGGTTAGTCGAACGCATATCCGCAGTTTCGAATGAAGTTGCAGCATTCGCGCGATGGGAAGCGATCGATGAGGCTGCCGATGGTGTCCCAGAGCTCGTCGCGCGTGCGGGCAGC
>JBCCYN010000074.1:0-22224 GCA_039189655.1 Pseudomonadota bacterium | reverse complement strand
GTCCGCCTTATTTGGATGAAGCTCCGAGGGCACTGTGGTCCCCAGATGCACCACCGTGTGCACCGAGACTTTGAGCGCCCATGGCCGCAACGGGCATCCTTAGCGTCACTTCTCCAGCTTTCTCGAATTTTAGCGTTACAGGCACAGACTCGCTCTCCTGGGGCGCGTCGCTCAACTGGATAAACATCAAATGTAAGCCGCCTGGCTGCAGTAAAACCGTCTCGCCGGCGGGAATCTTGAGCCCATCGGGCAATTCATTCATTCGCATCACGCCGTCTTTGACGGACATTTCGTGGACCTCGAAAATGTCGGCAAACGGGGCGCTTCCCCCGATCAACCGATCCGCCTGCGTGCCATTGTTGGTGATACGCATGTAACCGCCCCCGACCCGGGCAGCGGGCGGCGGCTGGCGTGTCCAGGCACGGTCAATGACGAGGTCGCCAACGGTGGTCGATCCGTCGGCTGCGGCTTCATGGTTGTGACCAGCGTGCTCTTGCGCCGAGGTTATGGTCAACGTCGGAGCGGGGCTATCGAGGTCGTGAGGATTCTGGCCCGGCGCCGCGATTTCCACCCAATCATTACGACCGTTTGCGCACAATTGAACGGTCGGGAAGGCAACGATTTCGCCGGCCTTCTGGCCACGCAAGGCACCGCGAAACACGAACTCGTCGTAGTGCTCGTCGCTTAGTGAGCCGCCGGTCCAACGAATGACACGCACACCTTCGGACAGGCTGCGACCATGGTAGTCATAGGTTTGGTCGTAGGCGCCGGTTTCGGTTTCTAGCGTCCAGCCGGGTTTCGGCATGGGCTTGGCGTTGATGAAACCGTCTGGCAGGTGGACCTCCAGGGCCAGGGTGGCTTCACCCTCGCAGCCGTGGCCGATCCGCATAACACCTTTGTAGGTCGTGCCAGCAGCGGCCGACTGCTGTTCCAAGGTGGCGTGGGCATGGGCGGAATTGAGGCCCCACAAGAGCAATACAGTCGCGGCGAAGCCGGCTCGCGCAACAACGGTCGTACCTGGCGCGGCAGCGGAAAGAAAACGGGACATGGTGGTGGTTCCGAGTATTTGAGTTTTCGGAGGTCGCGCGCCGGCGTGCCCCTGTCATGATCGGTGGCACTGGCCGCGCGTTCTTAAGCTGTTGGTGTTGGCTTGCCGCTGTCGAAGGGACAGGCGAAGCGCATCCAGTTTACGGACCGGACGGACAGCTAGGCTGGGGGCGCTCTGGCCCGAAAGGGACGGGCGGTGTGGCCCCTGCGCGGCGCTGCGCTTGCCGTCAGTCGCAGTGTATTTTTCACCTGTGGGAGCGGCGACGCGAATTTGTCCGGTTGACGCAAGATCAACGGGCATGCGCTGCAAAACGGGCAAGCGCCCGCACCAGGTTCGCCACTTCCTTCCGGTGCAGCTCCGCCAGCAACACCGCCGAGACAGATCGACCCGGCACCAGTGATTCCAGGCGCGCTCATGGTAAGAGCACCCCCGACCAGAACCACCACGCAGAGCGCGATAAGGGGTTCCCGCAGAAGGCGCAGAACCGAAAGCAGCGAGTGGGTGCGCATGCCCCAACTACTAGCCACGAAACTTGGCGAAGTCACGACCTTCCGTCGGGCTCTTCGAGCTTGGGAAGCTTGGGCAAGGTTTGGGAAAGGACCGCTTTTCCTTGGCGAGATTAATTGCACTGGGCCTTAGCCCAAATCCCCCCGTGCCGCTGGACATGTAAGGACACGCGTTGTGCACTCCGAAGGGATGGCGGCGACGGGCCGCGCATCGCGCCGGGTGGGCGGGTGATCGCCCGGGGGATGCCTCCGGCCGGAGCCGCAAATGATGACCCAGTCTTCGCGGCGAACACGGCGAGCGCTCTCACCTCTTGCCAATCCCAGAGCGCGTTCCAGCAACATGGAATCATGTTGCCACTGGAACTGCGCGGAAAGACAAGAACTTAGCGCAGGTCATGCGATCGCATGATCGTGTAATCTGCTTTAGACTTCTGCCCGTTCTGATTGCGTAACACCGGGGCTCAGACCATGTGATCAACCGATAGTCTTCAGTGCGGACGGCTTTGACCGAATTCTTTAGGCAAGCGCACTATACTTGAGCCGCGTTCGTTTTAGTGGCGACCCGATTGTTTGTCGTCGGCGCCTTTTCTTTGAACGATGCGGTCGGGCAAGAGAGCATCAATGCAAAGATAGACGACGAGCGCAATCGTCATCCCAAAGCCGATGCCGACGATCCGGTCAATGGCGGGCAGGATGCTGTCTGCAGGGCCACTGCCGGTCACCAGGGCCATCACGAAACCGAACCCAGCCTGAAGGCCGATATAGGAATTGGACCTGTCGCTGTTGTGGTAGCCAGAGGCCAAGGCAATGCCGGCGAAAAGCACGATGGACCAGACGACAAAGGAGGTGATGGAAAAGGCGGCGACGATAAGGCCCGCGATGCCGCCGATGAGGACGCCGAGGAGCCGCTGGGTGCCGCGGGTCGTAGTGGCCGCGAGGTTGAGGTTGAGCACCACCACGACCGTGAGGATCACTTGGAAGGGCGAGGGGAGTTCAAACATGAGCCAGATGGTGGGCAAGATCACCGCCATCGTGCCGGTGGTGAGCGCAGATTTGACGATCTGCGCCCGTTTCACATCGTCGATCACCGGGGCTTTGGGCTGGGCACCCAGCGCCTCTCGGGGCAGGAGACAGCGGTCCACCACGTAAACCACCAGGACGCCTGTAAGCACCTCGACGCTGCGGTAAAAGGCAATGTCGACCACCTGGTCGGGCTCGAAGAATCCCCCGTTGAGGACCAAGAGGCACGTCACAGAGCCGAGGATCCAAGCGTAGGCGTGGGCGCTGGTGAAGCGCATGTAAGTGCCAAATGCGATGGCCGCGAAAGAAACGGTCATGGCGAGGGCGTGATTGTCAAAGATCAACGGCGCTATGGCGAGGCCCAAAATTGCGCCTGCAACTGTGCCAAAGAGACGGTTGCGCAGGAGCGAGATCTCCGCGTCGTAGTCGCGCACGCTCACCCGCAGTGCCGTGACGGCGGCCCACCAGGGATCTTCGAACTGCAGGACCAGCGCCACGGTGACGGCGGCCCATACGGAAAACGCCGCCGTCAATGCCCTTTCGTCCACGTAGGCGCTAGGGAACCACGGCGGCGGTGTGTGTTGTGCCCGGCTGCTAGTGGACGATGAGGACACGAACATCGGCCCCCATGAAAAGGGTCAGGTCATCGGGAAGCGTGCCCATACCCACCTCCACCGGAAAGCGGCGCGATAGCCGGATCCAGTTGGTGGTGGGCTCCACGTAAGGGAGTGTGGCGACCGGGACTTCCGCTCGAGAAATCCCCCGGGCGATGCTGCGCACCTTGCCTTCATAAATGCGCCAGGGCTGGGACGAGAGCATGAAGTAGACTTTGTTGCCAACTCTCGTGCGAGCCAGGTGCTGCTCGGGAAGGTTCACCACAATGCGCCAGTTGTCGTTGGTGACGAGGGTCAGCACCGGATCGCCCACGTCCACGTAGTCGCCGATGCGGGTGGTGAAGGGGGCAACGGTTCCGTCCTGCGGCGCGTAGACCGTCGCGCGGGCAAGATTGTAGTTGGCGAGCGAGACCTCCGCGGCTGCCTTTTGGGCGGTGGCGGTGCTTTGCTGCAAGGTGTCCTGGCCGACGATGATGGCAGCCTTCGCCTGGTCGAGCGCTGCGGAGGCCGTGGCGAGGTCGCGCCGAAGGTTTTCCAGGCGCTGCTCGGTGGCAAAGCCCTTTTCGGTGAGGTCCGCCACGCGCCTTTCGGTGTCGGAGGCGTCTTCGAAGGTGGCTTGGGCCGCCGCCTCTTGGGACTCGTAGATTTTCAGCTGGTCTTTGGCGGTTTGGACTTCTGCCTGGGCCAGACTTTCCTCCGCCTTCGCCAGCGCGAGGCTATACTGGAACGGGTCTTCGTCGAGGGCGAAGAGTACGTCGCTCGCCAGCACCGCCTGGTTGTCCGTGACGTGGAGTTCGGCGAGGAGGCCGGCGACGGCGGGGGCGAGGGTGACGGTATCGGCGGTGACGAAGGCATCACTGGAATAGGCAAAGAAGCGGCGCGAGTTTTCGTGGGCGACGACGATCACCACGAGGACGATGACGGTGGTGAGGAAAAAGTGCCGTCTCAGCCGATCGAGCATGGGGGCCACTCGATCTCAGTTTGGGCTTGGCAAATGGCGCCGGAAGAACGGTTTACGCGCCTGACGAAAGGGGGGAGGGGGAGGCCACGCAACGACACTAGAAAATCCAACAACCGCACGCCAAGACCGGTCAAAGGGATGCGTAGCGCCGGTCGGCCCGGCGGGAAAGGCCAGTGAGAAGCTCGTAGCCTATGGTGCCGGCGTGGGCGGCCACGTCGTCGAGGGGCACGTGATTGCCAAAAAGCTCCACCCAATCGCCCCGCCGGCAGGGCGCGTCAGTGACGTCGACGGCGATGAGGTCCATGGATACTCGGCCTAGCAGGCGCGTTTTAGTGCCGCCGACGTAGGCCGGAGCGCCTCGCGCGCCGTCCTGGCCACCGCCGGCGCGCAGGTAGCCGTCAGCATATCCGAATGCGAGAATCGCAACGCGGCTGTCTCGGGTGAGGGTTTCGGCCGCGCCATAGCCCACGGTCTGTCCGGCCTTGGCAGTGCGCACCTGGATCACCCGGGCTTCGAGGCGAACCGTGGCACGAAGGGGCGGTGCACCTTCCACGGAAGCGCCGCCGTAAAGGGCAATGCCGGGGCGCACGAGCTCGTGGTGAGAGCTTGGGCGGCTGATGAGAGCCGCGGAGTTCGCAAAAGACGCGCGCACATCGCCCCACGCACTGCGCACGTGGGCAAAGGTCTCTTCCTGGATGGCATTTAGCGGATGGTCGGGGGTGTCGGCGCAGGCGAAGTGGCTGGCCAGGAGCGCTGGCGGTACTGACAAGGCCTTGGCCTCGTCCGGGGTGACGCCAAGGCGGTTGAACCCGGTGTCCACGTGGAGCGCGAACGGGGCGTCGAGCGGCCACTCCGACAGCGCCTCCTGCGATGACAAGAACGGTATGAGCCGAGCCTCGCGAGCACGGGCAACGTCCTCAAAAACGCCGTTCAGAACGTAGATGGTAACGTCCGGCAAGGCTGTCCGCAGGGCGTGTCCCTCCCGGGCCGTCGCCACGAAGAACGAGCGGCAACCGGCGCGGGCGAGGGCGCGGCAGACGGGTTCAAGGCCGCAGCCATAGGCGTTCGCCTTAACCACGGCGCCGCACTCGGCGGCGGTGCGTGCGGCAAGGCTCGCCCAGTTCGCAGCGATGGCGGAGAGGTCGATGGTGAGGTGCCCGGTGGTGGAGGCTTCCCAGGCGGCGTCCGCGTCGGCGAAAGTTTGCTGGAGTTCTTGAGACATTGCCATGGAACCGTCCTACTCTGCCGGACCCGGGGATGATAGGGATTCGTGGCCATCCTATGGTCCGAGACCCGCGTTCGCCCCGCGCTTGATTATGGCTGCCATTTTGACCATTCGTGGACCCGCCGGCACCCGCACGGGCGAGGCAAACAACCAACGGAGCCGCGTGTGGCGCTCGTCTATATCCTCAATGGACCCAATCTGAACCTTCTGGGCAAGCGGCAGCCAGAGGTCTACGGCACCGAGACGCTGGTGGACGTGCAAACCCGATGCCGAGCCGCCGCAGGAGCCCACGAGGTACGGTTTCACCAGTCCAACGCCGAGCATCAGTTGGTGGATTGGATCCAGGAGGCGCGGGAGGCGGCGGTCGCGATCATCATCAACCCGGCCGCTTACTCCCACACTTCAGTGGCGATCCTCGATGCTTTGAACATGTTCGAAGGGCTTGTGGTGGAAGTGCACATCTCACAGATCCACAAGCGCGAGGCGTTTCGTCACCATTCTTATGTGTCCCACCGGGCCGACGCTGTAGTCGCCGGGTGCGGAACCGACGGGTATCTTCTGGCGCTGCAGCACGTGCTTTCCCGCCTCCCAACCCCTTGACGCGCCCCGTAAAAATCGCCTTGGCGGGGGCCGGCCTGGTGGGGCGTCGCCACATGGAGGCGATGGGTGCGTGCCAGGAGACGGCGCTCTGCGCCATCGCCGATCCGGATCCGCGGGCGAAAGACCTCGCCAAAGGTGAAGGCGTCCCGTGGTTTGGGGATCTACCGACCTTGTTGGCGAAGGCACGGCCCGATGGACTGATCCTCGCCACACCCAATGCCGTCCATGGCGAAGGCGCCCGGAAGGCCATTGATGCCGGGGTACCGGTACTCGTGGAAAAACCCTTCGTGGACGATCTTTCCGAAGGCATTGCCGTGGTGGAGGCGGCGGAAGCGGCGCGCATACCCGTCCTTTGCGGCCACCACCGGCGCCACAACCCGCTGATCGTCGCCGCCAAGGAGCGCATTGCGGCTGGGGATCTGGGAACCGTTGTGAGCGTGCACGCGAGCGCGTGGCTCAAGAAACCGGCGTCCTATTTCGAGGCGGAGTGGCGCACCAAGCCCGGCGGTGGGCCGATCATGATCAACCTCATCCATGACATTGACCTCATGCGTCACCTCGCCGGTGAGATCACGGCCGTCGCGGCGATGGAGACCAATGTCGTGCGCGGAAATCCCGTGGAGGACGCCGCCGCCATCCTGGTGCGCTTTGAAAGCGGTGCGGTGGGGACGCTTTCGGTGACGGACACGGTGCCCGCGCCGTGGAGCTGGGAGCTGACCGCGGGGGAAAACCCCGCCTACCCGAAGACGGATGCCGTCTGCTACATGATCGGCGGCACCCGTGGCGCGCTGGAATTGCCGGCGGCCGCCCTCTGGCGGCACGAGGACGGAGGCTCGTGGTGGACGCCCATGACGCGCACCAGCCTGCTGCGCGACACCCATAACGATCCACTGGTTGCGCAAATGAAGCACTTTGCGGCTGTGGTTCGGGGCGAGGAGACGCCGCGCGTGACGGGGCTCGACGGGTTGAAAGCCGTCGCGATTGTTGAGGCTATTCGGAACGCAGCGCGGTCGGGGAAGAGTGTGGATGTGGCGCTCTAGAAGCGTGTTTGCGGAAGTGTTCTTCTAGGCGAGGTCGTTTGGCGCCGTGCAAAACCACTCCCGCCTCCACCGAGAGTTCCTCGCAGGACCCGATACCTCAAGGGACGCTGCGCTCTTTGCCCTTGACCTATCGGGCCCCGCGCGGAGTTCTGAAGATGTCGGCTCCGAAGGAACGTCGCTGTTTTGGTGTCCCACCAAAGGAACATTGGCTAGAGCGCGTATCAGCACCATGGAATCATGTTGCAGCTCGAACCGCGCGGTGAAACAAGAACTTAGAGCAGGTCATGCGATCGCACGACCTGCCCTAGGCGAGGAGGCCGGCGGCGGTTTGCTCGTCGGTGACGAAGGTGGTGGGAGCCAGGATTTTGAAGGCGGCGCGCAAAATGTCGTGCTTGTCGCGGCCACCTGAGATGAGGACGCGCTGGCGGATGCGGCGCAGGCGCTCAATGGAAAAAGACATGCAGCGCTCGTTGACCGAGTGGTCGACGATGCGGCCTTCGCTATCCACAAAATTGTAAAGAACGTCACCGACGGCGCCGGCTGCGATGAGCGACTGGCGGTCCGCCTCCGAAACGTGGCCGATGCGGTAGGAGGTGGTGAGGTTGCTGATGCCGCCGCAGCTCAACAAGGCAATATCGCTGGCTTCGGCGAGCTGGAAAACCTGGTCGAGGCCGCAGCGCTCCACCAGGGCGTGCCGGGTTTGGGCGCTATCCACCAGAGCAGGGGCGGGGACCAAAAAACCTTCCGCATCCACCAGCTCAGCAAAGCGCCAGGCGAACTCCGCCGGGTTATAGCGCTTTGCTTCGCTGATCCCGCCCAGCAACGAGACGACGCGTGCGTCCTTTAGATTGCGCGGCTCCAGGAAGCTCAGCATCTCGTAAAGGGTGCGGCCCCAACCGACACCGATGGTCTGGTTGTTTTCCAGAAAGCTGGAGACCACCTTGCCCGCCGCGGCGGCGATGACGCGGGTGGGGTCGCCTTCGGGATCGCTGAGCGGTGCGACAACGGCCCGGTCTATGCCGAACGTGCGCTCTAAAGCCCGTTCCAGCGCAACGGTTTCTTCCAGCTCGGAATTGACCGTGATGAGGACTTCGCTGCGGCGCCGAGCTTCGGACAAGAGGCGGGTGACCGCCACGCGGCTCAGCCCCAGGATCTGCGCCACCTCATTTTGGGTTCGGCCTTCCACATAGTAGATCCAGGCCGCGCGCACCCGCTGGGCACGATGGGCATCAAGGGGGAGCTGATCGGATTTTTGCGGCCGGCCCGTCTGGGGCTGCGACTGGGTCTCGAGCAATCTTACCTCGCCGGTTGTTGCCCCGCCGAATGATTCGCCGGCGCAGCAAAGAGCGTTGCAATGCTCGCCGGATCTTCCACGTGGGGCAAGTGCCCCAGGTGAGGGAAGAGATGGAGTGCCACGTGGCCCGGTGCAGAAAGGGCGTGCTGCCACGGAATAATCTTGTCCTGGCGGCCCCAGACGATGCGGGTCGGGCAGGCAACGCGCTGGAGCGCGGGGGCGAGATCGAAGGCTTGCACGCCGTCAGGGAAGAGGGCTTCGGCGAGCCTTTGTTGGGCTGTGCGGGTTGCCGGGTCCTTGCGGCCAGCCGCTGCCGATTGAACGTAGCTCCAGCTTATAGCGTCGGGGTCGGCCACGAGCATTTTTAGCCACGGCGCAAGGCTTTCCGGTCGGCTTGCGGCGGCAATCCCGCCCACCACGCTCGCGTCGATGTGGGGTCCGAGGCCGGCGGGGGAGAGGAGAGTGAGGGCAGAAACTGCGCGAGGCCGGGCATCGGCGATGGCAAGCGCAAGCGCCCCGCCGAGGGAATGGCCCACCAAATGGGCGTTCTGGATCCCGAGCGCATCGAATTTGGCGCAGACCCAACGGGCAAGGTCGGCAAAGTCGGAAATTTCTACCGATTCGGTGCGGCCGTGGCCGGGAAGCTCGATGGCCGTGGTGCCAACAGCGCGGGGGAGGTGGCGGCGAAACCCGGTCCATGAGGCGGCGTCGGCGCCGAAGCCGTGGATGAGCACCAAAGAGTCTTCGGCCAGCCGAGGCAGTAATGGCGGTGCGGCGGCTGGGGCCGTTTCCGGGGTCGGCGCCAAGGTGAGTTTTGATGGGGTGGACGTGCGAGTTTCCCCCAGGGCTTCCACATCGCGTTTTTGGACGCGGCCACGTGGCCCCGAACCGGCGACTGCGGAGAGGTCGATACCCTGGATGGCCGCAAGGCGTCGGGCGGCCGGGGTGGCGCGGAACCGGCCCGGTGCGTCTTGGGCCGGCGTTTCGGCGTGCGTCCATCCGTTTTCGATCGGCAGCGCGGATTCGCCTGCGGATTTTTCGGTGGCATCGGCGGGCGCTTGGGGTGGGTTCCCCACCGGCTCACCCTCCGCATAGATCCAGGCCACCGGGCTGCCGATGGCCACCTCGGCCCCCTCGGCGGCGAGAATGTGGTGGAGGTAGCCCTCGGCGGGGCTTTCCACCTCCATGGCTGCCTTGTCGGTCTCGATATCGAAAAGGGGCGCGTCCTTTTCCACCTTGGCGCCGGGTGCCACATGCCAGGCGGCGATGGTGCCTCGCTCCATGTCCATGTCGACCTTCGGCATGATCACCTCGGTCGGCATTCAGATGCGTCCGCGGCAAAGGTCCCGGGCGGCGGCCAAGATGTCGTCCACCTGGGGGACGGCTGCCTTTTCGAGCTCGGGGTTATAGGGAATGGGGCATTCGGCGCCGCCAAGGCGGACAATGGGCGCGTCGAGATAGTCGAAGGCGTCGCTTTCGGCCACCATGGCGCTCACCTCCGCGCCAACGCCCAGGGTTTTGACGCCCTCATAAACGCAGATGAGGCGGCCTGTCTTGCGTAGGCTATCCAGCACCGTCTCTCGGTCCATGGGGCGAACGCTGCGCAGGTCGATCACTTCGGTGTCGATGCCCTCGTCGGCAAGGGTTTTTGCCGCATCGAGTGCCTTGTGGACCATGATTGAGGTGGCGACGATGGTGAGGTCAGACCCGTCCCTGCGCACGGCGGCCTTACCGATGGGGCAAGTATAAAACCCCTCCGGCACCGGACCTTTGGTTTTGTAAAGGATCTTGTGCTCAAAGATCATCACCGGGTCGGGGTCCGCGATGGCGGCCAGGAGCATGCCCTTGGCATCTTCCGGCGTGGATGGCTGGACCACCTTGAGGCCAGGCACATGGCCAAACCAGGCTTCCAGGCTCTGGCTGTGCTGGGCCGCGGCGCCGGTTCCGGAGCCCGCAGGAAAGCGCATGACGACGGGGACCGAGACGGCGCCCCCCAGCATGAACCGCAGCTTTGCCGCCTGGTTCGCGATCTGCTCCATGGCGAGGGTCGCGAAGTCGGAGAACTGGAATTCGTAGATGGGCCGGAGCCCGCAAAGGGCAGCGCCCACGGCGACCCCCGCCCCACCCAGCTCCGAGATGGGCGTATCCATGATGCGATCTTCGCCGTACTTGTGGACGAGGTCGCCGGTCACCTGGAAGGCGCCGCCATAAACACCGATGTCCTCGCCCATGACGATGACCCGTTCGTCCTCGGCAAGGGCGATGTCCAACGCCTCGCGGATTGCCTCGGCGTAGGACAATTCGCGAGCGTTTGCGGCGCCCTCGCTCACCGCGGTCATGGAATGGTGGCGGTGAGGGCGGAGATCGGGGCGGCGTAAACGTCGCGTACGAGGTCACGCGGATCGGGGTCGGGCCCCGCCTTCGCCGCTTCGATGGCGCGCTCGATGTGGGCATCGCTTTCAGCGTCAAGGTTCTCGACCTCGGCACGGGTGAGGACGCCGTGCTCCACCAGGAGGTTGCCAAAACGCTCGATGGGACCGCGGCCGGCCCACTCGGCAATCTCTTCCTTGGTGCGATAGCGGTTGCGATCCGATTTGGAGTGACCCCGAAGCCGGTAGGTCATGGATTCGATGAGGGAGGGGCCTTCGCCGGCTCGGGCCCGCTCCACTGCCGATTCGGCGGCTTCGGCGACAGCGGAAAAATCGTTTCCGTCCACCGCGACGCCGGGCATCGAGTAGGACGCGGCGCGCTTGGCAATGCGGTCCACTGCCGTGGAGCGCTCGGTGGAGGTGGACATGCCATATTGGTTGTTCTCGCAAACGAACACCACCGGGAGCTTCCACACCGAGGCCATGTTGAGAGCCTCGTGGAAGGCGCCCTCGTTGTTGGCGCCATCGCCGAAGAAGCACATGGTAACGGCTCCGGTGCCAAGCCGTTTGGCGGCGAGCGCAGCGCCGACGGCGATGGGAATGCCGCCGCCGACAATGCCGTTGGCGCCAAGATTGCCCATGGTGACGTCGGCAATGTGCATGGAGCCGCCCCGGCCCCGGCAGTAGCCGGTTTCCTTGCCAAAAAACTCGGCAAACATTTTTTCCACGTCCGCGCCTTTGGCGATGCAGTGACCGTGGCCGCGGTGGGTGGAGGTAATCTTGTCGTCCTGGGTGAGGGGCATGGCAGCGCCCACCGCGCTCGCCTCTTGCCCGATGGAAAGGTGCATCGTGCCGTGGATGAGGCCGCGCATATAACTTTGTTCAGCGCCTTCCTCGAACTTTCGGATGAGGAACATTTTTCGCAGCGCTTCGCTGAGCTCGTCGCGACTATACCGCCTGATGGCGAAAGGGGACTGGTCGGCGGTCTTATCAAGCATCGGCAAGTTCCTTTGCCGCGCCGGCGTAGACGAGGTCGTCCTGTCGGGCGCGCAGGGCAGCGATCTTTGAATCCTTTGGGACGGCGACGTTCTGTGCGGTAAGAAGTTCGCCCTTGGCGATGGGGGCGGTGACGGTGCTGCCCGCCAAAAGCCCTGCCGGAACCGCTGCCGCGTCTTTGGCTTCAGCGGCGGTCATGATGTGGGCGCGATAGCAATACTCGCCGATTTGATCGAGGGTATCGCCCGGTGCAAGGGAGCGTTTGGCAAGGGCGCACACATCGGCGACCGGTCGGCTAAGGGGCACCATGTCCGCCTTGCCGTAGAGCACGGCCCGGGCGCATGTGAGCGGAACTTCCAGCGAAGTCAGGTGGTAGGGGCGGATGAAGGTGTAGTAGGGACCGTCCCCCATCTTGAGGTCCTTCATGCGTTCGCGCACCCGGGGGTGGTCCATCTTCGCGACCACAAAGACCCCCGGCGCAAGGCCTTTGCCCACCGAATAGTCCACCCGGCCGACCCCCTTCAAAAGGCCGCCGTCCGTCTCGGGGATCAGAACGTTTTCAAGGTCTTTGGGACCGGCGGCGGGGCCGTGCATCCCTGGCTTGTCCGGGATGAGGCCGGTGGCATTGGCGATGGCCGCCATCTCCACCATGTTCTTGGAGCCGTCAACGAACTCCACCAGCATGCGCGGGATCATGTTCCGCCGCTGTGCCTCTTCGGTGTACTCGTCGGGCGTGGCGTCGAAGTTGAGCGGGTTGTTCTTGCCCTTTCCGGCGGCGACGATGGTGTGGCCCATGGCGGACACGAACTCGACAAGCTCCATGCACGAGGAGGGCTCGTCCCCGGCGCCAAGGGTGTAAACGACCCCAAGACGGTCCGCTTCGGTGCGTAACAAAGCGCCGATGGTCACGTCGGCCTCGACATTCATCATGACGAGGTGTTTGCCCGCCTCCATGGCCGAAAGCGCCAGATCACCGGCAACGGCGGGCACCCCCGTTGCATCCACCAACACATCGATGAGGCCCGATTGCACGATGAGTGCCGGGTCGTCGGCGACCGCTGTCTTGCCGTCCTCAATGGTTGCGTTGAGGGCATCGGTGGAGGCGGTGTCAGCGGAAAAGCCTAGCTCCTGCTGGGCGATGGCAACCGCCTTGTGGGGCCGCTCGGCATCGAGATCGACAATGGCGGCGACGTCCACGCCATCCATGAGGGCGGCGCGGGTGACGATGTCCGTTCCCATCTCGCCGGCGCCCACGAGGCCGATGCGCACGGGCCTGCCTGCCTCGGCGCGAGACTTTAAATCCCGCGCCAATCCCGTGGGAGCCACGTTGGTCGCCATTGCCCTTACCCCAGCGCTTTCAAGGCCGAGAGATGATGAACTTCTGTTCAAAAGTCAATGATTCTGTTCAGCGCTTGTGCGACGAGGCACCGCTCGCAACAGCCTCCGTTTCCCGATGCAGTCTTTCCAGGACTTTGTGGGATGGTGCGTCTTCAAAGATCCATCCGCTTGACATGGGATGGCGATTGAACGTCAGTAATGATGATCTATCATTTGTTCAGTCGTGGGAGGGGTTTTGTCGTCCCGCGCGATGGAGAATGATGGACCACCGAAACGGTCGGCACCGGCCGCAATGACCGGATGCACAGGATCGGCTAAGGCGGGCTTTGGTGCACCGCTGTACAATGAGGACGAGGAGGGGACGGAAACCACATGCCAACATCCACGGACATGAACCGCAGGTCGTTTTTGAGGTCGAGCGCTGCTGCAAGCGCGCTCGGTGCCACGGGGGCGGTTTCGCTCGCGGGCCTTTCGGCGCCGGCGCTTGCCCAGTCCGATCTGCCGGACCCCCAGTCGGTGCTCAACGACATTTCCGTCGATAAGTATGTGCGCGAGGACTATCGCGAACTCTACAACATGACGAATGAGCCCCTGTGGGATCCCAGCAAGGACTGGATCCGCACGGTGGACTGGGACGCGGTGCGCAACGAAATGGCGGGCAGCAAGGTGCGCTTCGCCATCGGCGCTGCGGACCAGGAATCGGCAGCCGAAGGCCTCGTTCCCTTTGAGAAGCTATCGGGGATCAGTGTCGAGCTGGTGCCCATCCCGGACGATAGTTTTTACGATAAGGCGATCGCCGAATTCATCTCCGGCAATGCGTCCTTCGATGCGTTGCAATTCTTTTCACCCTGGCTCGGTGACTTTGCAGCCCCCGGCTTCCTCTCGCCGCTCGAAGAATTCGCCGAGAAGTGGAAGCTGCCGCTCGACGATTTCTACGACACCTACCGGCTGAACTACGGCTTCTTCAATGGGACCATGTACGGGATCCCGTTCGACTGCGACATCCAGATGATTCACCTCCGCAAAGGCTTTGTGGAAAAGGTGCTGGGCGGGCAGATCGATAAGTGGAACTCGGTGCCGAACTACGATGAGCTGATCAGGCTTTCTGCGGAGCTAAACAACGTGGAGCCGGGCGTTGCCGGCGTCGGCATCATGGGCGGACGCGGTTTTTGGTCCACCTATACTTGGGAGCACGTGGCGGCCCAGGCCGGAATGATGCTCTTCAACGAAGACTGGGAGCCCATCTTCAACGACGATGCAGGCATGAAGGGCCTGGAAATCATCATGGCGCTCTCCAAGAACGCCATCGAAGGGTTTGCGGGCGCTGGCTGGCCGGAAAACCGTGCCGCGTGGCTCGGCGGGCAGCTTGCCACCAACGTCAGCTGGCAGGACAGCGGAACCCAGGCGATGCGGCCAGACCAGTCGCAGATCGTCGGCGACTTTGTCACCGTCTACGAGCCGCGCATCGAAGGCGGCCGGTTCGCGCCACCCAACATTGCCGGCTCCACCTCGTGCGTCTCGGCGGCAAGCCAGAACGCTGAGGGCGCGTTCCTCATGCTCGCCTTCCTCACCACCTCGTCCATCATGGCCATGAACGAGGCCAACGCCAACGGTGTGGCGCCGGGGTATAAGTCCGTCTTGTCCAACCCGCGCCTCCAGGCGGTGAGCCAACCGGCCGAGGTTTGGGGCAAGTCGCTGGACTATGCGTGGTGCGCGCCGCGCCTGCCGGGCATGTTTGAGATGGAGCAGGCCATCGGCAATGAGCTCAACCGCGCCTGGGTGGGCCAGATCAGCGCCAAAGAGGCCCTCGACAATGCGGCCGCTTCGGTCAAGCAGATCATGGATCGCAACGGCTTTTACTCCGGCAAGCCGCCGGTTGAATTCGTGAACGCGGCGCCGGGCATGTACGTGGGCGAAGGCAAGCTCCCGCCCTTCTAGCCAAGACCACGCGGATCGCCGGGCTCAGAACGGGCCCGGCGTGTCGGAGTGTTTTCTGGGGGAGGAAACGAACATGACACTTTGCAGTCTAGTTGCGCGTGCGTTGGTGCTTCCGGTTCTTGTCGTCGGTGCCGGTGCGGCATTGGCGGACGATACCGACACGAAGAATATTTTGGTGTTTGGCGACAGCCTCACCTGGGGATGGAAACCAGTGGAACCCATCGTGCCGACGGTTCGCCACGATGTGGACGATCGGTGGACGAGCGCCTTGTCGGAGGCGCTGGGAGACGGCTACGAGCTGGTGGTGGAAGGCCTTTCGGGACGCACCACCAACATCGAAGATCCTAACGATCCAAAACTCAACGGCTCTGATTATCTCCCGGCCGCCATGGCGAGCCACGAGCCATTGGATCTTGTCATCATCATGCTGGGGACGAACGACACCAAGACTTATCTTAAGCGAACACCGTTCGAGATCGGTCTTGGGATGGGCGAGCTCATCAACATCGTGCACGAGTCACCCTACTGGGACTGGACCGACTACCCGAGCCCCGAAATCCTGGTGATCAGCCCGCCGCCGTTGGCGGACAAGATCGACCCGCTCGCAGCCGGAATATTTGAAGGATCGAAGGAAAAGACGCTCGCACTTCCAGCAGTCTACGAGAGTATTGCCACCGCTGCTGGCGAGCATTTCTTTGATGCTTCCACGGTCATCGGCGCGGACGGGATCGGTGTCGACGGGATCCACTTCACCGCGGATGCGAACCGCGCGCTGGGCACAGCAGTGGCCGAAAAGGTCAAAGAGATCCTCAACTAGGTGGTTGGCGCGGCAGTCCCTGACGTGTGGTTGAGTTGTCAGCAAGCCGCGCACGTCCAGCGCCGGGCGAACGCCTGAAATGGCATCGGTAGCCCGTATCGACCGAGCGGCGGGCGCTGCGCGGGTAACCCCGAGGCGACGCAGCAAGACCATGCGTCGCCTCTTTCCCTACCTTTTGGTGGCGCCCGCCGTCCTCTACTTGTTGATGATCACGCTCTATCCGGGCATTTACGCGATCTATCAGAGCTTTTTCCTGGTGCGCTTCAATACTTGGACGCCCATAGGATTCGAAAACTACGCCGATCTCTTCAACGATCGAGAGTTTTGGGCAGCGCTTTGGAATACGCTGATCATCGGCGCGATTTCACTAAGCCTGCAATTCGTCATCGCGCTCACCCTTGCGTTCTTCGCGTACCGAGACCCCTGGGTGCAGGGCTGGCGCATCATGTTCCTTGTGCCGATGCTGTTTATGCCGTCGGCGGTGGCGTTTATTTTCAAGCTGGGTTTTATCGATGCGCGGGTCCTGTCCGACCTTTTGATGGGGCTTGGCCTCATCAGCGAAAACCTTGCCATTCCCTCATCGGTTTGGCTCTCGCGCATGACGCTCATCGTGGCGGACGTTTGGCAGTGGACGCCGTTCCTCTTCATCATCTTCGTGGCAGCACTCCAGGCCCAGGACGAGGAAATCGAGGAGGCGGCGCGGCTCGACGGGGCAAGCTGGTTTGCGATTTTCTGGAATGTTTCCCTGCCGCTCATGCGCCCGGTCATTGCCATCGCGCTGGTGCTGCGCGGCATCGACATCACCACCATGTTCGCCAATGTTTTCATCATCACCAAAGGCGGGCCTGGCGGCACGACGGAGACCATTAGCTACTTCATCTATCGGATCGGCTTTAAAACCTTCAACTTCGGTTATGCATCCGCCGCTTCCGTCATCATGCTGATCCTCACCATTATTGTGGCGCAGCTCGTCGTGAAGCGCGCGTTCCGGTCGGCGAGGCAATGAAGATGGCAATGGCGGCGACCAAACGAAAGCGCGGCGAAAATCTCTTCATCCGCTACCTGATCCTGGGGTCCTGGGCGCTCTTTTGCCTCGTTCCGGTGATCTGGTTTTTGTCCATCGGTTTGCGGCCACGCACCGAAATCATCACCCCCCAACCCATCTACTGGCCCACCTTCTCGCTCGATGCCTGGCACATGATCTGGTCCGACTGGCCCATGGGCTCTTATTTGCGCAACTCCATCCTTGCCGTCTTCGGTTCGGTGGTGATCGATCTGGTGCTGGCGATCCCCGCCGCCTATTCGTTGGCGCGCTACAAGTATCGCGGCCGCGACGACATCGGCTTTTACATCCTCTCCACCCGCATGATGGCGCCCGCCATTGTGGCCATCCCCATCTTCTTCCTGTTCCGCAATATGGGGCTGTTGGATACTGTTTGGGCGCTCATGCTCATCTATGCGGCCATCAACCTTTCGGTCGTGACCTGGATCATCCGGTCCTACATGCTCGACATTCCCAGTGAGCTGGAAGACGCCGCGCGCACCGACGGGGCATCGGACCTTCGAATACTGTGGGAGATCATCATTCCCGCGATACGGCCGGGGATCATCACAGCCGCCGTCATCGCGGCGATCTTCGCCATCAACGAGTTCTTGTTCACGCTCCTAATCGCATCGACGCCGAATGCCTACACCATGTCCGTGGCGCTCGCCAACTTCACCGGCGGTTCGGACGGGGTGATCTACAATGCCATCGCGCTGGTGGCATTCTTAGCGTTCCTGCCGGTGTTCTTGGTGGTGGTGGCCATCCAGAAGCATCTGTCCCGCGGCCTCACCATGGGCGCTTTGAAAGGATAGTTTGTGGCGCGTATCGAGCTTCAGGGGATTCAAAAGCGCTGGGGTGCCGTTTGGGGCGTGCGCGACGTGGATCTTGCCATCGAGGACGAAGAGCTTGTGGTGTTCTTGGGGCCTTCGGGCTGCGGCAAGACCACCACCATGCGCATGATTGCGGGCCTTGAAACGCCCACCGACGGCGAAGTGCGCATGAACGGCGAGTTGATGAACGACATCGACGCCCGGGACCGCGACGTGGCGATGGTTTTTCAGGGCTACGCGCTCTACCCCAACATGACCGTCTACGAAAACATCCGCTTTCCCTTGCGCATGCGCGGCGTGCCGAAGGCTGAGCAGGATCGCCTGGTGCGCGAGGCCGCCGACATGGTGGAACTAGGTGATCTGGTGGAGCGCAAGCCGAGCGCCCTTTCGGGCGGGCAGCGGCAGCGAGCGGCGCTCGCGCGGGCCATCGTGCGACAGCCCCAGGCATTTTTGATGGATGAGCCGCTCTCCAACCTCGACGCAAAGCTGCGCCACGCCATGCGCGTCCAAATCAAACATCTTCAGCGGCAATTGAAGATTACCACCATTTATGTGACCCACGATCAGATCGAGGCGATGACGCTGGCGGACCGCATCGTCATCATGGACAAGGGAAGCATCCAGCAGATCGGCACGCCTGACGAGATCTACAGCAATCCCGCCAACACCTTTGTGGCCGGCTTCATCGGCTCGCCGCCCATGAACCTGATGGAAGGGCGGTTGGAGGACGGGGTGTTCTCCGGGCCGGGTATTCGTGTTCCGGACCTTGGGGTGGACGGAAACCGCGACATCACCCTTGGCTTCCGCCCGGAAGACTGCTTGCTCTCCGATGGTGACGGGCACCTCCACGGCGAAGTCTATGGCGTGGAACCCACCGGGGACGTCACCTATTTGACCCTTTCGGCAGGCGGGCACCTCATCGAAATCAAGGCGGATCGGGACTATCGCGCGCCGCTCGACAGCCCCCAAGCCATCAATTTTGACCGGGAGAGGCTCTACCTCTTCGACAAGGGCACCGGAGAGCGCATCCGCACGCCATGACCACCTTCGACTACACGTCCATCGGGTTTTATACCTTTGATTGTCTTTGCCGGCCTGTGGAAACCATTCCTGAGGGCGGCGGCACCTTCTTCGTGGAGGATTTTACCCTGGCCGTCTCTGGCGCGGCGGGTAGTGCCGCCATCGTGGGCGCCAAGCACGGTATGCGCGTCCAGGCGGTGGGGGGCGTGGGGCCCGATGACATGGGACGCTGGGTGCTGGAAAAGCTCGCCAGTTTTGACGTCGATACGGTGATGATGGAGGTCTGCGAAGGCGCCGCCACGTCGAGCTCCATCGTCACCACCCGCGCCGATGGCTCCCGCCCGGCGCTCCACAAGCGCGGCGCCACGGCTGACTTCTTCGTGAGCGAGGAAAATCTGGCGCGTGTGGTGGACAGCAAGATCGTCCACGTGGGTGGCGTTGGCCTGATGGACAAGATGGACGGCGGCCGAACCCGCGACGTCATGGCCGAAGCGAAGCGGCGCGGCGCCATCACCACCCTCGACGTCTTTGCATCGACGCCGCAGGATCTGCGCCTCATCGAGCCGCTCCTTCCCCACACCGACTATTTCATGCCCTCCGAGGAGGAGGCGATGGCCCTTTCTGGGCTCACCGATTTTGAGGAGATAGCTGGTTTTTTTCTCAGGAAAGGGGTGGGCGCTGTTATCTTGACGTTGGGACCCGCCGGCGCAATGTACAGGGGTGGAGACGGCGTGGCGATCGATTCGCCCGCATTCGACATCGACGTCGTATGCACCTGCGGCTGTGGTGACTGTTTTAATGCAGGTTTTGCCACGGGGCTCCACCTGGGGCTCGATCCGGAAGCGTGCGTCCGCCTGGGGCAGGCGGCGTCGGCGCAAAATGCGACGGGGCTTGGTTCGCAAGCTGGGGTCAAGTCTCTGGACGAGACTAGAGCGTTTATGGAGCGCGTGCCGACGAAGAGTGTGTGAGGGTTCGGCGCTGGGGGTTGCGCTATGGGTGAGTTGCGCGTTGGGTTGGTGACGACGAGCTTCGTCTTGCCGCTGCGGGATGCGGCGCGGGGCGCGAGGAGCATTGCTGCGCTTCCAGAGCGCCTGCTGCCACCGCCAGACGAATTTTTGCCTGGGCCGTTGCGTGGGGTTGTGCGCGGCGCGGTGGACAAGGCCCGGGAAGCGCGGGAGCACACGGTGTTCCACAAGCGCCCCACACTCCGCCAGATGTTTGCCGCCTACGACGGTCTTCACGGCACAATGACCGACGTGGAGGCGGTGGGGCCGGTCGCCATCATCATCGCCTACGCCATTGAGCGCACGTTGGCGCGCCAACCCGACCCGGGCTATCTGGTTAGCGAAACGGTCGTGGCCTTTTGCACCGCAGAAGCGCTGCGGAACGCGCCGGAGGATGCCACGCCCAGCGAGCGAGTTGCCCGCGTTCTGGAGGCCCTTCAGAGCGCTCCAGTGATCACCCGTCTTCCCGGGGCCGGTGGTGGCTCGATTGTGGACGACCAGCGCCATCTGGAGCTGGGCCTTGTGGCGGCGGGGCTTTGGTTCCTGGCCGATCGCGGCGCCATCGATGCCGATGACGAGCGCGTGTTGGACCTTTGCGTGGCGTTCGCCGCGGAGGGCGGCTCCGAGGCTTGCGAAGCGTTTGGCGAGACGGACCGTCTGGCGAGCACGCTGGAACACATGGCGGCGATGATATGAGCCGGGATCTCACCATCGCAGCATCCACGAAACTTGACGGGGGCGCCGTCCCGGCCAGTAAGGCCATACGTCGGCTTCGATGGTTCATCACCGCCTTTGAGCGGCAGGTGGATCAGACTGCCATTGCCACCGGGATTTCGTTCGACGTGTCGCAGACTGCACTCGTCCAGGTCTTTGCCGAGTGGATCAGAGCCTTCGACGCCCAAAAGCCTGCCGCCGATGACGACCGGCGCGCCTATGTGGGCTTTGCCGCGGGCTTGATGTTGCGGGCTCTTATGCGCCGCGCACCGCTGACCGTTCTGTCGTTCCCCCCCGACGCGGACCATGCCGACCCGCGATACTTTTGGCCCGAAGGGTATGTTTATACTCAGTTCTGCCTCGACGGCCGTGGCTTGGTGCTGAAGCAGGATTTCGACGAGAGCCAAGAAGTCATCGCCGCCTACTCGGACGTGGAAGTCTGGTGGTCGTTCAAAGAGAATGCGCAGGAGGACACCAACCTCGCCATTGCGTATTTGGAAATGTTTGCCGGTGACGAGCCCCATTGGTCGACGCCGTCGAACTTCTTTTGCCGCACCACCAAGGGACTGAGCCGCATCGCGGACGTGTCTCGGGCAAGCCTCGGCGCCTAGAGCAGATCGCGCGATCGCATAATCTGCTCTAAGTTCGGGTTTTACCGCGCGGTTAGAGCCGCAACATGACTCCATATTGCTGAAACGCATTCTAGTACACGCGCGGTACGCTGGCCGACGTTCGGCCAATTTGCCACGTATTCGTCGCTGGTGGTGGGGTGATGACCTGAATGCCGTTGGTGCGGGCATTCAGGCCATTCGATCAGTATTTGCGGAACTGCACGTGCGTTCTTTGGGATTTCGACAACGGGATCGGACCTTTACCGCACCGGTCGGAAGAGTCCCTAAATTTGATCCGCTTGACCTCATCGATAGCCAATTTGTCGAGACAGGCGATGACGTTCACCTTTTCCGGATCGGTACATTGGAGGATGTCGACCACCACGCGCGCCACAGATGGCACGGCAACGCTAGTGCCCGACATGGCGTTGCGGCTCCCGGAGCGCGTGCCTGAGGCGATGATCCCGCGCCTCAAGGCTGAACGATCAGCAAAGCCGGCATAGTCGGGTTGCCTCTGCAAGCGGGCTGATGTGGCCGTATAGGGCGTTGCCTTGGCATAGCCTTTGGGCCCTTGGTAGGCGCCGACCACGATCGTGTGCCTGTCCGGTGCCGCCGTGGCGGTGCCGCTGACGGTTCCCGTGCGTTGAACGCCACCTTTGCCGACCTGGCAGGGATCGTCGGTTTCGATCAGAGCACCGCGATGATCGTACCGCTGGTAGTCTTCGTCGAGCAATATCGATTGGCGGGCGCGGGCGTTGTGGCCGATATGGGACGCATCGCGCTGCACCCAGGCTTCTATGGCTTTGCCCGTGGGAACCTCGGCGGTGACTTCAACTTTCCAACGACCCACCGGTGTCGCCGCTCGCTCAATGGGCACCGGCGCTGTGGGTGCAAAGGCAAGGGCAATGCGGGTTTTGGTGGGCGGGCCACCCCACATGCGAGGCGTATCTTGGGTGGCACGGGCGATAATACTTCGATTGCCCCTATTAATTCTTGTCAATACTTGGGGGCTGTCGGAGGTGACAGGGACGAAATGGGCGTCGCCGCCGGGTTCGGTGACGGTGAGCTTCAGATTTTTTGCCTCGTAAGGCACCCAGACTTCCAGATGCGATGACGTGGCATCGTCGGCGGCCATGAACCAGTCGAGGTTGAGGCAGGTGGGCTTTTCGTCCCGGGCAACGATGGATGCGCAGCAACGCTCCAAGTTCAGGTTGCCCGTGGGCAAAATGAGCTT
>JBCCYN010000073.1:0-22266 GCA_039189655.1 Pseudomonadota bacterium | reverse complement strand
CGCTATCTTGATAACTACAAGGAAGATACCGGAGAGAATCTGAGCGAACCGACGACGCTCTACCTCAACGGGCTTGGCGAACGGAATTTCTTCGACGCTCGCCTGTGGGCATTCCGCATACTCCAGGAAGACTACGTCTCCACCGAGGTGCGCAACGCACCGCCGCCCTTCAGCCCGTTCGGCTCCAGACTCCAGGGCAAGCAGGCCTACGTCCATCCCGTCATCGATTATGAGGGCGTTTACGACGGTGCGGTGCTGGGTGGGGAGCTTTCCTATGCCTTCAACACCACAGCGCTGACGCGCCAAGAAACCGACGCATTTGGGGCCATCGTCAACGGTGCCTTGGTGCCGCGGTTCCGCGGCGTGGAGGGCACGTTTGGTCGGGTGAGCGGGGAGTTGGAATGGCGCCGGCGCGTTTTCGCGCCGCTCGGCCAGGTGATTACCCCCTTCGCCGGTGCCCGCACGGACTTCTTCTACTTCGACAACCGCGATCCCAACGTGTTTGCCCTTCGCGACGACGAAGCACGGGTGCGGGCCATGCCCTGGGCCGGCGTCAACTACAGCTATCCATGGCTGGTGGCGGCAAGCTGGGGCACTCAGACCATTGAACCAATTGGCGAAATCATCCTACGGCCATCGGAAACCGCCATCGGAGACCTGCCCAACGAAGACGCCCAAAGCGTCGTTTTCGACGACACAAATCTCTTCGGCCCAACCAAGTTCTCCGGTTATGACCGGGCCGCGGGGGGTGTGCGGGCAAACGTCGGACTGCGCTATACGGTACAGACGTTCTCCGGCGGGTTTTTGTCGGCAACGTTCGGCCAATCCTACCATCTGGCCGGCCGCAATTCTTACCGCGTACCGGACATTTTGGACTCTTCCGGATCGTCTGGCCTCAGCTCCGATCGCTCAGATTTCGTGGGCGATATCACCCTCAACACCAACGGCAACCTGGCCGTCACCGCAAACGGTCGATTTGACGATGAGACCCTTGACGTGGAGCGCGCTGAAGTCTCCGCCGCCGCCCGCTTCGGGCCGCTCTCCAGCAGGATCGTCTACGCGTTCCTCGCTCGGCAGGCCGATCTAGGCTTCGTCGAGGCCAGGGAAGAAATCCACGGCGCCGCATCCTTGCGGGTATTTGATCGCCTCCGCGTGTTCGGCCAGGTCCGCTATGACCTCCAGGACCGGGACATGGTGCGGAACGGATTGGGTGTCGCCTACGACGACGATTCCCTTTCATTTTCCGTCGCCTACTCGGAAGATCGCGGTGGCTTGCCGGAAGACCCGGTAGACCGGACGGTGTTTTTCCGCGTCGGTCTGCGGACCATCGGTGATGCGACCGGCTCCACCGGCCTTGATAACTGACCTGTCCCGGGGCTAGGTCCTAGGGTCGTTTTCACTCGAACGAGGCGGTGAGATGGTCAGAGTCTGCCTTATCCTTACACTCCTGATTGCGGTTTCCATGGCAACGACGTTGCCGGCCCAAAGGGCGGTCGCCCAGACAAAGATCGTCGTGGTGGTGAACGGTGCCCCAATCACCAGCTACGATGTGGCCCAGCGGGAAAAGCTGCTGCGGCTCACCGGCCAGCGCGGCAACTTGCGCGAAGCTGCCATGGGCGAGCTCATCAATGAGAAAGTCCAGGACGGTGCGGTGAAAAAGGCCCAGATCCTGGTCTCTGATGGCGACATCGATTCCGCCATTGCCGACATCGCCAGCCGCGCGCAGATCTCGCCCGGCCAGCTGAGGAGCGCGTTCAGCGAGGCCGGCGTCAACATTCAGACGCTGCGGGACCGGATCGGCTCTCAAATTGGCTTTAACCGCCTGGTTCGCGCCCGCTTCAGCTCCCTTGCCAAAGTCACCGAACAGGACCTCGTTGCCGCGCTATTGCGGGACGAAGCGAAGGAAAAGACCGTGGAAGCGGCGCGCTACGACCTTCACCAGGTGATCATTGCGCTGCCGCAAAACCCATCAAAGCAGCGCCTCGCTGCCGCCCGTTCGCGCGCTGCGGACGTGCGCAAGAGCTTTGCCTCCTGCGGCGAAGGTCTCGCGATGGCGAAAAAGACGCGCAATGTGGTGGTGCGTCAGATGGGCCGCCGTATGGACGTGGAGTTTCCGCTGAGCATTCGCGAAAAACTGGCCAGCACCGAAGTGGGCAAGCTCACCGAACCTGTCCAGGACCGGCTGGGCCTTGTCATGTTCGCTGTGTGCGACAAGCAAATGGTGCAGTCGGCGAACGCAGCCATGAAAGCGTTGGAGCCTGAAATCGCCAACGAGCGCGGCGAAGCGTTCACCAAGCAGTATCTGCGCCGGCTCAAGCGCGATGCGGTTATCGAGCGGCGCGGCTAGGGTTTGAACGGCGCGCTAGGTGCCGGCGACGGCGGTGGTGGCACAAAAGGCGCCGGGGCGGGCGAGGGCCCGGAACTACAAGCACTGCGCCACCGCCTTGCGCAATTGCCGCCGCTGCGGGACGTTATCTCAGCGGCCGGGTTCGGCGCGAAAAGGTCCCTCGGCCAACACTTTCTTCTGGACCGCAATCTGACGGAAAAAATCGCCGCGACCGCGCGACCGTCGTGTGCGGATCCTGACGCACCGCTTCTCGGCATGAATATTCTGGAAATCGGCCCTGGGCCCGGCGGTCTCACGCGCTCCCTTCTCCATGCCGGCGCGCGGGTTGTCGCGGTGGAAAAGGATGCTCGCGCCGCAGAAGTTTTGGCTCCGCTGGTGGCAGCGGCTTCCGGTCGTCTCACCCTCCACATCGCCGATGCACTGTCGGTGAACTGGCAATCCCTTGTGCCTCCCGGCACCACAATCTGCGCCAACCTCCCCTACAATGTGGCAACGCCGCTGATCACCGGCTGGCTGACAACGGACCCCTGGCCACCCTGGTGGGCGAGCGCGACGGTGATGGTTCAAAAAGAAGTGGCGACTCGGATGGTCGCCTCAGCCGGCGAAGGCGCCTACGGCCGCCTTAGCGTCCTAACAGCCGCGCGCACCCATGCGACCGCGGCGTTCGACATTGCTCCGACTGCCTTTGTCCCGCCACCCAAGGTTTTTTCGACGGTGGTCCGCCTCGACCCAAGACCGGAGGCGGCGGACGTCCCCACCAATGAGCTTGAAAAGGTCACCGCCGCCGCGTTCGGCCAACGGCGAAAGATGCTGCGATCAAGCCTCAAAGGACTGGGCGACGCTGAGGGGCTTTTGGCGGGCGCCGGCATTGCGCCCACAGAGCGAGCCGAGCGCATCCCCGTCGCCGGTTTCCTGGCGCTCGCAAGCCTCTTAGACGAGCGCCAGATGTAAAAGCCATCACCGTTGTTCACGCTAGTGAGCGGGAATAACGCCCACCTTTGCGCCACCCATCCCCGCTAGTTCTTTTGGTGGGACACCAAAAAACGACGTTCTTCCGGAGCCGACACCTTTCTCAAGCCCGCGCAGCACCTGATGGGTCAAGGGCAAAGAGCGAAGCGTCCCTTGAGGCATCAGGCGATGCGCGGGACGATGGATCAAGGCGGGAGAGTTTTTGCACGTTTTCCGGCGGTCGCGCCTAAATGAACAACCGTTTTAGAAGCGACATCTAGAGCCGTTCTTACGGGCCTCGATGGTTTCCGGTCTAGTTAAAGCGGCTTTAGAGTTCAGCCGAGATGTCGCTCACAAAACCTTCCAGACCGGCGAGGCGGCGCTGACGCAGCCGTTCGGCTCGCAGGATCGCCTCTACGCCGGCAAGGGCCGCTTGGAGTTCGGTGTTGACGACCACGTAGTCATACTTGTGGTGGTGGTGGAATTCTTCGCGCGCGTTCTGAAGCCGTTTGCGGATCGTGTCATCGTCGTCTTCCGCGCGCCGAACGAGGCGCGCACGAAGCTCCGCACCGGAGGGGGGAAGCACAAACACCGACACCACGTCTTCGGGCATGGCGGCGCGCAACTGGTCGGCGCCTTGCCAATCTATGTCGAACAGCACGTCGTTGCCTTCAGCAAGCGTGTCTTCAACAAAATCCCGAGGCGTTCCATAATTGTTGCCGTGAACCTCTGCCCATTCCAGCAACTCGTCACGTTCGCGCATAAGAGCAAATTCGCGCTTGCTGACGAAGCGGTAGTGGACTCCGTCCACCTCACTCGGCCGCCTCTCGCGGGTGGTCACGGAAATGGAAAGTTTGAGGCCCGTGCTCTTATCCAACAAAAGCCTGGCAATGGTGCTCTTGCCTGCCCCCGATGGCGAGGAAAGGACCAGCAAAAGGCCGCGACGGGCGAGCGGCGGCAGTGTCATTCGATGTTCTGCACTTGCTCGCGCATCTGCTCGATTACGGCCTTCAGCTCCAGCCCCAGCGCAGTCATGGCGTGATGGGGCGCCTTTGCGCAGATCGTATTGGTCTCGCGATTGAGTTCCTGGGCAAGAAAATCGAGCTTCCGGCCAATGGGACCACCCTCCTCGATGAGGTAGCAGGCCGCAGCCGTATGCGCCTCCAACCGATCCAGTTCCTCGCGGACGTCCGCACGGGTTGCAAGGAGCGCCGCCTCCTGGTGAAGCCGATCCGCGCTCAACGCCGCATCGCTGCTCAAAAGGTCCGCAAGCTGGCGGCCAAGCCTCGTCTTGATTGCCGTGGGGGAGCGTTCCGGGTGGCCGTCGAGTTCAGCGCGCAGGCGCTCCATCTCGCGAAGCTGGTCCAGAATGAGTGGGGCGATCCGCGCGCCTTCCTCCACCCTGTCCACCTCTAAGGCCTGGAGCAGTGGCTCCACCTCGACGCCGAGATCAGGCGCCGCAGTGTCGTCTTCCTGAACAGCTTCGATCACGCCGCGCAGCGCGAGCAAGCCATCGGCGCGGGGTGCTGCGACCGCGCCGGTCTCGGCGAGCGTCTGGATGGCATCAATGTAAGAGGTCAGTTGGCCGTGGTTGACGGTATACCGCGTTTCCGTTTCGGGCCGTTTCAGGCTGAGGGAAATGGAAATGGAACCACGCTTGAAACGCGCGGCCACCGCTTTGCGCAGTTCCATCTCCTGCCGCTCGTATCCCGGCGGCAGGCGCATGCGAACATCAAGGGTTCGCCCGTTTACAGATCTTGCATCGAACTGAAAAGAGTGCCCGTCAATTTCTCCCGTGCGACTGGCAAAACCAGTCATGGATTGAACGGCGGGCATCCCTACTGCGTGTTCTGCTGGGTATCGTTACTGCCGCGGTTCGCCTCGATCTCCCGCCACTTGGCAACGTTCGCCTGGTGCTCTTCGTAGGTGGTTGCGAAGGCGTGTCCCCCGGTACCGTCGGCCACGAAGAAGAGTTCGTTTGTCTCGGCCGGCTTTGCAGTGGCTTCCAGCGCCTCACGGCCGGGGTTGGCGATGGGACCGGGCGGCAGCGCATCGATTTGGTAGGTGTTGTACGGATTGGCCCGGTCTAGGTCGGACTGATAGATGGTGCGCGGCTCCGACCACGCTTCGCCGCCGTAAAGGCCATAAAGAATGGTCGGGTCGGACTGCAGGGGCATGCGCTGGTTGAGGCGGTTTACGAAGACAGCCGCCACACGATCACGCTCGTCGGGTTCGCCGGTTTCCTTTTCCACGATGGACGCCAGCACCACGAGTTCCTGGGGTGAAACGAGCGGCAGGTCCGGATTGCGATTTTGCCAGATCTCCGCAAGGGCGCGGTCCTGGGCGTCGCTCATCAGTTTAAGCACGCGCGTGCGCGGCATGCCGCGGGTGACGCTGTAGGTCTCGGGCAGCAGCGAGCCTTCCGGTGGGATTTCGCGGATCGAACCAGAAAGAACGGGGCTGGCGTTCAGGATCTCCACCACCTGCGCCGAAGTAAGGCCCTCCGCCACCGTGATGGGGTGCTGGACCACGTCGCCGGACACGATTTTGTCGATCACGTCGCCCATGGAGGCGCGGGCGGGGACGATATATTCGCCCGCCTTGATGTCACTGCGCGAACCGCTGCTGAAAATTGCCGCCAGGAACACGTACTGGTTCGAAATGACATCCTGGGCTTCAAGGCCCTGGGCGATGGCTTCCAGCGACGCGCCGCGCGGAATGTTGATCTGCACCGGGACGGCGAGCGGCCCGGGCGCAAGATAGGCGTTGCGACCCGCGACGAGGGCGGCGACACCGCCCACCAGACCAAGCACAAGAATGAGAAGAAAGAGATTTGCCCCCAAAATCAAAGGGTGCCGGGAGACCTTGGAGCGCTGCTTCGCCACTGTGGGGTCGCCCTTGCGTTTCGATCTAGACGACCCGTTGGTTGGCTCGCTCGGTTTGGGCGGTCTTGCCGTGGCGCTCACCAGCGGCTTGGGCCGCCGCGCTTGCGGCTCCTCGGCGCCCAATGGCGGATTTTTCCGATCGTCTTGACCGCGCCGGCGCTGCCGCATGGCTGGCCTCCAAATGTACTAAACCCTGCGGAACACAAGCGAAGCGTTCGTGCCCCCAAACCCGAAGGAATTGGAAAGCACCATATTGATGGGCTTTTCCCTTGCCACGTGGGGCACCAGGTCGATGTCGGTCTCCACCGACGGATCATCGAGGTTGATGGTGGGCGGAGCGACGTTGTCGCGAATGGCAAGCAGCGCAAAGATGGCCTCCACCGCTCCCGCGGCCCCCAAGAGATGGCCTGTTGCCGACTTGGTGGAACTCATCGTGAGCCCGGCGCCGCTGCCATTGACCACGCGATGGACGGCATTGAGTTCGATCTCGTCGCCCAGAGGCGTCGATGTCCCGTGCGCATTGACGTAGTCGACCTGGGACGGGTCCACTTTGGCCCGCTTTAGAGCCGCCGTCATGCAGCGGTAGGCCCCATCGCCATCGCTGGAGGGCGCGGTGATGTGGAACGCATCGCCGGAGAGGCCGTAACCGATCACCTCGCCGTAGATCTTGGCGCCGCGAGCCTTTGCGTGCTCGTACTCCTCCAAAATCACGATGCCCGCACCTTCCCCAATGACGAAGCCGTCTCGGGCGCGGTCATAGGGACGGCTTGCCCGCTCCGGCTCGTCGTTAAAGTTGGTGGAAAGGGCGCGGCAGGCGGCGAACCCTGCAAGGGCGAGCCGGCCCACGGAGGCCTCCGCACCGCCGGCAACCATCACATCCGCATCGTCAAGCGCAATAAGCCGCGCCGCGTCGCCGATGGCGTGGGCGCCGGTGGAGCAGGCCGTCACCACCGCGCTGTTCGGGCCACGATACCCGTAGCGGATCGACACAAAGCCCGATGCCATGTTGATGAGCGCACCGGGAATGAAAAAGGGCGAAACCCGCCGTGGGCCGCGCTCTTCAAGGGCCTTTGCCGATCGCTCGATGGAAATGAGGCCACCGATGCCGGACCCGATCAGGACCCCGGTTCGGTTCAGCTCTTCTTCGTCCGTGGGTGTCCAGCCCGCGTCGGCAATGGCCTCATCGGCGGCGGCAGTGGCAAAGATGATGAACTCGTCAAACTTTCGTTGATCCTTCGGATCCATGGCGAGGTCCGGATCGAAGGGGTTCATCTCGTTGCCTCGGGGAACTTGGCAGGCGATCCGCGATGCAAGATCGTCCACCTTGCAGCGAGTCACCGGCTTGGCGCCCGAGCGCCCCTCAAGGATTGCCCGCCAGGACGCATCCGCCCCGCTCCCCAGCGGGTTGACGGACCCAAGACCGGTTACAACGACGCGGCGCAAGCTCTTACTCCCTCACGAACTCAAGCAACGGGGCACGTTTCCGTGCCCCTCACGTCGTCGCGTTCTGCTCAAGGAATTTGATCGCGTCGCCCACTGTCAAAATCGTTTCAGCAGCGTCGTCGGGGATTTCTACGCCGAACTCTTCCTCGAACGCCATCACCAATTCCACCGTGTCGAGCGAATCGGCTCCGAGATCGTCGATGAACGACGCCTCAGCCTGAACTTTGTCTTGTTCAACGCCGAGATGCTCGACGACGATCTTCTTCACGCGGTCTGCGGTATCGCTCATAAAACGTCCTTTAGCACTGTGTCGTTCATTGCCGCACACGCGTCACCGGCCGGGCGGCCAACTGCGGCTGAACAGGGTGTGTCGGGCGCGACCGTGCCCGGTTGCCCAAGTTTCGGTCGGCGGTATCACAACCGCTCGCCATTTGGGAAGTTCTGTTAGACTCTCGCTGCACGGCTTAAAAGCCCATCACCATGCCGCCGTTGACATGGAGTGTCTGTCCGGTCACGTAGCGCGCCTCTTCGCTGGCGAGGTAGACGACGGCGTTGGCGACGTCCTCTGGCGCGCCGATGGACCCTTCCGGGATGTTGGCAAGGATGGCGGCGCGCTGGTCTTCGCTCAGCGCGTCGGTCATCGCGGTTTGGATGTAGCCCGGCGCCACAAGATTGACCGTGACCCCCCGGTTGGCGATTTCGCGCGCGATGGATTTAGTGAGCCCCACGAGGCCCGCTTTGGCGGCGGCGTAATTCGCCTGCCCGGCATTTCCCGTAAAACCAATGACGGAGCCCACATTGATGATCCGCCCCCAGCGGCGCCGCATCATGCCGCGCATTGCGGCCTTCGAAAGGCGGAATGCCGCCGCAAGGTTGATCTCGATAACATCGTCGAAATCCGCGTCTTTCATGCGCAGCATGAGCCCGTCGCGGGTGACGCCGGCGCAATTTACCAGGATGTCGACCGGAGCCACAGCTTCCGCATCCTTAAAAAGGGTGTCCACCGCCTCCCGGTCGGCAAGGTTCGCGGCAAGGGGTGTGGCGCCAATGGCCTCGGCGGCGGCGGTTGCGCGCTCCAACGTGGAGCCGGTCACCACAAGGGTCGCACCCTGGGCTTTCAAGCCCCGTGCGATGGCCCCGCCAATTCCCCCCGTTGCGCCGGTGACCAGTGCCGTCTTTCCTGAAAGGTCCAACATCTAGGCCGCCCTCTTCTCGACCAGTGCAGCAAGGTCTTCAGGGTTGTTGACCGCAAAAGCCTCCAGCGACTTGTCGATGCGCTTTGCAAGGCCGGTGAGCACCTTACCGGCGCCGATTTCCACCAGCGTTGTCACTCCGCTGGCCGCCATGGCCGCAACGGATTCGCGCCAGCGCACCCGCCCGGTCACCTGGGCCACCAAACTTGTGCGGATGGCGTCGGGCGCGGTGAGTAGCTTGGCCGAGATGTTCGCCATCAACGGCACGCAAGGCGCGCGGACTTCAGCGATCTTGAGCGCATTGGCCATGGCTTCGCCGGCTGGGGCCATAAGGCCACAATGGAACGGCGCGCTGACCGGCAAAAGCACCGCACGCTTCGCGCCCTTTTCCTTTGCTGCCGCAACCCCTGCTTCGACCGCTGCCCGCGCGCCGGATATTACCACCTGGCCGGGAGCATTATCGTTGGCCACGTCGCAAACGCCTTCCTTACGGGCATCTTCAGCCACGGCCTCAGCCGCCTCAAGGTCAAGACCGAGAAGTGCGGCCATGGCCCCCTCCCCTTCGGCAACCGCCGCCTGCATCGCGTCGCCGCGCAAGCGCAACAGCCGCGCCGCATCGCCAAGTTCAAGGGCGCCTGCCGATGCCAGCGCCGAATATTCGCCAAGGGAGTGGCCGGCCACCATCGCAGCGTCGGAAACTCTTATCCCTTCCGCCTCGGCTGCGCGCACCGCCGCAAGACTGACCGCCATCAGCGCCGGCTGAGCGTTGCGGGTCAGGCGCAGGGCCTCCTCTGGTCCCTCGAAGATCGTCTTTGAAAGCGGTTCGCCCAGCGCATCGTCCACTTCTTCGAATACGGCCCGGGCGGCCGGATATCGCTCATAAAGCGGTCTGCCCATGGCCACCGCCTGGCTGCCTTGTCCGGGAAACGTGAACGCAAAATTCATGGGTGGGCCGGTTACGGGTGGGTTGGTTGCGGGGGAACGGGCAAAGATCACCGGCACCTCCACGCCGTCAAGGCTCGTCAAGCAAAAACCGAGGGCCTGCCACAACTTTGCGCTTGATTTATAGGCGGGCACTCGCCTATCTGACTGTCTTCCACGTTGGCCGGAGGCTGAACGGTGGCGCGCTCGCGCGGCAAATGCTGCGCAGTGCGAGGCGATAACGTGCCGCCCGCCCGTGTCTCTGCTCGCGAAGATCGGATGCCTCACGGGGCTTCGACGAGGCTTTGCGCCGACGGTTGTCGCACCAGCTGTGCGACGGGAAGCAGGAGCAGCGCCGCTGTTGGCGCCATGGAAAGAGGTATCGATGCCGCTCTACGAATGCGTTTTCCTCGTCCGCCAGGACGTGTCCGGCCAGGCTGTCGACGAGTTGGTGGAACAATACACCGGTGTGCTTACCGAAGGTGGTGGTTCGGTGGGCCGCACTGAAAACTGGGGCCTCAAAACCCTTGCCTACCGCATCAACAAGAACCGCAAGGCTCACTTCGCTTTGATGGACATCGATAGCCCCGCCGAGGCGGTGCAGGAGATGGAGCGCCAGATGCGTCTCAACGAAGACGTCCTGCGCACCCTCACCATTCGGGTGGACGCCCACGAGGAAGGTCCGTCCGTCATGAAACAAAAGCGCGACCGCGATGACCGCCGGCGGCGTGAGCGGGGCGAGCGGGACTCCGGTGAGCCTGGCGATCGGCCCGAGCGGCCCGAGCGTCGCGAGCGCGAAAGGGAGGCCTCCTGATGGTTGATATCGCACAACTTCCCACCCGCCGGCCGTTCTTTCGCCGGCGCAAGACATGCCCCTTCTCGGGCCCCAGCGCGCCACGCATCGACTACAAGGACGTAAAACTCCTGCAGCGCTACATTTCCGAGCGCGGGAAAATCGTGCCTTCGCGGATCACAGCGGTCTCGGCACGGAAGCAGCGGGAACTCGCGCGCGCCGTCAAACGCGCCCGTTTCCTGGGTCTTCTGCCGTACGTCATCAAGTAGCCCAGCGCAGCAATTCCGGCCGCCATCGCGGCCCCATCTGGGGCAATCCCCCTAACCGCGTAACGCGGGACAGATCGGAGACATTCCCATGCAAGTGATACTTTTGGAGCGCGTGCCAAAGCTCGGCGAAATGGGCGAAGAGGTGCGGGTGCGCAACGGATTTGCGCGCAATTTCCTCCTTCCCCAAGGCAAAGCCTTGCGCGCCAACGACGAAAACCGCGCCAAGTTTGAATCCCAGAAAGCGGACCTTGCCGCGCGCAACGAAGAACGCCGCACCATGGCGGAAGCGCTCTCCAAGCGGGTCGCGGGCAAGACCTATGTGGCCATCCGGCAGGCTGGTCAGACCGGACAGCTCTATGGTTCGGTGTCGAGCCGCGACATTGCCGAGGTCCTTTCAGGCGACGGTTTCAAGGTAGAACGGCGCCAAGTGGACATGAAAGGCCCGATCAAAACCATCGGGCTCCACGAGATCAGCCTCGTCCTTCACCCGGAAGTCATCGTTCCGGTTACTGTCAACGTGGCGCGCTCTGCGGACGAGGCGGAACGCCAGGCGGCTGGCGAAAATGTCCTGGCGCTGGACGCCGACCTCGACGACGACGATCTGGACGATGATGACGCCGCTGATGATGGTGCTGGCGTTGCAGGGGAAGGTGGCGGCTCGGACGGGTCCCAAGAAGACGGTCAACCCACCGGATTTCTCTGATCGCTTTTTGGGCCTCTAGCGCCGCTTAGCGGCTCAATTTGTCTACCCGGACGTTTGCAAGATAGTGCTTGACCCTTGACAGCGCGCGTGGCTGCCGCACTCTTTGTCGCAGTCACGACACGACGAACATTCGGCCATGGGTCCCATCGCTTCTCGGCTCCTTAACCGTCTTATCAAAACCGGCTCGCTGGTCATTGCCGAACCTGACGGCTCCAAGACCATTCTCGGCGACGGGACCGGCGAGCGTTTCGAGATCCTTTTTCACGACCACCGCGTCGTCGGGGATCTTCTCACCAATCCTGCGCTGCGCTTTCCCGAGCTTTATATGGAAGGCCGCTGGTCGGTTATCGAAGGCGACCTTGCGGGGCTTATCCTGCTGGCCTTCCGCAACAATGCACCGCAAGTCGCTTCGCCCATGCGCACGAAAATCCGCACCGCTATGCGACGGATGCGTCAGCGCAACACGGCCCGTTCCGCCCGTCGCAATGCAACCCACCACTACGACGTGGGCAACGACATCTATGCGCTCTTCCTGGACGAGGACTGGCAGTATTCCTGCGCCTACTTCACCAGCCCGACGGTCACCCTGGAGGAGGCGCAGCTCGCCAAGAAGCGCCACATTGCGTCAAAACTCCTCATCGAGAATGGGCATAAGGTTCTCGATATCGGCTGCGGTTGGGGCGGCATGGGCCTTTACCTCGCCGACAATTTGGGCGCGGACGTAACCGGCATCACCCTTGCTGATGAGCAGGTCCGCCGCGCCAACCAGCGCGCCGGCGGACGGCCTGACGTGCGTTTCTTGGTGCAAGACTATCGTGGCGTGAAGGAGACCTTCGACCGGATCGTCTCGGTTGGCATGTTTGAGCACGTGGGCGTCAACTACTATGATGGCTTCTTCCAGTCGTGCGCGCGCACCCTCGCGGACGACGGCGTGATGCTGCTCCATTCCATCGGCCGACCCGATGGGCCCGGCTTCACGTCCCCCTTCATCGGCAAGCACATTTTTCCGGGCGGCTACATTCCAGCCCTGTCGGAAGTGCTTCCCGCCATCGAGCGATCCGGACTGATTGTGACCGACATTGAGATCTGGCGGCTGCATTATGCGGAGACGTTAAAGGCGTGGAAGGAACGCTTTACGGCAGCGGAGGAAGAGGTCGTCCGCCTCCGGGACGAGCAGTTTTTCCGCATGTGGCAGATCTACCTTGCGTCCTGCGAGGCATCGTTCCGCGCCGGGGACATGATGGTGTTCCAGATCCAGCTCGCCAAGTCCCTTTCCACCGTGCCCCTCACGCGCGATTACATGACCCGGACCGAGCAGTCCCTCGCCGCCCGCGACACTGCCCAAGCCGTCCGCCCCGCCTTGGTCGCCAGGCGCGGGTGAGCGGCGCGGACGAAGACGCCCTCGGCGAACTCTACGCCCGGGCGCGGGCCCACGAGGATCGCGGGGAGATCGACGCCGCGCGAGCCCTCTTCCAGCAGTGTCTTGAGCTCGATCCCGCCGACCATTGCGGCGTGACGATGCGCCTGGCCGGCCACGGGCTTGCCTCTCCGGCCGTGGCGCCGCCGGCCTACATCGCAACGCTATTTAGCCAACAGGCTGATATGTTCGACGAAATCCTCGTCGCACGCCTCGGCTACGACGTGCCCGCCCTAGCGCGGCGATTGGTGGGAACCCACACCGAGGGTCCGCTCAGGATGCTCGACCTTGGCTGCGGCACCGGACTTGCCGGCCTCGCCTTTTCCGACCTGTGCCCGGACATCATCGGCGTTGATCTCGCCGAGGGTATTCTCGCCCACGCCGACGCACGCGAGGTGTATGGCGACCTTTATATCGCTGAGGCGGTCAACTTCATGGCCGAATGGGACGAGGACCCGTTCGACCTCATCGTGGCGGCGGATGTGTTGCCCTATCTCGGCGATCTGGCCCCGTTCGTTGCTGGCGCCTTTGGGTGCCTGAAGCCGGGGGGATTGCTCGTGGCATCCACCGAAAAGGGTCACCGGCCATGGGCCGTCACGTCCACCCAGCGCTTTGCCCATGCGGCCGACTATGTGGAAACGACCCTTGCCTCGGCGGGCCTTCGCACCCTTGCCACAGAGCCCATTACCGTACGCCTGGAGGAGGGCGCACCTGTGGCAGGCGATCTTTTCCTTGCCCGACGGGACAAGCCCTCGCGATAGGCGGGGTCCTCCCTTCTCACATCCCGGTACTGGTTTTTGGCGTCCACGGTCGCCCGCACCCGGGCGTCCCGTTGCAACACCCGGTCGACTTGCGGCGGTCCGCAGGGAACCCGTCGCTGGCAGAACTGAGAAACGAGCGGTTTTTCCATAACCCCTTGCGGCGCTCCCTTGGGGCGGCAAGATACGGGGGCGATGGCTGAGCCAAAACCCAACCACAAAGCCCGTATCAGGCTGATTTTGGATGGCAAGGACCCCACCTTTGGCCGCTCGGTCGCCCTCAGCATTCAAGTGCTCATCCTCGTGTCGGTGGTGTCGGTGGCGGTGGAAACACTGCCGGGCCTGCCGGAGGTATGGCGGCGCTTCCTTTTCATGGAAGAGCTGGTCATCGTCGCCATCTTCACGGTCGAGTACGGCCTGCGCGTTTATTCGGCCCGTTCTCCGAGGCGCTATATTTTTAGCGCCTTTGGCATCATCGACCTTTTGTCCATCGCGCCGACGCTCCTTTTCGCTGGGTACGATCTTCGGGCGGTGCGGGTCCTGCGGGTTTTGCGGATCCTGCGCCTCTTAAAATTCATGCGCTACACGCGGGCGCTGAACCGACTGAGCCGCGCGCTGCGCGAGGTGGCCGACGAGCTCATCGTGTTTGCTGCCTCCGCGGCGGTGATGCTCTATCTTTGCGCCACCGCGCTTTGGATCTTCGAGCACGAGGCCCAACCGGACGCGTTTGCCTCCATCCCCCATGCCCTTTGGTGGGCCATCGTGACGTTCACAACCGTTGGCTATGGCGACGTCTACCCGATTACCACCGGTGGCAAGATATTTACCGGTGTGATGCTTCTCCTGGCGCTCGGTATTGTGGCGGTGCCCACCGGCCTCATCGCCACCGCGCTTTCCGATATCCGCAAGCACAGCAAGGACTGATCGACACCGCTCGGCCCGGGGATCGGTCAAGCAGTTTTCTGCTTTCAACAGGTGCCATGGGGACATTGGCAATGTTCATGTTTCGTTTACCCTAACGGCGCTTACCTCGGTCTCCATCCATGCCGAGGACGGGGTAGTCGTTCAGCCCCGAGCACGTTCCGGCGGCACGCAACCAGGTGGCGCCTCGAAGTGTGCGGAAGGACAGGAATTTTGCGTGGGCCTTGCGATTTAACGATTGCGCGGCCTGCTCTCATCAGACGCGAGGCATCTCGGTGAACAAGCCGCTCGACCACGAAGCGCTCGAAATTGTACGGACCGCGCCCCAGAACATTGAGCTGGAGCAGCAGCTTCTGGGGGCGATCTTACAAAACAACGAAGCGTACTACCGGGTCAGCGATTTTTTAAAGATCGAGCACTTTTTCGTAGAGCCCCACCGGCGCGTCTATGACATTGCCGGCCAGCTCATCAAGGCGGGCAAGGTGGCAACGCCGTTGGCGGTGAAAACCTTCTTTGGCGCTGACGAAACCATGGCCGAGCTGTCAGTGGCCGAATACCTGACGCGCCTTGCCCAAAACGCCACTACCATCATCAACGCCGAGGACTATGGCCGCACCCTCTTTGACCTTTCGCTCCGCCGGGCCCTGATTTCCATCGGCGAAGACATGGTGAACGAGGCCTACGATGCGCCCCCGGAAGCCACACCCCGCCATCAGATTGAAAACGTCGAAAAGCGCCTCTTCGAGCTCGCCGAAACCGGCCGCTTCGACCAGGGTTTTGTGGGGTTTGGCGATGCCCTCACCGCCGCGGTGGATATGGCCGCAGCCGCCTTTGACCGGGCGGGCGGCATGTCCGGGATTGCCACCGGCCTCACCGATCTCGACCGGCTATTGGGCGGCCTCCAGCGCTCCGACCTGGTGGTCCTTGCGGCGCGGCCGGCCATGGGGAAAACGTCGCTCGCCACGAACATTGGCTTTTCCATCGCCCGCCATTTCAAGGGGGCCGATACCCCCAAAGGGCACTCGATCGACGGCGGCATCGTGGGCTTTTTCAGCCTGGAGATGTCGTCCGAACAGCTCGCCACGCGCATCCTTGCCGAGCAGTCGGGGATTTCCTCCAGCCACATTCGGCGCGGCTCTATCACCGAAGAGCAGTTTCACGATCTCGCCGAAGCCGCCCGCGCCATGCAGACCCTACCCTTCTACATCGATCAGACCGGTGGCATCACTGTGGGCCAACTGGCCGCCAGGGCCCGCCGCCTGAAACGGCAAAAGGGCCTCGACGTTCTCATCGTCGACTACCTGCAGCTCCTCTCCGGATCGGGCCGTCGCTCCTCCGACAGCCGGGTGAACGAAATCACCGAGATCACCACCGGCCTCAAGGCTCTCGCCAAAGAGCTGGACGTGCCCATCGTTGCCCTGTCCCAGCTCTCTCGCCAGGTGGAGGCGCGGGAAGACAAGCGGCCCCAGCTTGCCGACCTTCGCGAATCTGGCTCCATCGAGCAGGATGCGGACGTCGTTCTCTTCATTTTCCGCGAGGAATACTACCTACAGTCGCGCAAGCCGGCGGAAGGGACCCCGGAATTCTTCGAGTGGGAAGCAAAGATGGAAGCAGTCCACGGAATTGCTGAAGTCATCATCAGCAAGCAGAGGCATGGTCCTACGGGAACCGTAAAACTTCAGTTCGAGGCGGAGATCACCCGCTTCTCGAACCTCGCCAGCGAAGGGGTGGTGGCCTACTGACGGAAAGCCCGCGCAGGCGCCGATGATGTCAGCGACGTTTTAAGTCGCTGAGCAATTGGCTTGACGCAAACCCGTCGGGGATCTCGCCCACCTTCGTTTGGTAGGCGCGAATGGCTTTGCGCGTGGCTGGTCCCACCTTGCCGTCAATGCCCTTGGTGGAAAAGCCGCGACGGGTCAGGAGTGACTGCAACTCCCTCACCTCCACGCGCGAGAGGGGGCGCTCATTGCGCGGCCAGGACTGGGAGAACGCGCCGCCACCGACGATGCGGTCTGCCAGATGGCCGACGCCAAGGGCGTAGGCGTCGGCGTTGTTGTAGCGCTTGATGACGTCGAAGTTGGGCAGCATCAGGAAGGCCGGCCCCTTCGCCCCACCGGGGTAAAGCAAATAGGCCTGGTCCGACGGTCGCGGCCAGTCCGCACCGTTGGCGCGCTTGATGCCGAGGCGGGACCATTCGGCCAAAGAGCGCTTCTTTTTCCCGTCTGCCAGCGCGTGGTTGAAGCCGCGGGGGATCACCACCTCGTAGCCCCAGGTTTGCTGATAGCGCCAGCCGGCTTTTTTCAAATAGTTGGCGGTGGAGGCAAAGGCGTCAGGGATGGAGCGCCAGATATCGCGTTTGCCGTCGCCATCGTAGTCGGCGGCGTAGGCTTGCCAGCTCGTGGGGATGAACTGGGTGTGGCCCATGGCAGCGCCCCAGGACGAGTTCATCTGTTTGAGCGGCACATGACCGTCCTGGGCGATCTTCATGGCCGCGGCAAATTGCTGAGTCCAGAAATCCCGGCGCCGCTTGCCGGCACAGGCCAACGTCGCGGCGGTGCGCACGGCGTTGTGGTCGCCCATGTAGGAGCCGTAGCTCGTTTCCATGCCCCAGATGGACAGCACCACCTCCGGGTCCACTTCGTAGCGCCGGGCGATTTCCTTCAGCGTGCCGCCGTGCTTGCCAAGCATCTCGCGCCCGGTCTTCACCCGTTTTTGCGAGACCGCGGTGTCGAGATACTCCCAGATGGGTTTGACGAACTCCGCCTGCTTGTTGACGAGTTCTAGCGTCTTTGGATCGGGCCGCAGACCGCGAATGGCGGCGTCGAAGGTGGCGCGGGTCACCCCTGCCCGCCGCGCGGCCGGCCACTTGGTGCTCACACAGCTTGCAAAGGCATCGGCGCTCGCCGGCGTTGCCGCACTGAAGGACAGCGCCGCACCCGCGGTGACGGCCATAGCAAGGGAACAAAGGAAGCGGTTTCTTCCAAGCATGAGTTCGCAACTCCAACGGCACGCATGGTAAATTACGTTGCGACGGGACTGGTTAGCATTTGCTTAGCAAAGCCGATGCCCCAAGGAAACCGATGGCCTTACCAATTTTAAGTAGTTTGATCGATAACACGCCACTTTTGATGCGGTTCCCGGGCGTCGACCTGCGCGTCACTTTACATGAAACATGGCCCGCGCGGCGGCATCGGTGAGGGCGATGGCGGAAAGGTTCAAAATTCCCCGAGCCGTCGCCGACTGAGTCGTGATGTGGGCCGAGCGCCGTGGCCCCAGCAGGATCGGCCCCACATGGAGCGCGCCGGTGACGCCCTGAACCACCGTCATGGTGATGTGGGCGGCATCGATGTTCGGAAAGACGAGAAGGTTCGCGCTGCCCGTCAGTGGGCTGTCGGGCATGATGCGCCGGCGCACCGATTCGACGAGCGCGTCCTCGCCGCTCATGTCGCCATCCACCTCAAGGTCGGGCGCCACCTCACGCAGGTGTTGAAGCGCCTCGCGCATGAGCGCGGCCGAGGGTATGTCGCGCGAGCCAAAGCGGGAGGCCGAAAGCAGCGCCGCCCTGGGTTCGATCCCGAACGCACGGATCTGCTCGGCCGCAAGCTGGGTCATGTCGGAGATATCGCGGGCGCTGGGGCTCGAACTCACCTGGGTATCCACCAAGAAAATTGTTTGGTGATCGCTGAGGAGGAGGGAGAGGGCGGAGGGCTCGGCAACACCGTCCATGAGGCCGATCACATCGGTGATGGCGCGCACGTGGTTTTTGTAGCCCCCCTCGGCGCCGCAGATCATAGCGTCCGCTTCGCCGCGATGCACCGCAAGGGCGGCTATGACGGTGGTGTTCGTGCGCACCGCCGTTCGGGCCGCCTCGGGATTGACGCCGAGCCGGCCCACCAAGGAAAAATATGTGTCCACGTAGTCGCGGTACCGGGGGTCGTCCTCCGGGTCGATGATCTCGCACTCACCCGGCACCCAGCGTAGCCCCGCCCGCTGGGCGCGTAGCTCCACCACCCGCCGGCGTCCGATCAAGACAGGCCGGCCCATACGGTCTTCAATTACGACCTCCGCGGCCCGCAACACCCTGTCATCCTCGCCGTCGGCATAGATGAGCCGCAGGTCCGGCGCAGCAGCGGCCTTGGCAAAGAGCGGTTTCATGATGGAGCCGGAGCGGAACACAAAGCGGCTCAGTCGATCCTTGTAGGCATCCGCATCGGCAATGGGCCGGCGGGCGACCCCGGTTTCCTCGGCCGCCTTCGCCACCGCCGGTGCAATGCGCAAGATGAGCCGCGGGTCGAAGGGTGCGGGGATTAGATAGTCGGGACCGAAACTCGCGACGCTGCCGCCGTAAGCCCGCGCCACCTCCTCTGTGGACCGCTCCCGGGCGAGGGAGGCAATGGCATCCACCGCCGCGTGGTTCATAGCCTCGTTGATGGCTGATGCCCCGGCGTCGAGGGCGCCGCGGAAGAGGTAGGGAAAGCAAAGGACGTTGTTGACCTGGTTCGGATAGTCGGAGCGCCCGGTGCAAATGAGGGCATCGGGCCGGACCTTGCGAACCTCCTCCGGCATGATTTCCGGCGTTGGGTTGGCGAGGGCCAGGACCATGGGCTTTTCGCCCATTTTCGCCACCATCTCCGGCTTCAGAACGCCGCCCGCCGAGAGGCCCAGAAAAATGTCCGCCCCTTCGATGGCCTCCGAAAGGGTCCGCAGGTCGGTCTTTCGGGCAAACTTCGCTTTCCAGGGATCCATCCCCTCGGCCCGACCCTCGTGGACCACCCCGTCGATATCCGTGACGATGATGTTTTCCAGCTTCGCGCCGAGGGAAATCAGAAGGTTAAGGCACGAGAGCGCCGCAGCGCCCGCCCCCGCGGTGACGATGCGCACGTCGCTCAGGGACTTTTCGCTGATACGCAGCCCATTTTGGATGGCCGCAGAGACGATGATCGCGGACCCGTGCTGGTCGTCGTGGAAAACGGGGATACCCATGCGGGCCCGCAGCTTCTCCTCAATGGCAAAGCAAGCGGGCCCGCTGATGTCCTCCAGATTGATGCCGCCGAAGGACGGTTCGAGGGCGGCTACGATATCGACGAATCGGTCGATGTCGGTCTCGTCCACCTCGATGTCGATGCCATCGATGCCGCTGAACTTTTTGAAGAGGACCGCTTTGCCTTCCATGACGGGCTTACTGGCGAGGGGGCCGATAGCTCCGAGCCCCAGAACCGCGGTCCCGTTGGAAATGATGGCAACAAGATTGCCCCGGGCCGTGTAATCGAGGGCCGCAAGGGGGTCCTTGGCGATTTCCAGGCAGGGCGCGGCAACGCCGGGGGAATAGGCGAGCGAAAGGTCGCGCTGGGTAGCGAGGGGCTTTGTGGCGCGGACCTCCAGCTTTCCTGGCAGATCCTGCTTGTGGTAGGCGAGCGCCGCGGCGTCGAGGCTCGTTCTATCATCAGTCATGGCGCACTCCCGTCCCTGCAGCCGCTCTAAATTGCTGACGAGACAAGGGCAACCGCCGCGTTCATGGAAGGAGGGCCCAATGGCCGGGATCGACGAAAGCCGACCGTTTCACCCCGTGGGCTTCAAGGTGGTCATCGTTTCCGATACCCGAAGCCCGGACACGGACAAGTCCGGCGATACGCTGGCGGCGCGCATCGAGGGCGCGGGCCACACCCTCGCGGGCCGCACCATCGTTCGCGACGATGCCGCCGAGATCCGAGATGCCGTCCGTTCGGGGGTATCCGATGGGGCTGTGGATGTGGTGGTCACGTCGGGCGGCACCGGCTTTACCGGGCGCGACATTACCCCGGAAACCGTCGAACCATTGTTCAGCAAGCGCATGGACGGCTTCTCGGCCCTTTTCCACGCCATCTCCCGAGAGAAAATCGGCACGTCCACCATGCAGTCCCGCTGCACGGCCGGGCTCATCGAAACCACCTTCGTCTTCGTGCTTCCCGGCTCGCCCGGCGCCTGCCGCGACGCCTGGGATCACATCTTGCTGCAGCAGTTCGACTACCGCTACCGGCCCTGCAATTTCGTGGAAATCATGCCGCGCCTTGCCGAGCGCTAAGCTTTTTGGCGCGGCACCACAAACCCCTCCAAACAGCCCTTGACCCTTCTCACACAAAGAACATAATGGGAACATTCTTGAAGGGCAAACCATGGCATTGCGCCTTACCATTGGGCGGCAGGGAGGTAGCGGACGGGGCGCCAGCTCAAACCCCCATCCGCGCTTCGAGCAGCACCGCACCGAGGCGTGGAATGACGGCTGGGATGGGGGCTCGGATAGCGAAGGCGACCGCCCCCTCCGCACGAGCATCACCGAAGAAGCCCCACGCAAAATCATCACCTACAACCAGTCGCCCGATCTGGGGTTCGACCGGTCCATCAATGCTTATAGGGGTTGCGAGCACGGGTGCGTTTACTGCTTTGCCCGGCCTACCCACGCCTATCTGGGTCTTTCGCCGGGGCTCGACTTTGAGACGAAGCTCTTTGCCAAGCCCGACGCGGCGACGCTGCTGCGGCGGGAGTTGGCTGCGCCGTCCTACCGCGCCAGGACCCTCGCCCTCGGCACCAACACCGATCCCTACCAGCCCATCGAGCGCCGCCGGGAAATCACCCGCGACATCTTGAAGGTCCTGGCCGAGACAAGGCACCCGGTGGGGATCGTCACCAAGTCGGACATGATCTTGCGGGATCTCGATATCCTAAAAACCATGGCCGAAGAGGGGCTTGCCAAGGTGGGGATGTCGGTGACAACGCTGGACCCTGCGCTCGCCAGGAACATGGAGCCGCGGGCGCCGACCCCGGCCAAGCGCCTCGCCGCCATCACCGCCCTTCGGGACGCCGGCGTCCCGGTGATGGCGTTGATGGCGCCCATCGTTCCAGCCATCAACGACCACGAAATCGAGGACATTGCGGTGGCGGTGGCAAAGGCCGGGGCGAGCCATCTACGATTTGTGCTCCTTCGGCTGCCCCACGAGGTAAAGGAGATCGTGGGGGAATGGCTGGAGCGCGAATTTCCCGACCGGGCCGCGCGGGTGATGTCGGTGATGCGAGCCATGCGCGGCGGTAAGGACTATGACGCCACCTTCGGAACGCGCCAACGGGGCGAAGGCCCGTTCGCCGAAGCCATTGCCGCACGGGTGAGCCTCGCCGCCAAGCGCCACGGCCTCCATCACGCATCCATTCGTTTGCGCAGCGACCTTTTCGTTCCGCCGGTGGCGGCGCGCCCGCGCAAGAAAGCGCAGCTCGATCTTTTCGCCTGATGCGGCCAGGAGCGGCAAGAACTCCCACCGTTGCGCCACCCATCCCGGTCAGTTCTTTTGGTGGGACACCAAAAAGCGACGTTCTTCCGGAGCCGACACGTTTTCAAGCCCGCGCAGGGCCTGATGGGTCAAGGGCAAAGAGCGAAGCGTCCCTTGAGGCATCAGGCGCTGCGCGGGACGATGGACCACGGCGGGAGAGTTTTGGCACGTTGCCCAGCAGTCGCGCTGGTATGAACAACCTTCTTGGAAACAACATCTAGAGCCCATCTAGCGATCGCATGACTGCGTGGCAGGCTCTAGAAAGACCGGTGTCAGGCGGCGGCGCGGGCGAAGCAGTCGCGGACCGGGGCAAAGCTTCGGCGATGGTGGATAGTGGGCCCAAGTTCCAGAAGGGCCTTGCGGTGCTGGG
>JBCCYN010000072.1:0-22656 GCA_039189655.1 Pseudomonadota bacterium | reverse complement strand
GGACGGGCTGCCGTAGAGGAGACGCCTGCACGATGGGGTGGCAGCACGTCAAAGATGGATGGCTTTGCTGGACCCAGCAAAAGACCGGCACGACTGTGGAGATCCCCATAGCCCCGCCGCTTGCCGAAGCCCTCGAGTATTGCGACCGGGGTAGGCTCACATTTCTAGAGACCGAGGTTGGGACAGCCCGCTCACCCAAGGCATACGGCGCATGGTTCGCGAAAGCCGCCAAAGCTGCGGGGGTGGCCGGAAAGACCGCTCATGGGCTGCGGCATGATTTTGGGGCACGGGGTGCTGAGGCGGGAATTGACGCCAAGGCTGGCGCTGAGGCTATGGGCCACGCCACCGAGGCTCAGCAAGCGGAATATCGCCGCCAAGTGGAGCGCAGAAAGCTCGCTGCCCGTATGCTGGAGGGACTATATCGAGAACGGAATTTGGAAACCGCCATATCGGTAAATTGGAAACTAAAGGGCTAAGTATCTGTAATAAATGGTATATTTTAATGAGTGGCTCCCCGGGAGGGATTCGAACCCCCGACCAACCGGTTAACAGCCGGTTGCTCTACCGCTGAGCTACCGAGGAATAGCACCCACTCGATGGCGATATAGCAATGGCGCTGGGGCCATGCAACATGACGCCCGTGGTGAAGCACAGTCTCATTCTAGTGTTGGGCGGCGCTCGGTCTGGTAAGTCGCGCTACGCCGAGCACCTTGCCAGCAAGAGTGGGCGGCCCGTTACATATGTGGCCACGGCCGGCCCGCCGCGCGACGCCGAAATGACGGCCCGCATCGCAGCCCATCAGGCAAGGCGACCGGAGCACTGGACAACCGTGGAAGTCGCAACCGATCTCGCTGAAGCGGTGGCGGGCCTGCGCTCCGTGGTGCTGGTGGACTGCCTGACCCTATGGCTCACCAACGTTCTTTTGGCTGAGCGCGACTTGGAGGCCGAGGTGGATGCCCTCGTTGCAGCCCTTGGGACACGGTCCGGCGCCATCATCGCCGTCTCCAACGAAGTGGGCGAGGGGATCGTGCCGGCAAACGCCCTCGGCCGGCGCTTTCGCGATCTCCAAGGCATGCTAAACCAGCGCGTCGCAGCAAGCGCCACCGATGTGGTCAAAGTGGTTGCAGGCTGCGCCGTCATCATCAAACCGCGCAACGAGCCGGAGCCCCAACTATGAGTGATCGTGTCCCTGTCACCGTCGTCACCGGCTTTTTGGGGGCGGGCAAGACCACCCTCATCAGGAACCTGGTGGCGCGGGCGCCGGACACAAGGTTCGGGCTGATCGTCAATGAGTTCGGGGACATGGGTTTTGACGGCGGGATGTTGTCGGATTGCTTGGACCCGGGCTGCGATGGCGGGGTGGTGGAACTGACTAATGGCTGTCTGTGCTGCACGGTGGCGGACGATTTCGTGCCGGCCCTTGAGGCGCTGCTTGACCGGGACGAGCCGCCCGCGCGCATCATCATCGAGACGTCGGGCCTTGCCCTACCGCAACCGCTCATCGCGGCGTTTGCGTGGCCGAGCGTCAAGCCGCGGGTTACCGTGGATGCCGTGGTGACCGTTGTCGATGCGCCTGCAGTGGTCGCCGGTCGCTTCGCCCACGATCCGGCTGCTGTGAACGCCGCGCGGCAGGCCGATGAGGCGCTCGATCACGAGAGCCCTTTGGAAGAACTTTTTGAGGACCAGCTGCGCGCCGCCGATCTTGTCGTGTTGTCGAAGACCGGGAACCTTGCCGACGGTGAAGAAGCTTTGGTCCGTGAAACGGTGGCCGCGGAGATTCGCAGCGGCGTCGCGGTGGTGAGTGCCACAGCGCCAAAGGTGTTTGGGATTGGAGCGGCGGCAGAGGCGGACCCCGCGGCCCGGGACGGTCACCACACCCACGAAGACGATCATGAGCACGACGATTTTGAAAGCTGCGTGGTGGCGCCTGTCTTTGCCACCCGCGCCGAAGCGGAGGCGGCGGTAAAATCGCTCTGCGAGGCGCCATCGGTGTTGCGCGTAAAAGGGTCCATCGGCCTCGGCGATAAGCCGGCGCCGTTGTTCGTTCAGGCGGTGGGTCCGCGCATGGAGACCTGGTTCGGCACACCTGGAGCGGCGCCCGGCGGCCTCGTGGTGATCGGGCTTAAACCTCTAGAGCATTCGATGCTTGGCACGGGGCGGAGTGTCGAAGCCGCCTGATGCATCTCCTCGCCGCCGAGGCGCAACGCATTGACGAGGGCGAGGAGGCGGTCGACCTTGATCTTTCGCCGGCGCCGATTGTGCTCCTTTCCGCCGCCGATGGGGAAATTGCAGCCTTTGCCGAAGCCGTAGCGGCGTCGCCCGACGGACCTTCCGTGCGGCTCGCAAGTCTTGCGGCACTCACCCATCCCATGTCCGTGGATCTCTTGGCGCAAAAGACTTTGTCTCAGGCCAAGGTCGTTGCGGTGCGGGTAATCGGCGGGGAGGCCTTCTTCGCCTACGGCATCGAGGTGTTGCGCAGGCTTGCTCTGACGAAGGGCCAGCACCTCTTCGTAGTGCCCGGAGAGCCCACCTTCGACGCCGACCTTGCTCGTCGTGGTACGGCGACCATGGAAATGGCGTTAGCGTTCCATAGCTACTGCCGCGAAGCCGGACCTCAAAACCGCGCGCGTGCGCTCGCTCTCTTGCGGCATCTTGCGGGCGCCGGAGAGCCGCCGCCGCCTCCGGTTGCGGTTCCGGCCGCCGGGCTTTACGCCCGCGGGCGTGTTTTGGGCGGCGTCGGCGCATTGGCTGCCGAAATGCCCGATGGGCCGCGCGTGGGCCTCGTCTTTTATCGGGCCCACCTCATGGACGGGCTCACCGGGGGCATAGATGCTCTGGTGGAGGGTCTTGTCCGGCGGGGACTTTGCCCTGTTCCCATCTTTGCCACCAGCCTCAAAGATCCCGTGGCAGCGCCCGTTGTGCGCGCACTGTTGGCGGAGACCGATGCGGGGGTGGTGCTCACCACGATGGCATTTTCGGCCGGCGGTGCCGGAACGCCCCTTGATGGGCATGAGCGGACGGTGCTGCAGGTGGTCCAGTCTAGTGGCGCGGTGGAGGACTGGCAGGCGAGTACGGCCGGACTTGGTGTGCGCGATCTGGCGATGGCGGTGGTGACGCCGGAGTTCGACGGCCGGGTTCTGACCCGAGCGAGCGCATTCAAAGAACGTACCGGCCGCGATCCGCGAACCGGGGCATTTCCGGTGCGCTTCCGACCCGAGCCGGGCCGGGCGGATTTCATCGCAGAACTTGCGGCGGCCCATCAACGGCTTCGCACCGTGCCGGCAGCGCAAAAGCGGGTTGCTTTCATACTCGCCAACTATCCGGGGAAGGGCGGGCGGATAGCGAACGGCGTTGGGCTCGATACTCCCGCCAGCACAGCCGCGCTCCTCGCTCGCCTCAAGGACGCAGGCTATCGGCTCGAGGGCGCGCTCTTGGACGCCGCTGCGCTCATGGCGCTCTTGGTGGCGGGTCGCGCTCATCCGCCCGCTCGCCTCGCTCTTGATCGGTATCTTTCGTTCTTCAGAACTCTTCCTGAGGCGGCCCGCGCTGACCTCGTCGAGACCTGGGGGCCGCCCCAGGACGATCCCTCCGTGGTGGACGGGGCCTTTGCGCTCCCCATAAACCGGTTCGGCAATGTGGTGGTGGCAGTCCAGCCCACGCGGGGCTACGAGCGCGACCCAAAAACCACCTACCACGACCCGGCGCTCGTCCCCACCCACGCCTACCTCGCGTTTTATCTTCACCTGCGCGAAGAATTTGCCGCCCATGCGGTGGTCCATGTGGGCAAGCACGGCAACATGGAATGGCTGCCCGGGAAAGCCGTGGCGCTGTCGGGGGCGTGTTGGCCGGAAATAGCGTTCGGGCCGACCCCGCACGTCTACCCCTTCATTGTCAACGATCCGGGGGAGGGCGCCCAGGGCAAGCGCCGCGCCCAGGGCGTCATCGTTGACCACCTCACCCCGCCCATGACCCGGGCCGAAAATTTTGGCGCCGGCGAAGTCTTGGAAGCGCTGATTGACGAGTACGCCCTTGCCCGCGCCCTCGACCCGCCCCGCGCCGACCGCCTCGCCTCGGACATTGCTGACCTTGCCGCCTCAGAGGGTTTTGCCCGGGATTTGGGGATCGACCTTTCCGGTCCCCTCGATGAGGCCATTGCCGCCCTCGACGCTCACATCTGCGATTTGAAGGAAATGCAGATCCGCGACGGCCTGCACATCCTCGGCACCAGCCCCACAGGCCGCCAGCGCACCGATACGCTGGTGGCCATGGCCCGGGCGCCGCGCGGACCGGGGGAGGGTGACCGCTCCCTCCTTCGGGCCATTTCCGAGGATTTTTCGCTCCCCTTCGATCCCCTGGACGTGGATTTTGCGGCGCCCTGGGACGGGCCGCGACCGGCAAATTTGGGCGATCAAGGCGGTTGGCGCACGGCGGGAGACACCCTGGAGCGCCTGGAAGCGTTCGCCGCAAAACTGGTGGATGGAGCCGTCGCGCCAGGGACGGCGGCAAAGCCTATCCTTGAGGCGCTGGACGGGATCGGCCGTGATCTCGACGGTTCCGGGGCGGCTGAACTTGACGCTGTGATGCGGGCTTTAGACGGGCGTTTCGTCGCTCCAGGGCCTTCTGGGGCGCCCACCCGAGGCCGGCCGGATGTCCTTCCCACGGGACGCAATTTTTTCGCGGTGGACATTCGCGGGGTGCCCACCCCGGCGGCGTGGGAGATCGGCTCGGCGGCCGCGGAGCGGGTGGTGGAGCGCTACGTGATGGAAGAGGGGGACTGGCCCCGGGTTCTGGTGCTCACCTGCTGGGGCACCTCCAACATGCGCACCGGGGGCGATGATCTTGCCCAAGCGCTTGCCTATATCGGCGCAAAGCCGGTGTGGGAGGGGAGCCGCCTGACGGGCTTTTCCGTTCGGCCGCTGAGCGAATTACAGCGCCCGCGCATCGACGTCACGCTGCGTATATCTGGCTTTTTCCGCGATGCGTTCCCCGAGCAGATCACCCTTTTTGATAGCGCCGTGCGCGCCGTCGCCGCCCGCGATGAGCCCGCCGACCAGAACCCCATCCGTGCGCGCTTCGAAAGCGGGGCGGAGGGGGCGGACATATCCATCTTCGGTGCAATGCCCGGCGCCTATGGGGCGGGGCTCCAGGCGCTCATCGACACCGGCGCATGGGATGCGCGGACGGACCTTGCCGAAGCCTATGTGGCCTGGGGGCGGTACGCCTACGGCAAAAAGTCTTATGGCGAGATGGCCGAAACCGCCCTTCGCCAACGCCTTTCCCGGGTCGACGCCCTCGTCCAGGCCCAGGACAATCGCGAGCACGACATCCTCGACAGCGACGACTATTATCAGTTCGAGGGCGGGCTTGCGGCGGCGGTGGAGGCCGCCAAGGGCGTTCCGTCGACGAGCTACCACGTGGACACGAGCCGGGCGGAAAGGCCCATCGTGCGCACCCTTGGCGAAGAGGTGGCGCGGGTGGTGCGCGGGCGGGCGGCGAACCCCAAGTGGATCGCAGGCGTGATGCGCCACGGTTATAAGGGCGCCTTCGAGATTGCCGCCACGGTGGACTATCTTTTTGCCTTCGCCGCCACCACGGACGCGGTGAAGGATCACCACTTCGACCAGCTCTATGCCGCCTACCTGGAGAACGATGAGGTGGCGTCTTTCATTGCCGAGGCGAACAGGCCGGCGCTCGGCGAAATTGCCGCAAAATTTCGCGAAGCCATCGCCCGCGGGCTATGGTCGCCCCGCAAGAACAGCGTCCACGAGCGCCTCGACCAACTCGCCGCCATGGAGCAGTCATGACTGAAACGGAGGAAGACGCCCGCCACGCGGAAAAGATGCGCAAGAAGAAGGCCGCGCGGGACAAGATCCTGGCCTCAAAGACTATCGAAAAGGGCCTTCTCATCGTCCACACCGGCAAGGGCAAGGGAAAGTCCACGGCGGCCTTTGGCATGGTGATGCGCGCGGTGGGCCACGGCATGAAGGTGGGCGTTGTTCAGTTCATCAAGGGCCGGATCGAGACCGGCGAGAAGGTGGTGCTCGATCGCTTTTCCGACCAGGTGACCGTGAAGCGCATGGGGGAGGGTTTTACGTGGGAGACCCAGGACCGCCAGCGCGATATCGCCGCTGCCGGCGCTGCCTGGGAGGCCGCCAAGGCGATGGTGACCTCGGGCGACTATAAGATGGTACTCCTCGACGAGCTCAACATCGTCCTTCGCTACGAATACCTCGACCTTGCCGAGGTTATCGCCTTCCTTAAGGACAAGCCCGAGGACGTCCACGTGATCGTGACCGGCCGCAACGCCAAGGACGAGCTCCTGGAGATCGCCGACCTCGTGACCGAGATGACGATGGTCAAACACCCGTTTCGCTCCGGCGTAAAACCGCAAGCGGGCATCGAATACTAGTGGGCAGCGCGCCCGGCCCCTTCAACGATGGCCTGGGCGCGCGACGGATCAGGCGAGGATTAAGGACACTGAATAGGGTCGCCGAACTGGTCGACGCACCGTGGCGTCGTGGCGGCACCGACGGCGGCGCCCGCAATGCCCGATGCCGCGCCCACGGCCAAAACGGTCCCGGCGTTGGCGCCGGCAGCCCCGGCGATGACAGCGCCCGTCGCCGCACCGATGGCACCGCCCGCAAGGGCCCTGTCGCCGGAATTGTTGGCGTTGCAGCCGGCCAATCCCAAGCCTGCGATCATCGCGATCGCCACAAATGTGGTCTTCATAGGTCCTCCGAACTCTTGCCCGCCGCAGTGGCATCGGACGCGCATTCCGTTCCGCTGCGTGACATTAACGCTGGATGAAGACAAGCGCCGCCACAAGTCCAGAGCCGGGGGGTGATGTCCCCGCCAAAACCCCCGCAATCATGTTCCAGGGCACCGGATCGGATGTGGGCAAGTCACTGCTGGTGGCAGGGCTTTGTCGGCTTTTTGCGCAGCGTGGACTGAGGGTTAGTCCGTTCAAGCCGCAAAACATGTCCAACAATGCCGCCGCGACGCCCGATGGTGGCGAGATCGGACGGGCGCAGATGCTGCAGGCGCGTGCCGCCGGGGTGCGCGCCAGCATTCACCTCAACCCTGTGCTCTTAAAGCCACAGTCCGAGACCGGCGCGCAGGTGGTGGTCCAGGGCAAGGTTTTTGCCGCCACGGCCGCCCGAGACTATGGCGCGCTGAAGCCCAAGCTGATGGCGCCGGTGTTGGAGAGTTTTTCTCGCGTTTGCCAGGGCAGCGATCTCGTCATCGTGGAAGGGGCGGGCAGCCCTGCCGAAATCAACCTGCGCGCAGGCGATATCGCCAACATGGGCTTTGCACTCGCGGCCGACGTGCCGGTGGTGCTGGTGGCCGACATTGCGCGCGGCGGGGTGATCGCCAACCTTGCGGGGACCGCAGCGGTGCTGGAGCGCGCCGACCGGGCGCAGGTGGCGGGGTTCATCGTCAACAAATTCCGGGGCGACATCAGTCTTTTCGATGATGGCGTGCGATCCATCGAGGCGCACACCGATTGGCCTTCGCTGGGTGTGGTGCCGTGGTTTTCCATGGCCCATCGGCTCCCAGCCGAAGACACCCTGGGCCTCATGGGGAGCGAGGGCAGCGGAGCCGGCAAAAAGGTCAAAATCGTCGTTCCGCGTCTTCCCCACATAGCGAACTTTGACGATTGCGATCCGCTGCGCCTGGAGCCGGGGGTATCGCTTACTATCGCGTCCATCGCCGACCCCTTGCCCACCGATACCGACCTCGTGGTTCTGCCGGGAAGCAAGTCTACCATCGCGGACCTTGCAGCGCTGCGAGCGGCCGGTTGGGACATCGACATCAAAGCCCACGTGAGGCGCGGCGGGTACGTGCTCGGCCTTTGCGGTGGCTACCAGATGCTGGGCGAAAAGGTGCTTGATCCGCAGGGAATCGAAGGACCGGCGGGGGAGGCGGCGGGGCTCGGCCTCCTCGCCGTGTCGACGACCCTTTCGGCGCCGAAGGTGACCCGCGAAGTTTTTGGCGTCTCGCTTCTTCCGGCCCACGAACGCGCGGCGGTGTCGGGCTACGGCATCCACATGGGCCGCACCGAGGGGCCAGACCGGGAGCGCCCAGTGGTCCTGTTGGATGGCGAGCCCGACGGTGCCATGTCCGCCGACGGCCGGGTGCTCGGCACCTACGTCCATGGCATCTTTGGGGCGGACGGTTTTCGAGCCCGGTTCCTGGCCGCCCTCGGTGCGGCGTCAGCCCTCGCCTACGAGCGACAGGTGGACGACACCCTCGACGCCCTCGCTGGTCACCTTGAGCGTTGCCTCAACACCGACGCGATCCTTCAAATCGCTCAGAAAAGCGCGATGGCGAGGACGGCGTAGACCGCAAATTGGAGTAGGCCGACGAACGTTGAAAGACGCAGTGCGCGGCGAAGGTCTACGACGGTGGCGGCCGATCCGCCCCGGTTGAGAAACGCCCCGTTCACCGAACGGTCGCCGTAGTTGCGCGGCCCCCCAAGTTCGATGTCGAGCGCGTGGGCAAATGCCGCCTCCGGCCATCCGGCATTGGGCGAGACATGGGCTTGGGCGTCCGTCACGATCTCGCTCCAGCGGCGCCGGGCGGACGGCGAGATCGCGATGGTGGCGAGCGCCGTGAGCCGTGCCGGCATGATGTTCAACACGTCATCAAGGCGTGCCGATGCCCAGCCGAACTCAGCGTGTCTGGGGGTCCGGTGGCCCACCATGGAATCGGCCGTGTTGACGAGCTTGTAAATGGCGATGCCGGGAAGTCCAAAGAGGGCGAACCAGAATGCGGGCGCCACCACACCGTCCGAAAGGCTTTCGCTCAGCGTTTCCACGCTGGCGCGCACAACACCCTCATCGTCCAGGCGGCTGACGTCTCGCCCGACAATCATCGCCACAGCCTTTCGAGCCGCGTTTAACGACGATGCCCTCGCCACTGCGGCCACGTGCTGGTGAAGGCTCCTGTGGGCCAGGAACACGCTGGCAAGGAGCGCTTCCAGGATGAACCCGGTCGCAAAACCGGAAAGCACGTTACTCAGAATTCCGGCAATGGTGCCAACCAGCGCAATGAGCACGCCAAGGGCAAGAGCGCCGCGCAGCCGCGGGCTGCTGCCTTTGTTGAGGTGGCGATCGCTCGAATCGATGGCTGCGCCCATCCAGGTCACCGGGTGACCCACCCGTCGCCACAGGTCCGGCGGATCGCCAACAATCGCATCCATGGCGAGCGCAAGGGGGACAGCCGCCATCATGGGCTGGCGGCAATGGCGCGCATGGCCGCAAAGCAACGTTGCGCATGGGCGCCAGGCAAGCCAAAGCGCAACCAGGTCGGGCGGTCTTCGAACCGACGAGTCCAAATGCCGGCCCGCGCCAAACGCTCGTGCCACGTCTGCGCCAAGGCGCTTTCGGCGAGGCGAAACAGATCCGTTCCGCCGACTATGTTGAAGCCGACTTCCATGAGCACGGTGTCGAACGTCTTTCGCTCGGCCTTGAGGCGATCTCGCAGGGTCGCTGAAAAACTCTCGTCGCCCAACGCTCGTCTGGCGACGTAGAGCGCAGGCCCGCTCACGGCCCAGGGGCCAAGTGCTGTCTGAAGCCTTTCCATCAGCCCGGGATCGCCGATCGCAAACCCCAGACGCAGGCCGGCGAGACCGAAAAACTTCCCGAAGCTGCGCAGCACCACCGTACCTGCAGCCCCAGAAACGCTCAGTTCCGGCATGAGGTCGCAAAAGGCTTCATCTACAACAACGACCTGATCCGAGCCTCGCGTCGCTGCAAACGCTTTCAGCTGATCAGGGTCGGTGATGCGGCCGTCTGGATTGTTTGGATTGACGACGACGACGCACTGCGCCGCGTTGGCATCATCGAGGCGAGAAATGAGGCGGACATCAGCCCTGGCGCGGCGCCACGCCGCTTCGTGCTCGCCGTAGGTGGGGGCGAGGATGGCAACGGTTTGGGCCGGTGACAGAACAGGCAGCCACTGGATGATCGCCTGGGTTCCGGGCGCTGCAACGATGGCGGCTTCGTCCGGGACACCGTAGGCGACGCGCGCTGCTTGAAGAGTGGCCGCAAGCTCCGCCTCTTGGGGCAGAGTTTTTAGGGCGCGGGCATCGGGAACCGCATCGAATGCGTAGGGGCTGATCCCGGTGGAAAGATCGAGCCACGGTTCGCTCCCGGCAAGCTGCGCCGCCTCGCCGAGGTCACCGCCATGATGAATGCGCGCCAAGCCTGCCCTCCCCGCATTGCGCGAGCCGTCATAGCGGAAGGGGGAGGTGGGATGAAACTCCGCCGGAGCATCGGCCAAAAAGAAAAGCGCGGGGCCCAAACCCCGCGCTTCAATTCATTCGCCGGCGAGCTGCCTTAAATCATTCGTCGGCCGGAAGTCTTAGACCGAATAGTACATGTCGAATTCCACGGGGTGAGGCGTCTGCTCATAACGCTCGTTCTCTTCCCACTTCAGTTCCATGTACGCGTCGATCTGATCGTCATCCATCACACCGCCGGCTTTCAAAAACTCCCGATCCGCGCTGAGGCTGTCGAGGGCTTCCCGCAGCGAGCCGCACACCGTCGGAATTCCCTTCAGCTCTTCCGGCGGCAGATCGTAGAGGTCCTTGTCCATGGGATCGCCCGGGTGGATGCGGTTGCGGATCCCGTCAAGGCCCGCCATCAGCATCGCGGTGTAGGCAAGGTAGGGGTTGGCCGCCGGATCAGGGAAGCGGATCTCGATGCGCTTTCCTTTCGGCGAGGTGGCGTAGGGAATGCGGCACGACGCGGACCTGTTGCGCGCCGAGTAGGCGAGGAGCACCGGCGCTTCATAGCCCGGCACCAGGCGCTTGTAGGAATTGGTGATGGGGTTGGTGAACGCGTTGATGGCTTTCGCGTGCTTCAAAATCCCGCCGATGTAGAAGAGGCACATCTCGGACAGGTCCGCATAAAGGTTGCCGGCAAAAAGCGGCGAGCCTTCCTTCCAGATGGACTGGTGAACGTGCATGCCCGTGCCGTTGTCGCCAAAAACGGGCTTTGGCATGAAGGTGGCGGACTTGCCGTAGGCGTGGGCCACCTGGTGCACCACGTACTTGTAGACCTGCATCTTGTCGGCGATGCGCGTGAGGGTGTCGAATTTCAGGCCCAACTCGTGCTGGGCGGCGCCCACCTCGTGGTGATGCTTTTCCACCGTAACGCCCATTTCGGTCATCACCGAAAGCATTTCGGAGCGCATATCCTGGGCTGAATCGATGGGCGGGACAGGGAAATAGCCGCCTTTGGTGCGCGGCCGGTGACCAAGGTTCCCGGTCTCGTACTCGGTGCCCATGTTGGAAGGCAGCTCGGTGGAATCGAGCTGGAAACCCGTGTCATAGGGATCGGACGCAAAGCGCACATCGTCAAAGACGAAGAATTCGGCTTCGGGGCCCATGGTTACCGTGTCGCCGATCCCCGCCGATGCCACGAAGGCTTCGGCCTTCTTGGCGGTGGTGCGCGGGTCGCGGTTGTAAGCTTCGCCCGTGGACGGCTCCAAAATGTCGCAAAAGATCGCCATGGTGGTCTGGGCGAAGAACGGGTCGATATGCGCCGTTTCCGGGTCGGGCATCAACGTCATGTCGCTTTCGTTGATTGCCTTCCAGCCAGCGATAGACGAGCCGTCGAACATGACGCCGTCTGCGAACATATCCTCGTCCACCACGCCGCAGTCCATGGTGACGTGCTGCATCTTTCCGCGCGGGTCGGTGAAGCGAAGGTCGAGGAATTTGACGTTCTTGTCGGTGATGTCCCGCAGGATCTCTTGGGCTGTGCTCATGCGCTCCGCTCTCTAGTCACGCTTTTGACGATTGGATTGATGGGGATTTGTTTAGATGGCTTCCTCACCGGCTTCGCCGGTGCGGATGCGGATGGCGTCCTCCACGGGGAGGACGAAAATTTTGCCGTCGCCGATGCGGCCCGTCTGGGCTGCGCTTCGGATGGCCTCAATGGCAGAGGGAAGAAGGTTGTCAGGAACCACCAGCTCGACTTTCACCTTCGGCAGAAAGTCGACCACATACTCGGCGCCGCGGTATAGCTCCGTATGACCCTTCTGCCGCCCGAAACCGCGCGCTTCGACGACGGTTACACCTTGCAGGCCGACCTCCTGAAGCGCTTCTTTCACCTCATCGAGTTTGAACGGCTTTATAATGGCTTCGATCTTCTTCATGGGAACCCGTTGGCTCGCCGCGCTGTGTTTTCACCGGCGGCACAGGCGCGCTATGCAGCAAGTATGCCAAGATATCGCAGCATGCGATGGTGAGCGGTTGGTCAGTTGCCCGGAAGGACAGCAGCGCGATTGCCTAGAGAATCCGCAAGATGTCGAATTATTGTGCGAAAATCGTCCTGCGGCCGGGTAGGCCGCCTCAATGATTGAATTGTTGACGCCCCGGGAAGCGGCCATAGCCGATCGCGCTATGGTGGCAGCAGGCACTTCGATCGCCACCCTCATGCAGCGAGCCGGATACGCCATCGCCGACGCGTTGGCGGCGCGGGCGGGGTACGGGGTTCACATTGTTGTTCTGGCCGGGCCCGGCGACAACGGCGGTGATGCGTTCGTTGCCGCCGAAGTCTTGCGCCGACGCGGTTTTGCCGTCGCGCTCGTCGATATGAGCGGCGGAAAGGGCGGAGAAGCCGCAACGGGTGCGCGTAGAGAATACCGTGGCGAGGTCATTGCGACCGATGCCAGGGAGATCGATCGGGCGAACTTCGTCATTGACGGCCTATTTGGTGGCGGGCTGACACGGCCGTTGGAGGGAGCCTTTGCGACGCTGGTAGAGCGCGTGAACCAGGCCAATGCGAAGGTGCTCGCCATCGATCTTCCCAGTGGCGTTGATGGGGCCACGGGGAACATCGCGGGACCGGCGGTGGAGGCGGACTTCACCGCGACGTTCGAGCGCCGAAAACCAGGACATCTTCTGCTCCCGGGCCGCGCCCACTGCGGAATGGTCGGCGTGGATTCCATCGGGATGACATCTGCCGCGCTTGCAGCCCCGTCCTGTAAGACGTTCGCGAACGATCCTCAGCTCTGGCGCAGTGCGCGTCCACGCCTTGCCTTAGACGGTCACAAATATAGCCGCGGACACGTCGTCATCGTCTCCGGAAAAGTGGCGGCAACCGGTGCTTCGCGACTTTGCGCCAGCGCAGCCCTCAGGGCGGGTGCAGGATTGGTGAGCCTTGCCTCGCCACCGGATGCGCTCCTCGTCAATGCATCGCACCTCACAACGGTAATGCTTCGGAAAATCGATGGTCCTGAGGCGTTCTCGCAGCTGCTCGCCGACGAACGCCTCAACGCAGTGTGCCTCGGGCCGGGGCTTGAGCCCGATGCCGGCACCCGCGCCCTTGCGAAGGCGGCCCTTTCCTCTCACGCCAACGTGGTCTTGGACGCCGGCGCGCTCACCGCTTTCGCCGGCGATGGGTCTTCCCTAGCCCATGAACGGAAGCGATCCGTCGTGCTGACGCCCCACGAGGGAGAATTTGCACGGCTCTTTGGACGGACGAACGACAAGTTGGCGGACGCACGTAGCGCGGCTGCCAAGAGTGGCGCCGTGGTGGTGCTGAAGGGCGCCGACACGGTGGTCGCGGCCCCAGACGGGCGCGCTGCCATCAACGCCAATGCGCCACCCTGGCTCGCCACTGCGGGAAGTGGCGACATCCTTGCCGGCATCGTGACCGCGCAACTCGCGCAGGGGATGCCGGCTTTTGAGGCAGCGTGTTTTGGCGTGTGGCTGCACGGCGAAGCGGCCAACGAGGCGGGAGCTGGGATGATTGCTGATGATTTGCTCCCTGGCCTGAGGGTCGTTCGCGCCTCGCTTGATCAGCGCCTTAGCGAGGCGTCTTGACGGGAGGCCGCTGGCCGACCATTCCGTGGTAACGTGTTGAGCGATTGCGGGTGTGGCGGAACTGGTAGACGCACTTGGTTTAGGTCCAAGCGCCGAGAGGTTTGGGGGTTCGAGTCCCTCCACCCGCACCATTTTTCTGCGCTATCGGCCTTTGGCCCACTTGAGCGCGAAAGCTAAGTGCGAGCTTGCTCTCCGAAGGCGCATCAGCATGAGATCAGCGACCGCCCGAGCGGGTCTGACGACGGATCCTAAGGCCGGGGCTCCTATCCAGTACCAGACGGTCGCGGCGAGGCAGCCCGCGGCCAGGACGTTCGCTGCGAGACGGTCGTAGTGGGTAAAGATGCGGTGGAACTCCTGAGGCGGCCGAACATGCGCTCGATCGCGTGATACTGCTCCCCCTTTGGTACCGGAAGCGCAGCGGTGCGCCTTGACAGCCGAGGAGTCGATCAAAAGCGCGGCCGGTGACTCGCCCGCGGCGGCAAGCGCGTGGAACACATTGGCCCAAACGCCCTTTGCGGCGCAACGGCCGAAGCGGTTACACAGCGGCTCATTCGGCCCCTACGCGTCTAGCGCATCCTTCCAGCGGTACAAACACTTCAGGATGTAAATAATCCCGTTGATTACCCGCTTTTCATAGACCTGCGGCTTGCCTCGCGTGTCAGTCGGCAGCAACGGCGCAAGGCGGCCGGAGCGACCCCCGGTTAGCCAAAAGTGCTCTCAGTTCATCTCGATCTCCCATCGGAGATCGCCGAACCAGATCCGCATTAATGGATCCTGCTTATACGCGCCAATCCCAATATAAAATACAGGGCACTAGGAAATTCCCTCAATCACTTTCAAAATTAAACTAACTTATCCGTCGAATGCGATACGAAATCCTTGATGTGAGGTGGTTGAAAGTGCTGGTGAGCCGATACGGGCTGCAATACGGTACCGAAAGCAGTAACTCCAATGGCAAAGAAAAGAGCCGCCTTTTAAGATACGTCGTGTCATGTCCTGGCCCATACGGTTGCTGTAATGGTCAGCAGTCCACTCCCAAACATTACCGCACATGTTGAAGATACCGCTAGCATTAGGTTCAGAAGACCGGGCCGGACGCGTTCCCACTGTTTCAGATGATGGGCCAGACCAAACCGGAAACTCACCGTGCCAAATATTACAAAAGCTCCCACCCCCTTCCGGCGGATCCTCGTCACCCCAAGGATACCGGGTGTCACTTGTACCGCTGCGCGCGGCACACTCCCATTCAACCTCAGTTGGCAGTCTCCCGCCCACCCAGTTTGAATAGGCTGCCGCATCATTCCAGGATACGTGAACGACGGGATGAGCCGGATCTATAACCGTGGCTGACCGAGATCCGCCAACATTGCTCCAACACGCGCCGCCGACCCGGTGCCACCACTCGGTGCCGTAGATGGCTCCATGATCGTCGGCGTCTGGAGATATTTGGTTATGAAATACAAAAGATGAGCCACTGCGTTCTGCATCGGTTACGTATCCTGTTACTTTTATGAATCGTTCGAATTCTTTATTCGTAACTGTAGTCAAAGCGATATCAAAAGGCCGAACTTCAAACCATCTCCGCGGCCCTTCGCCATCTGAAAGAATTATCGGATTGTTCGTTCCAGCAAAAGTATGACCGCCGGTAAACGAAGCGAATTCGGGCTTCTCTAGTGAAGGCTTTATAGTGTCATCTTTAGCGTAATGGTTGCCCGCGGGCGATGTCGCTATCACCGAAGTCGGCGCACAGCTACAAGAGGCAGATGAGGTCGTCTGATCAGCAAGATCAATCTTGCGGCTCATAGTCATTTGGGCCCGTTGCATCATCCCCAATGGAGATTTTCACAGAATCGATCTCGCCCGTAAAAGGGAAGGGACCTTCCACACCATAGTTTGGGGTCGCGTGTCCCAAACTGTCCTTGCCGACATCTAACCCTTCCCAATCCATAAAATATCGATAGGTTCGCGGTAGATTCACTTCAGCAACTTTATTTCCATCGATTAGAAGCTCACCATTACCTCTACAAACTCCAGTTTTCTTGAATCGATAACCTAAATTTAGACATTCGTCGGTTGCTGGCAATTTGCACGAGGCTGAGTAGATTTCTTGATAGAAATTATAGTCAAAAATAAGATGCTTATCTTTTATGTACAGCGAGTAGCCGCCACAAATACCCCCGCATGCAATAATTACGCCTTCATTGTCTCCTTTCATCCAAACTCTCGCATTGAGCTCGAACGAACGATCGATCAAGAAAGGGGCGGCACCGCCCGGAACGTACGTCATGCCGGGGTAAAAGACGTACTCCGTCTGAGTGCGCGGTGAGTGCTCGCGTGGCCTTGCCATCGCCCTGCGCTCAGCAAAGCCTCGATCGTCCAGTGGTAGCACATCATAGCGGCCAGCCTCAGCCCACCAAAGCTCGATCATTTTCTCCAGCCGGCCAGGATCGAGCTTTGCAAGATCATTGTTCTCAGCAAAATCCGTATCCGTGTGATAAAGCTCCCACGTATCGTCGTCATAGTCTCCGTAGCGGGTGTGGTAGCAAACGGCTTTCCATCCATCGTGCCATATTGCGCGGTGACCAAACATCTCAAAAATTTGAGATCGCTTTCGCGTCGACGCGGAACCATCGTGAAACGAATAAAGCATACTCGTTCCATGCATTTCCATTTGCGGAACGCCATTGATTTCGTCTGGCGAGTCCGTTTCCAGAACCTCCAAGATAGTTGGGACAATGTCCATTACGTGATGAAATTGATTACGCACACCGGTTTCTTTGAGGCCGTCTGGCCAATGAACGATCAGTGGATCCTGAACACCACCCGCGTGTGTATTTTGCTTGTAGCGCTTAAGGGGGGTGTTCTCCGCCTGCGCCCAGCCGATCGGGTAGTTATTTTTGGCTCGGATCGTACCAATATCATCGATGCGATCCATGTTGTAATCAAACGGATCTGCTTCCATGTTTTCGTAGAAGGTTGTGCTAGTTGAACCATCAACCTGACCTTCTTGGCTCGCCCCATTGTCCGAAAGCACAAAGACCAAGGTATTATTTTTCCTGCCAAGACGATCAAGGTGTGCAAAGAGTCGCCCCAACTCCCAATCAGTATGGTTTAGGAAAGCGGCATAAGCTTCCTCAAATCGAGCATAGAGCCTTCTTTGATCCTCGGACAAGCTCTCCCATGGTTCCACACGGTCGTTTCGCGGCACGAGTTCGGTACCGGCAGGAACAATCCCATTCTCCAGCTGACGTTGCAGTCGCTGTTCTCTTATCGAATCCCAACCGACATCATACTTGCCTTTATACTTGTTCAAAAACTCCTGCGGTGCCTGGTGCGGTGAGTGCATCGCTCCAAGGGCGAAATACATGAAGAAAGGTTTTTCTGGCGCCAAGGATACATGATCCGTCAGAAATTGAATGGCGTTATCAACAAGGTCTTCGTTCAAAGTATAACCATCTTTAGCGCTCCGTGGTTGCGGAACGTGTTGGTTATCGCGAACGAGACTAGGCTGAAACTGATCCGTCAGCGCTTCAAGAAAACCATAATACTTTTCAAAACCTCTTCCGAGGGGCCATTGATCAAACGGACCGATGGCTGATATCTGATCAGCGGGCGCGAGATGCCATTTGCCGATCGCGTAGGTAGAATATCCTTTCGGCCGCAGAATTTCCGCGAGTGTTCCCGCGTTATGCCGGATTGCTCCGCGCTTTGACGGGAATCCGCTGTCGGCATTGGCAATGGTCGACATGCCGACAGCATGGTGATCCCTTCCCGTTAGTAGAGACGCTCGCGTGGGGGAACATAGCGCTGTGGTGTGAAAATTGTTGTAGAGGAGCCCGCTGCCCGCAAGGGCATCAATATTTGGAGTCTCTACCTCACTTCCATAGCATCCTAAGCTTCCAAAACCTAGATCATCGAAAAGCACGATCAGAATGTCAGGACTTCCGTGATGTGAGCTATCTGGCTCAGGCCACCAGGGGGTAGAGTCTTTCCACGTGCGGCCGATGTAACCCTGGAAATCTTCGGAAGTACTCTTTCTTTTCGTGCTCATCGGATGATGGGTTCCCCTGCCGTTCCTTTAGTTTCGAAGCGCTTTTGCGGCAGTCAATACTTGCAAGGCTAAGGGCTGCATCGGTCCAAAGTCCGGAACGTCGTCGCGTGCGCCGCCGGCGACCAATATCTCTGCGGCTCCTGTTAAAGTTTCATTTGTGAGGCCGGACTCTACGTCGGCTATGGCTTCGTCGAGGGAGACCCAATCGCGCATGCGCATAGCGTACTCGGCTTTGGCAGCGTCACCTTCGATACCTGTATCTTGATAATATTCAAGGACATGCTCTACGACTTTCGCAGGATCCGTGCTGTTGATATATTCATTCGCTTTGTAGACAGCTTCAACAAACGCAGCTGCTGATTCCGGGTCTTCGTCCCAGAAACGTTTCGTGACGATATACGGTGCGATGATGTTTGCCCCAGCAATCTTGCCGTCGCAAACCACGGTATAGTTCTCTTCATCATTGATAAGCGGAAGGTCGGCTGATGCTGCCGTGGTCCCCGCGCCAAGATCACCGCTTTGCAGCGATTGTAATGTGACTGCGGGCGCCAGAGGAACGACGTCAAGCGAATCTGTGTCAGTGACGCCCAGGTGTTTTGCACAAGCGTAGAGCACCTGGCTCCACGTTGAGTTGGGCACAGTTCCAATCTTGGTTTCGAGTAACGCTTCGGCGGGAGTTTTTCCGTCCATAGCGTCATTGCGCAAAATTAGCTTTAGGTTCTGCGACTCCTTCTGCATTGCTCCTACGGAAACGAGCTGAAACTTCTCCCAGCCTGAAACTGCCGGAGGCCCACCGGTCCAACCCGCCTGCCATTGACCAGTCGCACCAGTTGCCAGCGCTGCGCCGCCATTTGGAAAGTATTCAATCTCAACATCGAGGCCATTGTCCTTGAAATATCCAAGACTATTAGCCAACCACATAGGGAATCCAGCCTCATTGGGCTGGCTGTTTAGGTTGATACTTGTAGCTTCAGCAAGGGCCGAAAAGCTCATTGTCGCGGCGATGAATACGCCCGCGGCAATCGCGGTGGGCAATTTCTTGATTCGCATGTCCACTCCTCCTGTGACGTTAGATGGCGAGCCCTTCTTACGGGGCCATAATTTCTTCACGAACTAGCGACCATATTTCTCGGCGCGCCGTGATGAAGTCTGGATGTTCTGCTGCCTCCTCAATATCGCCTGTCTTCCAAACGACATCGCGTGGTAGACTTATCTCTTTCTTGATCCGGCCAGGACGTTTGGTCATCACGACCACGCGGTCGCCCAAGTAAACAGCTTCCTCTACTGAATGGGTGATGAAAAGGACAGTATAATGTTGTTCGCGGTGCAGCCGTTGTACTTCTTCTTGCAAAATCGTCCGCGTTTGCGCATCTAGCGCACCGAATGGTTCATCCATCAGAAGAATTTCAGGCTGCATCACCAGCGCGCGAGCAATCGCCACCCGTTGCTGCATTCCTCCGGAAAGCTCGCTTGGGTAGGCTTTCCGAAAATGTTCAAGTCCCATGATCCGCAGCTGACTCACAAGTCGGCTTTCCTGTTCGGACTTGGGAACGCCAGTCATTTGAAGGCCGAATTTAATATTCTGCTCAACGGTTTCTGACGGGAAAAGGGCAAATTTCTGGAAAACCACGCTTCTGCGGGGCCCTGGTGGGCCAGCCGGTTCGCCGTCAATGAGCACATCGCCTTCGGTTGCGTCTTCCAAACCAGCGCCCACAGTCATGAGCGTTGATTTTCCGCAGCCTGAAGGCCCAACGACGCAAACAAATTCTCCGTTCTCTACCGAGAGAGAGCAGTCATCCACCGCGAGAACACCTGCTCCTTCTTTTCCGAACCGCTTCGTAATGTGGCGGAGTTCGAGCTTTGGTTGCCCCGGAATACTTTTGTTTGTGTCATTGTCGTGGGGCATTTTGTTTGCTTTCTAGCCGCTGTTTAGAGAGACGTTCTTGCGCCACGGTAAGACATAGCGCTCCGAACGCTGAACGATCGTATCGATCATAACACCCAGCCATCCAATGGTAATAACACCAACGAAAATTGTTGCCACTGAAGCATTTTCTTGCCCCTGGGATATCATAAAACCTAGTCCAACCTTGCCGACGACAAGTTCGGCGCCAACCAGTGCCATCCATCCGTTGCTAATTGCTATTCGAAGACCAGTATAGATACTCGGTGCCGCAGCTGGGATAACGACCCGACGCAAAGTGGCAAATGGGCCTGCTCCATAAACACGGGCGGCGTCGACAAGTATTTTGTCTACCTGCGAAACGCCCAGTTGCGTGTTGATCACGAATGCGGGGAACGCAGCGACGAACACAACCATGGCCTGGGTCGCCGTCGATGCGCCGAACCAAAGCACCGCCAGGGGTATATAGGCAAACGGCGGAATGAAATGGATGAGCTCAAAGACAGGGTTCATGAGACTCTTGAACCAGGGAGTCCACGCAAAGAGGACGCCGACGGGAATGCCGATTACCATGGCAGTGAATACGCCCCACCCCCAGCGTTCCAGGGACGAAAGTATATGGCCTGGAAGTGTGAGCCCACTGAACGGCACTTCGATGATCCAGATGAGCTGATTTACGACTGCTACGGGGGATGGCAAAACGCGTGGCTCAATTAGTTCAAATACGCTCGTGGACAAAAACCAAATCAACATAAGACTGGTAAGTGACAAGAAACCATAAAATAGCGACTTCGAACGGTTCGAGACCATGCCCAAACGTGAAAGGCCTCTTTCAAGCATTACCTAGCCTCTTTGCACACTGGTAACGGACCACGGTGCCAAGTATCGTTGCGTTAGGCTGATGAGGGCGGTGAGCGCGATGCCTAGAATGGCGATCATGAACATCGCAACGAGCAGGACATCCGTGTCCAGGAGCTGCGAGGCATTGACTGCCACGTAGCCGAGGCCGGCAGTTGCGGCAAGAATTTCTGCGGCGACGAGGGTTGACCAGGCGTTGCCGAGCGCCATTCGTGCCGCCGCGACGAGTGTGGGTAAGGCGGTGCGGCAGACGATGCGAGTCAGAATTTGTCGGTCATTGGCTCCGAGTGTCTTTCCGGCGTCGATCAGGATTTTGTCCACCGAATAGACCGCGAGCATCGAGTTCATTAACCAAGGGACCAGGGCGGCTATAAATACCACTGACATACGCGCAATATCGCCAATGCCGAGCCATAGTATTGTTAGTGGTATCCATGCGAGCGGCGGTACCGGTCGAATGATCTGAAATATTGGAAATACGATCCATTTCAGCTTCTTCCACCAGGCCATTGCAATACCAAGGGGAATGCCCACAACGGCAGCTACCGCCCAGCCGAAAAGTACGATGTAAAGACTGCTGAGAATATGTTCAAGAAGCGTGCTCCCAATGTAGGGCCGCGTCCACATCCTGACGAACTTGGTCCAAACGTCTTCAGGCGATGGAAAATATAAGGTCGGCACGGGGCCGCCGGACCGGGTCAGCCACCACCAAACAATAACCCAGCAACCGATTGCTGCGATGCCGACTAAGAATGATTTCGAACCGGGAAGCCGATCCATTTCAAACCCCTCTCTTGAGGGACACCTTGGCCAAACGCCGACCGATGGGAAGCGTATGCGTTAAACGATTTACTGTCAATTGAGATCTGGTGTGGGGAGGGCGCTTCGGTACGAGCCGCTGCGTTTTTCCATTCATTATACGACTATTGCCGACCCATTTTGTTTGTGTTGGGATGGCCGAGCGTTGGATCAGCTGTTTTTCAGTTCAGTTGCGTTGTCGAGCGATGTGTCGCTGGATGGAAGGTTTGAAAAACATGTCTCACCCTGAAGTGTTTCATTTTTGAGAATGGCGCGAACAGTTAAGAAAGTATCAATTCGAGATGTTGCGGCAGTAGCCGGGGTATCGACTGCTACGGTTTCCAATGTCTTGTCAGGTAAGAAAGCTGTAAAGAGTGAACTGCAAGAAAAAGTTCACGAAGCGGCAAATAAACTTGGATATGAAGTGGATCGGGCAGCGTCACTGCTTCGGTCAGGGCGATCAAATATCATCGCAGTTATCGTGCCCGACCTGGAAGATCTATTCTTAACTAGGCTTGTGGCGCTCATGGAAGCAAGGGCGCAAAACGCAGGATACGAAGTCATTGTTACTTGTAGCCGAAATGATCCTGCTGTTGAGCGCTCGAGGTTGCGCGCGCTTCTGGCATGGCGACCTGCTGGTATTTTCGCCGTGCCGTGTGGCGATACCTTGCCGGAGGAATTAACGGAAAAAAACAACGGCACGCCCGTTGTCGGCGCTGATCGCATCCTGCCAGACCAGACTCCGTTCGATTCAGTGACTTTGGACAATCAAGGTTCGGGCAAGATGGTGGCCCAGTTGTTGTTAGAGAAAAACGCTAAGTCCATTCTATTTGTTGCAGCGACCTTGAACCTCTTTACCATCCGTGAGCGTGTGAAGGGTGCTCGGGATGCACTCAAAGACGACAGCCAAGCAACGCTTGATGTGCTCGAAATTGGGACCGATCCCGCCGACGGCGCGAAGCTGGTGTCGGATTGGCTTGAGCATAGGGCCGTGCCCGATGCCGTGATTGCCGGGACGAATGTGGGGACCCTCGCCGTGTTGTCGGCGTTCGCTGAGCGGCAGTTGGACACGCCTGACGATGTATTGTTGGTGGGCTTCCACGATTCCCTTTGGATGACCGCCAGGCGGCGCCCTGTGACGACCGTCGCTCAACCGGTCGATGCGGTGGCAAAGTACGCATGGGAGCGACTGGAGCGGCGGATGGCGGG
>JBCCYN010000071.1:0-22769 GCA_039189655.1 Pseudomonadota bacterium | reverse complement strand
CGAACTTTCCTGAAACCAGCCAGGCGGACAGGAGATAGCCAAGTCCGAGCGCGACCGCCGAGGCCACAAAGAACCAGATCGACACCACCGATTGGGGCAACAACGGCCTTTCCGGTCTCCAAAACATCCCGGGCTTTGAAAGTGTGCCCCAATCGGTGGTGTCGATCTGGTTCTTTGTGGCCTCGGCGGTCGCGCTCGGACTTGGCTATCTCCTGTCCGCCTGGCTGGTTTCAGGAAAGTTCGGCTCAGTTGTGCGCGGCATTCGCGACGACGAAGCAAGGGTCCGCTTCCTCGGGTATCCGGTCGAAATCTATAAGCTCATGGTATTTACCCTGACGGCGGTGATCGCTGGCATTGCCGGAGCGCTTTACTATCCCCAGGCGGGGATTGTGAATCCGGCGGAGGTGGCACCCATTGCGTCCATCTACCTGGCGGTCTGGGTCGCCATCGGCGGACGTGGGCGGCTCTACGGTGCTTTGATCGGTGCCGCGATCGTTTCGCTCCTTTCCACCTGGTTCACCGGGGGGCGCGCCGGGGATCTCGACCTAGGCTTTGCCGTGATCCACTGGGTGGATTGGTGGCAGGTTCTTCTGGGCCTTGGGTTCGTGGTCGTCACGCTTTACGCGCCGAAAGGTATTGGTGGGCTCGTTGACGTCTTCGTGCGGCGTCCGCCCCAGGAGCCGGCGTCCATCCGGGCGGCCCAGCGACCGGAGCCTGCAGAATGAGCGCGCTTCTCGAAGTCGCCGATGTCTCCGTCACCTTCGACGGTTTTAAGGCGATCAACGGTCTCTCCTTTGAGATCGAAGAGGGGGAGTTGCGCGCCATCATCGGCCCCAACGGTGCTGGCAAAACCACGTTCATGGACATCGTCACCGGCAAAACGCGCCCTGACAGTGGCGCCGTTATCTGGGGCGAGGACAATATCTCGCTGCTGCGGCGATCGGAGGCGGAAATCGCCCGCCTTGGCATCGGCCGGAAATTTCAGCGCCCCACGGTGTTCGAGGAACAGACGGTCGCGGATAACCTCATCATGGCGCTGAAGAATAAGCGCGGCCCCGTCGCGGCGGTCTTTTATCGTATGGATGCAGAGGACGAGGCGAAGGTGGTTGCCATTGCCGAACAAGTGGGCCTTTCGGACGCCCTCCAGCGGCGTGCGGGCGAGCTTTCCCACGGACAAAAACAGTGGCTGGAGATCGGAATGCTGCTGGCGCAGGACCCTCGCCTCCTCCTCGTGGATGAGCCGGCGGCGGGGATGACCGTGGCCGAGCGGCAACGCACCACAGCGCTCCTTCGCGATCTGGCCGGTCAACATGCGGTGGTGGTGGTGGAGCATGACATGGAGTTTGTCCGGGCGCTGGAATGCCGGGTGACCGTGCTCCACGAAGGTGCTGTGCTTGCGGAGGGCTCCATCGACCATGTGACGAGCGACCCTCGCGTTATTGAAGTCTATCTTGGTCGCTAAACATGCTTGAGCTGCGCGACGTCACGTTGCACTACGGTCAAAGCCAGATCCTCTTTGGCGTATCCCTTGATGCGGCGGTGGGCGAGGTGACCTGTGTCATGGGCACCAATGGCGTGGGGAAGACGTCTCTCCTGAAAACGATTTGCGGTTTGCATCACCGCACCAACGGGACCCTTCGGCTGGACGGCAAAGCCATCGGTATGCCGCCAGCTCACGCCCTTGCCCTCATGGGCGTGGCTCTGGTCCCCCAAGGCCGCGACATTTTTCCGCTTCTGACGGTGCGGGAAAACCTCGAAACCGGCTTCACCTGCCTGCCCAAAGGACAGCGGATGGTGCCGGATGAGATATTCGAGCTCTTTCCTGTTCTCGCGCAGATGCGCGGGCGCCGAGGGGGCGATCTGTCTGGTGGACAGCAGCAACAACTTGCCATCGCCAGGGCCCTTGTCACGCGGCCCAAACTCCTCCTCCTTGATGAGCCCACAGAGGGCATCCAGCCGAACATCATCAAGCAAATCGGCGATGTGATTTCTTACCTCCGCTCAGAGGGGAAGATGGCGATCGTCTTGGTTGAGCAGTTCTTCAGCTTTGCCTTTGAACTGGCCGACACTTTCGCGGTGCTGGAGCGCGGCGCAGTGACGCTTGCGGGCGACAAAGCGACCCTTGGCCGCGACCGGTTGCTGGCGGCGGTATCCGTCTAGGGCAGTTCTTGCCGGCTTGGATATACGCAGAGATCTTTGCGCGTGCTTAGCATGTGGTCCGTGTGATCTAAGAATTCTCTTTGCTTTTCGGCCGGTTGGAGGGGTGACTTAATTTGTGGTGCCGAAACATGTTCCTGGCCCTCCCTAGCCAAGCAGCGCGTGATCGGTCTTGGGTGGTCAGTTCCCCGCACGGCCCATTTCATTTGTGCGCAACTGAGAGTGGTGTATTCTTACAGAAGTGTTGGTGGGGCGTTTGATGGGCGCCATCGACATTGGAAAGACTTCACTTTCGGCGCTCAGCCGAGCGCTTGCCGGCACGATTTATCGCGTCTTACCCACACTTGTTCCAGTTCGGGAGATGTAGATGTCCAAGCACAATTACTGGGGGCTGGGGTTGGCGGTCATGCTGACCGCACTGTCGATGGCAGCGTGCGTCAACTCTGATCCGAACCGGCAGATCGACTATAGTCGTCTCGGATTCTCCTCCGATGACGGGTCCCGCTGAGGCTGCGGTCCCTTCGTCGACCACGGCCTATTCTTCAGTTGCGTAGCGGGAAGACCTAAGCTGCTGCCCATGCGTGCAGCTGCGGCCCATTGCGTTCTATCCATCTTTTGTTGAATGACGCTCTTGTCGATCCTCGCTGTGCTCCAGTCGGATCAGGTTCGCCGGTTGACCTTCGACGAACCGTCCGAAGGGGCCGGCATGGCGCAAAAGAGATGCGGGGACCGACGTTGCCATGGCAAGGGCATCCTCGCGGGCAACCCCCGCCACCTCCACAAGCACGGAAACGGCCCTTTGCAAGGTAAGGTCCGCGCCCGCGAGGGTCCCGTCCCCAAGGGTCAGCCGGCCGTTTTGGCGGGTCACCTGGCGATCGTTGAGCATAAACTGGGTGATGCTTGATCCTGCGGTTGCCATCGCGTCAGTGACAAGGAAGAGCCGGCCTGGGCCCTTCTTTCCGGCAATGGCCGCGCCCATGCTGGCGGCATGCACATGGACGTTGTCTGCAATGAGACCCGCATAGACAGCGCCTGTCTGGAGCGCTGCCCCCACCAGCCCCGGCTCGCGGCTTCCCAGCTGGCTCATGGCGTTGAAAAGATGTGTGACGCATCTGGCGCCGGCCGCGAAGGCGGCTGCTGCCGTATCAAAACTGCAGTCGGTGTGTCCCAGCGAAACGATGACTCCGGCCTTTGAAAGGCGTTCGATTCGCTCTGGCGAAACGCTTTCGGGGGCGACCGTCACCATTACGTTGGGAAGGGCCTTTGCGGCGGCGACCAACAACGCTTCGTCCGCGTCGTCCATGGACCGGATGAGGGCTCCGTCGTGGGCCCCCTTTCGAGCGGTGGAAAGGTGCGGCCCTTCCAGGTGAATGCCGAGAACGCCGGGGACTCCAGTCTTGACGGCGGCCGTCGCTGCCTCGATAGCTGCTTCGGTTTTCGCCCTGGTATCAGTAATGAGCGTTGGGAGCAGCGCCCGAGTGCCGTTGCAGGCGTGAGCCTCGGCAATCTTGGTCACCGTTGCCAAGGTGGGATCGTCGTTGAACATGACGCCGCCGCCGCCATTGACCTGCAGATCGATGAAGCCCGGTAGCACTGTACCGCCATCCACGCGGGAGCGTTCGTAGCCGCTGGGTATCTGATTAGTATCTACGATCCCGGCAAAGTTTTCGCCGTGAAGGAGCAAAGCGCGGGAGTGGTGAAGCCGCTCGCCATCAAAAATCCCTGCGCCAATCGTTGCCGTGCGCTTCATCGGGTCCTGGTCACCTTCTGAAGATGCCGCGGCAGGTCGGGGTCTAAACCCCGGACCCGGGCGAGCGTTTCCACCATGGTGTAGAAGGAGACGATGAGCGCAATGGCGTCCGTCAGCGGGTGGCCGGTATCTTGGCGCGGTAGCACGGTGCTGCGGGTCGCAAGCGGCGAAGTGACAAAGGTCTGCGCGCCCATTCCAGCCAGGGCGTCAGCGACCTCCACCACCGACGCCTCAGCCGCACCGGGCGTTGCAAAGGCGATCACTGGAAACCCCTCGTGGACGATGGCGACGGGACCATGCAGTACTTCCGCCGAAGAGTAGGCCTGGGCGTGAAGCCGGCTGGTCTCCTTGAACTTGAGCGCGGCCTCGCTGGCGATGGCGTTGGTGGGACCACGGCCAAGGCAGAAGAGGGAACGGGCGCTGGCCAATTCGTTGGCAAGGCTGCCCCAGTCGGTGTGGTAGGCGTTGTGGAGCGCCGCGGGCAGGCCTTTGATGGCCCGCAGCAACTCCTCGTCTTTCGCCACTTGTGCGAGGACCCAAGCCGCGAGCACCGAGGAGGAAACGAAGGTTTTTGTGGCCGCCACGCTGCGCTCTTCGCCCGCATGGAGCGGCAGGGTGAGTTCGGCGCATTGGGTAAGCTCTGACGATGGATCGTTGGTGACGGCGACGGTGAGTGCGCCCGCCTCGCCGGCCATCTTTGTGGCCATAACAATGTCGGGGCTTTTGCCCGATTGGGAGATGGCAAGGGCCGTGCTTCCAGCAAGCTGCAGCGCCGATCCATAAAGCGACGCCACGGAGGGGCCAAGGGAAGCGACAACGCGGCCTGTCAAAAGTTCGCTCGCATATTTGAAAAACGATGCCGCGTGGTCGGACGAACCGCGCGCAATGGTGACCGCAAAAGGTTGTGGTCGTGCGGCGATGGCTTCGGCCGCCGCCTCAACATCGTGCGTGCCGAGAGACAAAAGGCGTTCCAGTGCTGCTGGGATCTCAAGGATTTCGCGGTGCATTTGCGATTGCGCCATGCTCATTCCTCGGTGAAGCGAAGCTCTGCAACAAAGTGGTAGGCATCGCCCCGATAGATTGAGCGTGTGAATTCCACGACGCGACCTTGCGTGACGTACGAGGTGCGTTCGATGCGAAGGCCCGCCTCACCCTCGGCAACGCCCAAAAGCCGCGCGTCCTGATCCCCGAGGTTTTCTGCAGAGATCTTTTGCATCGCCCGCACAGGCCGCTGGCCCGACGCCTCCAGCTCGGCATAGAGCGACGTTTCCACCGCAAGGGGATTGGGCAAAATGTCGGTGGGAAGGGAGGCGCGCTCTATGGCAATGGGTTGACCGTCGGCCATGCGAAGCCGGGCGATCCGCGCCACAGAATCCTCCGGCGAGAGGCCAAGGACGAGCGTTTCTTCTGGCGAGGGCATGAAAAGCCCCCGTTCCAACCAGCGCGCCGACGACGTTTTGCCGCGCCGCGCCATGTCCTCGCTAAAGGACGAGAGGCGGGAGAGGGACTGCTCGATCCGCGCTGTTTGCTCCAACACAAACGAGCCGGAACCCTGCTTTTGGATGATCAAGCCGTCCTTCGCGAGAGCTTGGATGGCTTTTCTCACCGTCACCCGCGATAGCTCTGTTATGGCCGCGATCTCGCGCTCGGGGGGAAGCGGGCTGCCGGGACCCAAAATGCCTTGGGCGACCCCGTCGCTGATGCGGTTGCGCAGCTGAACATAGCGCGGTCCGCCCGCCTCGTTCAGCCATCCAGATGGACTGAGGAACTCGGATACGCTCATGGCGCGGCCAGCAACGTTTTCAGCCGCTGCGCAGCGAGGTTCAGGGCACCGTCAAGGGCGGTTCCAAGGGGTGCCTTGACGGCATCGCGCAGCCCAGCCCGCAAGTATTTGCGATAATGGGGGCCCACGCCGCCAGTGAGGCAGATGGTGTCAGACGGGGCGGTGTCCAACGCACGAAGGGCGCCATGGAGGTAGTCAGCGCCGGCCGCCATCAAGGCTTTCCCGTGGGCGTCCCCGGCGCTGGCGGCAGCAACAATTTCAGGAGCTAGCGCGGCGAACTCGTGTGGCTTCGCCGCAGTGGCAAAATCGGCAATGCGCGCCGGCTCTCCTCCGTACAGCTGGAGGGTGGCGCGTGTGATGGCGGAGTGGGTCTCCAGACCATCGTGGCACAGGAGCGTCCGTTCCATCAGGCCGCGACCGAGCCATGCGCCGGAGGCTTGATCCGCCAAGGCAAATCCCCAACCGCCAACCGTGCGCAGGTTTCCGCCGCGCCTTGCCGTCACGATGGTCCCGGTGCCGACGGCAAGCACCACGCCATCGTTATCGCCAAGGGCACCGGCGACGGAGGTGGGGCCATCGTCAGTGACCCTGCAGTGTTTGAGGGCGAGGGCTTCGGCCACCCGTGCCGCCATGTCGCCGCTCATGACACCGGCAAAACCGGCGTGGACCACCGCTTGTCTCGCAGCGGATTCGGCGATGCCGGCGCGGTTCCTCGCCGCATCAATGGTCGCTCTCACCCGTGCGATCGCCCCATCAAGATCCACCGAAACGTTGGCCGGTCCGCCCGTTGCAGTGGCGATCACATTGCTTGGCTCGCCCAAAGCAATGGCCACGCGGCAGCCGGTGGCGCCACCGTCGATGCCGATCAGGAGGGGGGAGGAATGCTGAGCCATAATTTACCGATAGCATACCTCTTGTTGTCATAAAATACCAAAATAATACCGATTAGCCTGGATTCGCATCGATCTTAGTGAGTGTAATGATTAAAATATGGAAAATGGTAGACAATAGGTGCTAAATCGGTATTGTTTTGTAAGAGCTGGAGTTGACCCTTGCGCTTTGACAAAAACCCCGTGCTTCGGACCACCGGTGAAACCATCGACCAAGCGGCGCCGTCCGCAGCGCTGCGGGCCATGGTGGCCTCCCATAGCGCCGCGGCAGAGGCAGTCGCGGGCGCATTGGAACCGATTGGGCTCGCGGGGCAAAAGGTGGCGCAGACCATCGCGTGCGGCGGCCTGCTGGTTTATGCGGCGGCGGGAAGTTCCGGGCTCATGGCCGTCGCCGACGCCTGCGAGCTTCCCGGGACGTTTCGCATTCCCCCCGACCGGGTACGCATCGCCATGGCTGGCGGCATCCCCATCGACGCTCGGATGCCCGGGGATACTGAAGACGACCAGACCCAGGCAACGCGGGCCGTCGCCGGCCTGTCGTCGGCGGACACCGTCATTGCGCTGAGCGCCAGCGGGACAACGCCGTTTGCTTGCGCTGCGGCCGAGGCTGCGCTGACAAAGGGCTCGACGGTGATCGCCATTGCCAATGTACCCGCTGCGCCGCTTCTTGATCTCGCCCATGTGGCGATCGCGGTTCCCACGGGCCCGGAGGTGCTGGACGGGTCGACGCGACTTGCGGCGGGGACGGCGCAGAAGATCATCCTCAATATGATTTCTACGCTCGCAGGGGTAGAACTTGGCCACGTGCACGATGGCATGATGGTCAACCTCCACGCCGACAACGCAAAGCTTCGCAAACGTGCGCAAGGCATCGTGGCCGCCGTCGCAGGTGTTTCGGCGGACACCGCCGCGCGGGCGCTTCAAGATGCGCACTACGACGTCAAAACGGCTGTCCTCATGGCACAAGGGTTGGATATGGTGCACGCACAGTCATTGCTGGCACACCACGGTGGAAGGCTGAGGGACTGCCTGGCAAGCGGCCAGATCGAAAATTGAGACGCAACAACAACGAACGAGGGAGACAGCCATGAACTCCAAGGCCCTTAGAGGCTTACTGTGTGCCAGTACGATCCTCGCCGCCGGAGCGGCCCATGCCCAGGACGTCACGCTCACCATTGAAAGCTGGCGCAACGACGACCTTTCGATCTGGCAGGACACCATCATACCTGCCTTCGAAGCCGAGCATCCCGGTATTAAAGTCACTTTCGCACCCTCGGCGCCCGCCGAGTACAACGCTATCTTGAACTCTAAGCTCGATGCGGGTTCCGCGGGCGATCTCATCACCTGCCGGCCCTTTGACGCGTCTCTGGCGCTTTTCCAGGACGGTAAGCTCGCCAACATCACCGACCTAGAGGGCCTCGCCAACTTCTCCGACGTTGCCAAGTCGGGCTGGAGTACCGACGACAGCAGTGCCACCTACTGTGTCCCCATGGCAAGCGTTATCCATGGCTTCATCTACAACAAAGAAGCGTTCGACGAGCTGGGCATTGATGTTCCGGCCACTGAAGAGGAGTTCTTTGCAGCCCTCGACAAGATCAAAGAGGACGGCTCGTACATTCCCATGGCCATGGGTACAAACGATCAGTGGGAAGCGGCCACCATGGGCTACAACAACATTGGCCCAAATTACTGGAAGGGCGAAGAGGGACGTGCGGCGCTTATCGCCGGCGAACAGAAGCTGACGGACGAGCCCTGGATCGCGCCGTTTCGCCAGTTGGCCAAGTGGGCACCGTACATGGGCGACGGTTACGAGGCGCAAACCTACCCAGACAGCCAGAACATTTTCACCCTTGGGCGCGCCGCGGTTTACCCGGCCGGCTCTTGGGAGATTTCGGGCTTCGGAAGCCTGGCCGACTTTGAAATGGGTGCCTTCAAGCCACCTGTCCAAAGCGCCGAAGACACCTGCTACATCTCCGACCATACCGACATCGGTCTAGGCATGAATGCTGCGACAGAACACGCCGATGCCGCGAAGATGTTTCTCAATTGGGTCGCATCGGAAGACTTCGCTAAACTCTATGGAAATGCGCTTCCTGGTTTCTTTCCGCTGATTAATGCGGAAATTGAGTTGGACAATCCTTTGGCGCAAGAGTTCGTATCTTGGCGAGACGAGTGTCAGAGTACGATCCGCTCCACCTATCAAATTCTCTCTCGAGGCACACCTAACCTTGAAAACGAGACGTGGAACGCATCGGTAGCCGTCATCAAGGGAGACGAGACGCCCGAGGCGGCGGGTGCGCGTCTTCAAGACGGACTGGCAAGCTGGTACGCGCCGCACCAGTAGCGCAAGGGAAAAGCATCGTCTTGGCCGGGTGGAGCAATCCGCCCGGCGGTTAGCGCCCCGACCTAAGGAGGAGAGCTTGTCTCAGCCATCGGCCTACGTGGTGCGATCTCGTCCGAACTTGGCGTGCGGCTTTCTCGAGCTGACCATCGAGGGTGCTTCCACAGTTGGTTGATCCCGACATCCCCAAGCCGAGGTTTAAGTGGCACATTGTGGTGTTCCTCGCGCCGGCCGTGCTCGTTTACACGGCGGTGATGATCTATCCGCTGTTCGACACTCTCCGGCTCGCGCTTTACTCGGAAGTTGAAAATTCGCGAGTATTTGTCGGTCTTGATAACTTTCAAAAGCTATTTGGCGACGCGATCTGGTCAGATCAGTTCTGGAACGCGTTGTTGAACAATGCTTGGTTCTTCATGATCCACATGTTGGTCCAGAACCCCATCGGTATTGCGCTGGCAGCAATTCTGTCCTCACCTAAGCTTCGGTTTTCGGCTTTTTATAGATCAGCGATCTTCATTCCGACGATTCTATCTTTTGTTATCGTCGGGTTTGCCTGGAAACTCATCCTCTCGCCCATATGGGGCATTGCCCCGGACCTTTTAGGCGCAGCAGGCCTAAAGTTCCTCTACGCGCCCTACCTCGGAAAAGAAGAGTATGCGCTGACTGCCCTTTCGCTCATTTCGGTGTGGCAGTTTATTGGAATTCCGATGATGCTCATCTACGCAGCCCTTCTGTCCATTCCCGATGAAGTCATAGAAGCTGGCGAATGCGATGGGATTACCGGATTTGCCGCATTCTTTAAAATCAAACTTCCACTCATATTACCATCCATCGGCATCATCTCGATCCTAACGTTTGTGGCGAATTTTAACGCATTCGACCTCATCTATGCCGCGCAGGGCGCCCTTGCCGGTCCAGATTTCTCCACCGACATTCTCGGCACCTTCCTCTACCGCACCTTTTTTGGTTTCCAGCTCCAACTGGGTGATCCACACATGGGATCGGCCATCGCCAGTGCTATGTTTGGGATCATCTTGATTGGCGTTTGTATCTACTTATTCGGTATCCAACGCCGTCTGCGCCAGTACCAGTTTTAAGGGAAGCAACGTGCACCGAGCCCGTCAGCCAATCGGATCCACTGTCGCGGCCCATGGGGTGTTGATCGTTTACACGTTGGTGGTACTCTTTCCCGTTTTCGTGATCCTCATAAATAGCTTTAAGGATCGTCGCTCGATCTTCAGGGAGCCGCTCGCACTACCCAATAAGGAGAGTTTTAGCTTTATCGGCTATGAAACTGTGATGAAGCAAGGCGATTTCCTGCTCTATTTCCAGAATTCAATGATCGTTACAATCGTATCGCTCTTCTTTATTTTGCTTTTTGGCGCAATGGCGGCGTTTGCCCTCGCTGAATATAGATTTCCCGGCAACACGCTGATGGGGCTTTATCTTGCTTTGGGAATCATGATTCCCATCCGGATCGGTACAGTTTCAATCCTGGAAATGATGGTTTCCACCGGCCTCGTCAACACGTTACTTGCGCTCATTTTGGTGTATACCGCTCAAGGTCTTCCGCTGGCAGTGTTCATTCTTTCAACCTTTATGAAAGGCGTATCGGATGATCTTAAAAACGCTGGGCGGGTAGACGGGTTGAGTGAGTACAAAATATTCTTTCGCCTGGTGTTGCCCCTCGTGCGGCCGGCCCTGGCGACTGTTGCGGTGTTCAACATGATACCGATCTGGAACGATCTTTGGTTCCCGCTGATCCTCGCACCAGCGGAAGCGACGAAAACTTTAACGCTCGGCAGCCAGGTTTTCATCGGTCAATTCGTGACGGACTGGAATGCGGTACTTTCCGCTTTGTCTCTGGCCATCTTGCCGGTTCTCATCCTCTACGTCATCTTTTCTCGCCAACTTATCCGCGGGATCATGTCAGGGGCAGTCAAGTGACCCTTCGCGTCCTCATTGCCGGGCTTGGCAACATGGGCCGAAGCCATGCCCTGGCACACCACATCCTCGAAGGCACGACAATTGTTGCCCTAGTCAACCGATCATCCGTCCAACTACCGGCCGCACTCGCGCGCTACCCGAAATTCACCAACTACAAAGACGCTTTGGCGAGCACAAAGCCGGATCTTGTAGTGATCGCCACCTATACTGATAGTCATGTGGAGTATGCCATCGCAGCCATGGAAGCGGGTGCCCACGTCTTCGTGGAAAAGCCACTTGCGACAACGGTCGAGGAGGCGAGGCGGGTGGTGGACGCCGCCAAGAAATTCCGCAAGAAGCTCGTGGTTGGGTATATTCTGCGCCATCACCCGAGCTGGGAGCGTTTCGTTCAGGAAGCGCGGGTTCTTGGTGGACCTTATGTGTTCCGACTGAACCTCAACCAACAGTCCGATGGTTCAACATGGGCCACCCACAAAGCGCTGATGGAAACCACGAGCCCCATTGTGGACTGCGGCGTGCACTACGTGGATGTGATGTGCCAGATTACAGATTCGAGCCCTCTACGCGTACACGGGGTTGGGTTGCGACTATCCCAAGAAATTGCAACTGACATGTATAACTATGGCCATTTCCAAGTGGTTTTCGCCGATGGTTCGGTAGGATGGTACGAAGCTGGCTGGGGGCCGATGATGTCCACCACTGCGTTCTTTGTGAAAGATATCGTAAGTCCTAATGGCGCGGTCTCGATCGTAGAAGGCAACCAGGGCGCTTCTGACGATGTGGATGGTCATACAAAGGTCGGTTCACTCCTCGTCCACCGACCGTCCGGCGATACGCTCATCGAGCTTCCAGCCGAACCTGGGCACCAGGAGCTTTGCAATGCCGAGCAGTCATTCATGGCGCGTGCCATTTTGGACGACCTTGACCTAGATCGCCACATGTCAGACGCCGTGCAGTCGCTGCGGATTTGCCTTGCTGCAGATGAGAGTATTCGCACTGGTAAAGTCGTCGAACTTGGTGAAAAGCCATGACGGCGCTGACCCTTGAAAGCGTCCACAAGTCCTTTGGTTCTGTCAAAGTATTGAAGGATATCAACCTCACTGTGAACAAAGGCGAGTTTGTCGTCTTTGTCGGCCCTTCGGGTTGTGGTAAGTCTACCTTGCTGCGGGTGATCGCTGGTCTTGAGGACGTGACCAGTGGAACCGTAAGTATTGATGGGCGGCTGGTGAACACGGTCCCACCTGCAAAGCGTGGGATCGCCATGGTGTTTCAAACCTACGCGCTCTATCCCCATCTCAACGTCAAAGACAATATGGCGCTTGGTCTTAAGCAAGAAGGGCAAGCAAAGTCGGTGGTCGAGGAGCGCGTAAGGTATGCGAGCCGCATGCTATCGCTGGATGAATACTTGACACGGCGGCCCGCTGAACTCTCTGGCGGCCAGCGTCAACGGGTTGCCATCGGCCGCGCCATCGTGCGAGAGCCAAAACTGTTCCTCTTCGATGAACCGTTGTCAAACCTTGACGCAGCTTTACGCATGAACACGCGGATCGAAATTGCCGAGTTGCATCGCAAACTGTCCGCATCGATGATCTACGTGACCCATGATCAGATCGAGGCGATGACATTGGCCGATAAAATTGTCGTCTTACGCGATGGTCGTATCGAGCAAGTCGGCAGCCCTATGGAACTTTACAACAATCCAGCGAACCGGTTTGTTGCAGGGTTTCTGGGATCCCCTTCCATGAATTTCTTAGACCGGTCATTTCCGGGAATACCTTCCGGTATGACGATGGGAATTAGGCCGGAGCACCTGCGCCTATCAAAGAATGGACGAACTCGCGGAACCGTTACCCATGTGGAGCGGCTCGGAGGTGACACGAACGTACTTGTTACAACGAAGGCCGAAGAGCGAATTACAGTGCGTGTATTTGGCCAAGATCCCACACAAGTGGGCGATGATGTGGGTCTCGACTTTGACGACAAAGAGATCTTTTACTTTGATACGGGGGAGCAGCGCGTCGTTCTTGGCAAGTGTTGACTGACGTAGCACTTCACGCGCGGACGCGTTCGGACTTTGGGTCATAGAACGGTTTTAACGACGCCGTCGCCGCAAAACGCTCCCCGGCGACTTCGATAGCGTAGCTGGACGCGAGGACCTGGGATGCTGTTTCGCCGGCGCAAGGCACATATCCAAGACCCACTGCTGCGCCCAGTGTGTGGCCATAGGCACCCGAGGTGAGGTAACCCGCCACTTCACCATCACGGATGATGGGCTCGCCGTGGAAGAGCATCGGTTCCGCATGGTCTAGTCGGAACTGAAGCAGGCGCGCCGAGAGACCTTCTTCGCGTTTTCGGAGTACGGCGTCACGGCCGATGAAGTCACTCTTTTCCGTTTTGACTGCGAAGCCCAGCCCAGCTTCCAGTACGTGATCCTCGCAGGTGATGTCATGGCCCAGATGGCGGAACGACTTCTCAATGCGACAACTGTCCATCGCGTGTAGCCCGCAAAGTCTTGCACTGTAGTCTTCACCCGCCTCCATCAGTGTTTCAAACACGTGGGCGGCCATATCGGTGCTGACATACACTTCCCAGCCCAACTCGCCGACGTACGAAATGCGATGAGCCCGCGCGAGCCCCATCCCGATTTCGATGTCCCTCGCCACCCCAAAAGGGTGATGGGCGTTGGACAAGTCATTGGGGGAAACTGCCGAGAGCAGCGCCCGCGCTTTGGGACCCATGACGCAGATGACGGCCTCGGCGGCGGTCATGTCGGTAATGACTACATTCCAATCACCCTTGTGGCGGCGCAGCCAAGTCTCGTCGGCGAGGCGAGTGGCGGCGGGTGTCACCACGAGATAAGCAGTGTCGGAAAGACGGGTGACCGTAACGTCAGCTTCTATTCCGCCCTGTTGGTTGAGAAATTGTGTATAGACGGTACGGCCAGTCGGAACGGCAAGATCATTTGCTGCAACCATATTGAGGAAACGTTCTGCATCGAACCCTTCCACACGGATTTTTCCGAACGACGACATGTCGTATAGACCAACTGCTTCGCGAAGTGCCCGGTGTTCGCGCGCAGTGTTGGCAAACCACTTGGGGCGGAACCAAGTATAGTCGTAGCGAGCCTCTTGACCTTGGTCGGCAAACCAGTTCGCGCGTTCCCACCCGGCAATTTCCCCAAAAACTGCGCCTCGAGCCCGAATGTGTTCGTGGAGTGGAGACCGCCGGACCCCGCGAGCAGTTGCCTTTTGGCGGTATGGGAAGTGGTCGGCATAAAGAAGGCCGAGTGTTTCTTTGGATCGTTGTACTAAATAACTGCGGTTGCCTTGGAAGGGCGCCATGCGGGCGATGTCCACGTCGCTGAGATCGAAAGGTTTCTCCTCGGTATCCATCCACGTCGCCAGGGCCATTCCCGCGCCGCCGGCGCTTTGAATTCCGATGGAATTGAAACCCGCGGCAACCCAGTAATTGTCGAGTTCAGGAGCGCGGCCCAGGTGATAAGCATCGTCCGGGGTAAAGCTCTCCGGGCCATTGAAGAACGTATGAATGCCGACCTCGGCCAACATCGGCATTCGCTGCACAGCCATTTCCAATATTGGCTCGAAATGATCAAAGTCCTCGGGGAGTTGATCAAACTCAAAATCGTCTGGAATACCGGTCATTCCCCAAGGTTTAGCCTCCGGTTCAAAGGCTCCTATCAACATTTTTCCGGCATCTTCTTTGTAGTACGTATATTCGTCGGGCACCCTCAGAACCGGTAATTGCGCCAGTTCGGGAATAGACTCGGTGACGATGTAGAAGTGTTCGCACGCCTGAAGCGGTACATTGACACCTGCCATGCGACCTAAGGTGTGGCCCCACATGCCGCCGCAATTCACGACATGTTCCGCCTCGACGACGCCAGAGTATTCGCCGTTTTGCCAACTGACAGACGTGGCCCGCCGGCCCGAAGTGGCGACGCCTGTGACTGCGGTCCGCTCGAAGAATTTTGCGCCGCTCATCCGAGCCCCTTTGGCGAGCGCTAGGGCTATGTTGGATGGATCGCCTTGGCCGTCACGGGGCAGATAGACACCTGCGACCACGCCATCGAGGTTGAGGTGAGGGTAGCGCGCACGGATTTCGTTGGGGCCGATTTCTTCAACGTCGACGTCGAAAGCCCTCGCCATGGATGCCTGACGAAAGAGCTCCTGGCGGCGCTCATGGTTTAGAGCGATGGAAATGGAACCAGTACGACGAAAACCTGTTGCGACGCCGGTTTCAGCTTCCAGAGCGCCGTAAAGATCTTGACTATACTTGGCAAGCTTCGTCATGTTCATGGAGGCGCGCAGTTGGGCGATGAGGCCTGCTGCATGCCAAGTGGTGCCTGACGTGAGGGCTTTGCGCTCCAAGAGAATCACATCATGCCAGCCGTTTTTGGCAAGGTGATAGGCCACTGATGCACCGACGATGCCCCCGCCGATGATAACCGCGCGGGCCTGTTGTGGCGGATGAGTCAAAGTGCTCTCCTCAGGCTCGTAGTCGAGCGTTTTCGGGATCCCACAAAGGTGCTAGCCCGTGGACCCTGGCGCGATGGAGTTCGCCAAAGACTTCCACCTCCACATCCTGTTGAGGCTCGGCGCAGTCGGCGCGGACCATTGCAAGTGCCACCAAGGAATCGACGCGGTAACCGAACCCGCTGGAGGTGATTTCGCCGATCCGTACGCCGCCCAGAAATACATTCGACATGGGAGGCGGGTCGCACGGGGCCGGATCGATCGTGAGGAGGCATGCCCGACGGGCCGGCCCACGTTCGATTTCCTTGGCAAGGGCGACTTGGCCGGGGAAATTTTCAGCTTTGTCGAAGCGGGCAAATCGCTCAAGGCCGCACTCGGCAAGACTATAGTCGGTGGAAAGATCTTGCTTCCAAGCGCGAAATCCCTTTTCGAGCCTTAGGCGATCCAGCGCGTACATACCGAACGGGGTTGCGCCGGCAGCAAGAACGCTGTCGTAAAGTACAGGCATATCTCGCGTGTTGGCATGGATTTCCCAGCCGAGTTCACCGGCATAGCTGACCCGCACCAGTCGGGACGGAATGTTTGCCACCGACGCACTTTGGTGGGTGAGCCACGGAAGTTTTAGGTCAGCTTGCGCAATTTTTTCCAGGAGGGTGCGGGTTTGTGGTCCCGTGACAACGAGCGTTGAGATGCGCTCAGTCTCATTGGTGAGGCGAAGGCCCAAATTCGAGGCATCGTCGAGCAGGGCATGGTCGTGCCACTCTGCGGGAGCAGCGGTGATGAGCGTAAATTCATCGGGCGCAAGGGCGATGACCGACATCTCGGTCACGATGTGGCCGCGCTCGTCGCAAAAATAGGCCAACGCTATGCGGCCCGGTTTGGGAGCGCGTCCGGCGATGCGCTGTTCGAGCCAATTTCGCGCTCCGCTTCCGGAAAGATGGAAACGCGAAAAGCCGGGAAGGTCGAGGACGCCCACGCCATCGCGCACGGCTTCGCATTCGCCCCGGACCCGCGCCTCCCAGGGCCCGTTCCGATCAAAAGTTTGGGTCGCCGCTTCGCTGACATCGTCGCCTGGTTGTGCAAACCAGTTGGCGCGCTCCCAACCGCCATAGGCGCCCATCTGGCCGCCGAGGTCTAGCAACTTTTCGTGGATCGGCGAGACCTTCTTGTGGCGGCCCGCTGGCCATTCATGCCTCGGAAAATGAATAGCGTACTCGTGGCCGTAGACTTCCATGCCCCTTTGCCGCGCGAAGTCGTCGTCGGCATGGCCGGTGAAGCGGCGCGGGTCCACGGCCCACATGTCCCATTCGGTTTCGCCGCGTACGATCCACTCCGCCGCCACTTTGCCAGCGCCGCCCGCTTGAGCGATGCCGAAGGTGAAGGAGTGAGCCTCGAACGCGTCACGCACGCCGGGCATTGGTCCGATCATCGGATGTCCGTCAGGCGCATAGGGGATTGGTCCGTTGATGACGCGGCCGATCCCTTCCGATCCGAGCAACGGAACCCGGGCTAAAGCATCTTCGATGTAATATTCGAGGCGCTCTAAGTCATCGGGGTAGAGCTGGAAGGAGAAATCATCGGGGAGCGGATCGTCGGGCGTCATCCAGTGCGCTTTGCAGTTGCGCTCATAGGGGCCAAGGTTCAGGCCGCTCGTTTCTTGCCGAAGATAATAGCTGATGTCCGGATCTCGAACCATGGGAAGTTTTCGCCCGTGCTCCTTCGACCATTGGGCGATTTCACGGATTTCTTCGGTGATGAAGTATTGGTGGCTCATCACCACCATGGGAACCCGGCGACCTCCGAACGGGCGGAACCATTCGCCGACGCGCTGGGCGTAGTACCCGGCGGCATTCACCACTTTCTCGCAGCGGATGTCGCCGTTTGCGGTGTGCACGATCCACTCGTGACCCTGGCGCGAAACACCCGTTGCCGGCGTGAAGCGATGGATAGCCTGGCCAAGCCGTCGGGCACCCTTGGCCATCGCCTGGGTCATCTGCGCTGGATCGATATCGCCGTCGAGGGGGTCCCAAAGACCGCCCTCCAGATCGTGGGTTTCCATGAACGGATGGCGCGCGTGCAATTCTTCGGGCGTGCAAATGTCCATTTCGAGGCCCTGGGCGCGGGCCATGGACGCCACATGGTGAAACTCGCGCATCCGCTCTTTGGTGTGGGCAAGGCGGATGGCGCCGGTGACGTGATAGTTCATCGGGTAGTCTTCGGCTTCGCCAAGGCCTCGGTATAGGGCAAGGCTGTAGCGTTGAAGGTTCATGACTGCCCAATTGGCACTGAAGTTTGGACAGTTGCCCGCAGCGTGCCAGGTGGAACCTGCTGTAAGTTCGTTCTTCTCCAACAGCACGCAATCGTGCCAGCCCATCATCCCCAGGTGGTAGAGCACCGAGACACCCACGGCCCCACCGCCAATCACCACCACCCGCGCTGTGTCTGGAACCTGGGCCACGGTTTATGCCTTAGTAGATGGGCGGTGCGATCACCCACACGGCGACAGCTGGCTCGGCGTAGGGGTTCGCCCAGGAAAATGGCTCGCCGCGCACTCGAAACGAGTCGCCCGCGGTCACCGTAAAAACGGTGCCCGAAAGGGTCACATCAAGGGTTCCAGCCACCATGTAGGCGACCTCAGAAGTTTCCCGACGCACCGGATCGACGCGAGCTGATCCGGGCAGGAAAAGCGAGTGCACCACCTCGAATGGATCGGTGAGGTCCGGCGAAAGGAGGCTTTCCACAAGCCCTCCTTCCCGCTCGCCAATGGTGCGACGGGACGCCTCGCGGACAATCCGGCCCGCCTCTTCCACCGGTGCCGGCGTCGCGCCGAAGAACAAGGAAAGGGGAACTCTAAGGGCCCCGGCGATCCTTTGCAGATCCACCAAAGTGGGCTCTGAAATATCCCGCTCCACCTGGCTCATCCAGCCTACTGAGCGGCCGACAGAACCGGCGAGGGCCTGGAGTGTCACGCCACGAGCCTTGCGAAGGGCGCGAATATCGCGCCCGAGAGTAGTGGAGCCATGGTCGCCTTTCACGGGATCAAACCAGCTTCATGAAAATTTTCACCTAATTTTCACCAAATATCAAGGGTGATCAGAAGGTCCATGCGTACGAATGCGCTGGACGCCACGGGCTGCGGAACCTGAGGTCGTTTGAAGAGGTTGGGATTGTGGGTGTGGGCCACGCCGAAGCGGGCGCTTAAGCCCCGCTCCAAGTCTTTGTCGTTCCAGGTGGTTTGGGACAGAAAGCGATTCCATGCCCCAAAAATTCAGCCTAGCCGAAAACGCTGGTCAGGGCGCCATCCATGCTGTCGGTGATGGCGTCGATGTCGCTTGCTGTGGCGATGAGCGCGGGGCTCAAACAAAGCGTATTGTTGAGACCGTGGAGCGAGCGGTTGGTCATGCCGATGATAATCCCCTCGGCCATGCACGCGTCCACCACAGCTTTTACCTTTTGCTCCGGGGCAGGTTCCTTGGTGGTGCGGTCCGCCACCAACTCCGCACCGCAGAATAGACCTTTGCCGCGCACGTCACCGATGGCTGCGTGCTTTTCTTGAAGCGCGCGAAGGTTGTTCATGAGCCGCGCGCCCATGGTTTTCGTGTTTTCCAGAAGGTTCTCGTCCTCGATGATGCGCAGGTTCTCCAACGCGGCCGCCGGGCCGGCGGTACATCCACCGAAGGTGGAGATGTCCCGGAACATGGCAAGCGGATCTTCATGGTTCTCTTTAAAGAGCGAAAACACCTCTTCGGTGGTGACGGTGATCGAAATGGCCGCGTAGCCGGACGCCACACCCTTTGCCATGGTCACAATGTCGGGTTTCACACCGTAGTTTTGGTAGCCGAACCACTCGCCCGTGCGGCCGACGCCGCACACCACCTCGTCGATATGCAGCAGGATGTCGTATTTGCGGCAAATCTCGCCGACGCGCTCCCAATAGCCGGGCGGCGGTACGATAACGCCGCCGCCGGCGGTTACCGGCTCAAGACACAGCGCCCCCACGCTGTCGGGGCCTTCGCGCAGGATTACTTCCTCGATCGCGTCGGCGGCGCGCTGGCCATAGGCCTCGCCGCTCAAATCCCATTGCGCGCGGTATTCCAAACAATGGGGCACCGAAACAAAGCCGTCGGGGAAGGGCCCGTAAAGCGCGCCGCGCTCTGCCTGGCCGCCCGCACCGAGGCAAGCGATGGTGGTGCCGTGGTAATCGCGCTCGCGGTAGAGGATCTTCCATTTCTTGCCGCCGTGATGGCGATGGGCGATCTGGCGCACCATTTTGAAGGCCTTCTCATTGGCCTCCGAGCCGGAATTCGAGTAATACACGCGGCTCAGCCCGGGCATCTTTTCGAGCAGGCGTTCGGCAAAAAGCGCGCCGGGCACCGAGCCGAGCGCGCCGCCGAAAAAGTTCATCTTCACCAGCTGGTCGCGGATCGCATCGGCGATCTCAACCCGGCCGTAGCCCACATTCACGGTCCAGACGCCGCCCGATACTGCGTCGATATGCTCGCGCCCCAACGCATCCCAAAGCCGCAGGCCTTTGCCTTCGACGATTACGCGCGGATCGATCGTCTCAAACTGCTTGTGCTGCATGAGGTGGTGCCAGACATGGGCCCGGTCAGCCTCGATCACATGGCTCAGATCGTTTTGCGTCAGCGTCAGATTCATTCTCGGTCCCTCGCGTCCTGGGTTGCGCCAATCCGGCCTCGCATGGCCTTTTCTGGCACGCATGCGCTGGCAGGCATAGTGCCGTGGCTAGGGCCGCGCGACAATCCCGCAAAATCCACGGCCTCGCGGCAATTTGGCGCCCGGTCGCTCACGCCGTAAGGCTCGGGTCCGGCCTGCGCCGCACACCGGCCAGGATCGCCAGCATCACCGCCAGATTTAACAGGTTCCAGCCGATGCCGTTGATGAATGCCAAGTAGTAGCTGCCGGTTTGGTCGTAGATCCAGCCGGCGACCCAGCCGCCAAACGCCATCCCGACAATGGTCGCGACAATAACGATGCCTACCCGGGTTCCGGCCTCTGCTGCGGGCAGGTACTCGCGCACGATCACGGCGTAGCTGGGGACGATGCCGCCTTGCGATAGGCCGAAGGCAAGGCTCACCGCGTAAAGCCCGGTCATGCCGGTCGATGGCAGGTAGAGCGCCAGGGCCAAAGCCTGCAGCACCGAGCCGATCATCACGGTTTTCACCCCGCCGAACCGGTCGGCGAGAAAGCCCGAGGCGAACCGCGAGACAACCCCGCCTATCAGCATCAGCGACAGCATTTCGGCGCCCACCACCTCGCCAAAGCCCAGATCGACGCAAAGCGCCACGATATGCACCTGGGGCATCGACATGGCCATGCAGCACGCCAAACCGGCCACCAGCAACAACGCTTGCATCACCCGAGGCGATAGGCCGCCGCTTTCGCGATTGGCGCGGGCCAGGCTGTCGGCTTGCGTTTTCGCTGTGTCCGGTAGTCGTTGCCGCAGCCCCATCGCGCTGGGGACCAACACCAGCAACGTGATCACCGCCATCGCTGCATAGACCATTGGCCAGCCCTGATTGTCCAAAACCCCGCGCAGGGCAAACGGCCAAATCGCGCCAGCCAGATAGTTGCCGCAGGCGGTGATTGCTACGGCAACGCCGCGACGGCGCAAAAACCAATGGGAGATATCGGCGATCAGCGGACCGAAGCACACCGACGAGCCGAACCCAATCAACATCTGGCAGACGGATAACAGCGCAACGCTGCCCGCGCGCGGTGCCAGAAAGTATCCGCAGGCCACCACGAGAGCCGCAAAGAAAAGGACCGGCGCCACCCGAAATGCATCCACCGCGCGCCCCAATGCAAGATTGCCCAGGGCAAACCCCGCCATCGTTGCCGCGTAAGGGATCGCAGCGGCACTGCGCGAGATCTCATAGGTCTCCTGCACAGCCGGCAAGATCATAATGATCACCCAGATACCCGCATTGCCGACCGACGCCACAGCCAGCGTGATCGCCAGGCGCGCCCAGGAACGCCGGCTATCGGTATGCGGTTGGCTTGGTGCTTGACTTGGTGCTTGACTTGGCATTTGACTTGGTGTTGGGTTGCGCGCTTGTTTTGGCGCGTGCGGGGTTTGAGCCGCCACGTGAGGCTAGAGCCGCTGGGCCGGCGTGTCTATGGCCGCGCTTAGCTGACTTTCGCCCGCCATTCCGCGATCCGCGACAGCGCTGTGCGCCGCAGGAGTGCTGTGTCCACATCGATCGCAGTGAAGACCGACCCGGCTTCGACCATCTCTTCCAAGACAGCGTCGTCGAGCGCCAAAAAGCCCGGCGGCAAGCCCGCATCGCGGATCCTGGTGATCGCGTCAACGCAGGCGGCGCGCACTGCTTTGTGGCCGGGCTGTCCTGGATAGCCCAGGCTCGCCGCCAAGTCCGACGGGCCCACAAAAATGCCGTCGAGGCCGGGCACCGCCGCAATCTCGTCGAGCCGTTCCAGCGCTTCGCGGGTCTCGATTTGGATGATCAGCGCGATCTCGTCGCGGGCTTTTTGCGCGTAATCCTTCACCGCGCCCCAGCGCGAGGCGCGCATGCCTGCGGCGACGCCCCGTATCCCCTCGGGCGGGTAAGTGACAGCCGCCACCGCCAGCGCCGCTTCCTCGGGGGTTTGCACATAGGGCACGATCACCGTCTGCGCACCCGCATCAAGCACCCGCTTGAGCAAGGTCACATCCAGCGCGCTCGGCCGCACCCCGGTGCTAACGGGATAAGCCGATGCCGCTTGCAGGAGGGAGTACGCCACTAACGGATCGCTAGGCGCGTGTTCGGTATCGAAAAGCAGCCAGTCAAACCCGCAGCCCGCTAGCATCTCGGCGATGCTCGGATGGGGGATCGCGCTCCACATACCAAGTTGGCGTTTCCCCGCTTTGATCGCGGCTTTGAACGTGTTCTTTGGAATTTCCATGGCGGCCCCCTCTTTTCAGTGCAGCGGCGTTACGAATGAGCCAGCGCGCAGGCCCGTTTTACCGCAGCCGCGTATCCCTCGACTCCAAACCCAGCGATAACACCGTTGGCCCGCGCCGAAACATAGGAGTGATGGCGGAACGCCTCGCGCGCATGGATGTTTGAGATATGCACCTCGATCACTGGACCATCGAACATGGTCAGCGCGTCAAGCACGGCCACCGAGGTGTGGCTCAGCGCGGCGGGATTGATCACAATACCGCAGGCGTGTTCACGGGCCTCTTGGATCCAATCGACAATCTGACCCTCGTGGTTGGACTGCTCGAAGCGCAGATCGAAGCCCGGCGGAAGCGCGTCGCGGCACAGCGCCTCGACATCGCCCAGGGTTTGATCGCCGTAGATCTCCGGCTGCCGTGTGCCCAGAAGATTGAGATTAGGCCCATTCAGGACGAAAAGTGTCTGCGCCATGTCCGGCTCCGCCGCGT
>JBCCYN010000070.1:0-22775 GCA_039189655.1 Pseudomonadota bacterium | reverse complement strand
GGTGGGCAGGTCGCAAGGCCCATGGGATTAAACGCCAAAACAGACGGAACGCAATGAACGGCAACAGCGCCACACTCCTTCAGCCTGGCGCTTCTCAACGAAAGGTCTTTCCGCCCGCCGCTGCCGTATGGGACCCGTTCCTCGGCGCGACACGCCCGGAGGTGGTCGCACCACCGTTAGGGGTTCTCTGGTTTGGGGTGGATCCTAACGGTTCGTGCCAAAACCGTTGGGAAGAGACATGTCCACGTAGGTGTTGAGGGGACCAAACGGTGTTTCGGTGACGCTCTGGGCCTGAACCCGACCGCGGCTGCGCATCCTGGTGCGAAAGTCGCTTTCGCTCCGTCCGCCGTTCGAGATCCCGCGATTGCTTGAGCCGCCAAGGTCCACGTAGGCGTTAAAGTCCGTCTGCACGCCTGCGCTGATGCGAATGCATGTGTCGGTGTCGGGAATGGCGATGTACCCCTCGCCGTAAGCGGCGCACAGATCGAGGTTTTCCGCCGGTTCGACGATCACCGGGAGATCCCCGGCGGCGCTGGAGCCCGCTGCAAGCCCAAAACACGCCGCAGCCAATGCCCATCGAATGAATGTCATCGGGTTGCGCTCCTATGGCCTGAGCCGAGATTCCCGGTGGTGCCGCTACTCAATGTGAGTAAGGGACGGAACGAGGGTTCCCTAGCACTCGCTTTGGGCGCGGGTTTCACCCGTCTGCAAGCACCTTAGACCGGTACCGTTCGATCTTGGAAGGAATGAGGGTGTGGTGAAGCTGCTTACCGGCAATTTTTGGGCAGCGCGGTGCTGTTGAGCCGCATTCCCGTGGATTTAGCGCCATTGCAAGGGCGCCCGATACCAAAAACGAAAAAGCCCGGCGGAGTTACCGCCGGGCCCTTGTTCGTCCTGAGGACGGTTTGGCTTAGAAGGTCGCCTGAGCGCGGAAGAAGGTGGTGAGCGCGGAGGCGTCGCCGAGGACATCGTCGTCTTGGTAGCGATACTCGGCGCCAAGAGCGAACAGCATGCCGGAGATCGGTTCCCAACCAACGGTACCCTGCACGTTGATGTTGGTGGTGTCAGCCGGATCGAAGTCGTGATCCATGTACACCCAACCAGCACCCAGAGCAGCAGACACAGTCGGCGTGAAGGACGTCGTCACACCACCAGCAACCGAGAAGAAGTTACCGAGTTGCAGGTTGCCCGCATTGTCGAACAGGCCGTCGGCAGCACCGATACCGGTCGGGCTGTCGGCGATGTAGTCGAGCGCACCGTAGGCGTAACCACCCTGGACACCGATCTTCGTGCCATTACCGAAGGGCAGGTTGGCCTCAACACCAGCACCCACTGCGAAGCCGTAGTCAGTGTCGGAGCGCTGTTGGAGAACGACACCGTTGCTGTAGAATGCTTGGGCGTTCACGTAGTGACCAGCAGCCGACAACCTAGCGGAACCCCAGCCTTGGACCACTTCAACCTTGGCCACGATGTCCGGCACTTGCGCGCCACCGTAGTCGGAGAAAGTGGGAAGGAAGACGAAGTTCGGACCCAGAGCCAACGCGACGATACCGTCACGGTGCTTGGTGGTGTCTTCAAGCGCCACCGTGGCGGTGAAGCCATTACCAAAGTCGAACTGGTACGCGATTTGGTTGACCTGACCGGTGTTGTTACCAAGGTCGAACGTTTGCTCGATGGTGTAGATACCCTGGCTACCGCCGAAGGAGGTGGCGAAGCGACCAAGGAAGAGGCCACCCAACTGGATCAACGCCGAGTCAAGGGTCACGGCATCACCAGCTTCACCAGAGAAGCGGGCGCCGGAGTCCTTCGTGACGAAGATGTCCACGAACGTACGCAGCTGACCAAACTCGGTCTGCGTCACGGTGCTGGTGCGGACATAACCACGAGCACGGAAGCGATACAGACGGTCGCCAATGTCGCCGTCGTAGCTGTCCAGGAGGCCCGTGACGTTTGCGTCGTCAATGTCGAAGTACAAGTTGTAGTCGGTACGAACGCGCGTAGAGATGTTCATGCACGTATCGGTACCGGGGATGAAGAAGTAGCCAGTGCCAACGGCGTCACAGATCCGAACGTAGTCGACAGGTTCGACCACAACCGGAAGGTCCGCCGCTTGCGCCCCGGTCACCGCGAGAGCACCCGCAGCCGTGCCGAGGACAAGACGCTTGATGTTCATGTCTCGATCTCCAAAGAGGTTCACAGTTTAGATCCTTTGACTTTCGCTCCGGCGGTGACCAACGGGCCGAAAGTCGCCGGATCTCACTCGATTTGGAGGAAGCCACTAGTGCCCGCCCAAACCCGCGACAGGAGAGTTTTGCCCCCGTCGCGATCTGACATTGCGCACCGCCCCCGCCCACAGCAACGGAAAGCGTGACGGCAAAGGGGTCTGGGGCTGCTACACCGCGATCCATGTTGCATGGACAACACAAAAACGCCTTGGACCCGGTGGATTTCCACTGCCTCGGCAAGGTTGACTTAACGAATTCACCGGGGCTGACCGGCTCTCAGCCATGGGGATTTTCGGCTCCGCTAGCACCGCCTATAACCCCTCAGCCTCGCAATAAACCGCTGAAATCTTGCGGAATTTTTACAAGGAAGCGCACCGCTAGCACGGCTGGATTTGCGTCGATATCGAAGAATTTTCGACGAATTCTGCCCGCGGCGCCAAAAATCGGCCGTAATCGAGACCCGCTACCTCAAAAACGCCGCTCGCGGGGCCACGGGCCCACCAGGCTCACCCACTGCGCCCCTCGCGCATGGCGGCAAACACCCGACTGAGGCGTTCTGAGCGGCCGATTTCATCCACGTCCATGGGTAAGGTGTTGCGCCAATTGGGGTGTTCGCGATCGGTCCCTGGCAGATTGACGAGGCGGCGACCGCCCACGACGTCTTCCAGACGGATCGCCGCCAAACGGGAAGCGGAACGCGCCGCAAGCCGATGAATCGCAACAGCGATTTCGCTGTCCGGAGGCCCATGAAGGGCCGTCTCGTCGAGACCCGCCAAGGCCAAGACGAGCCGCCTTTCGGCGTTTCGCTCGTTTTCGGCTTGGGTCAAAGTGGCACCGGACAGGAGGCCCAGCGAACGGCGAACCAAAATGTCTTCGCCAAGCCACCACGCTTCGAGGGGAGCAAGGTCGTGGGTGGAAAAACACGCAAGCGAATCGGCTGGATAGGTCTCAAGTGCACGCATCACCTCGCCATCGCGCTCAAACGGGACGATGCGGGTGGAAAATATCCGCCTTGCCGCCATGCGGTCGCGAAATCCGGCGGGAACCACGCCGAGATCTTCCCCAATCACCAGCGTTTCGTGGGCTTGGCTCGCACCAAGAAGTGAGCGCAGTTGGCCGTCCATCTTCACGTAAGCGCCGTCAAGGGCAGATGCGCCCTCGGGGATGAGGTAAAGCCGCTCCACACCCATCACATGGTCGATACGAACGGCGCCGGCGGCTTCCATGACCGCCCCGAGGACGGCCTTGTGGCTGGCAAAAGCCTCCCTGCGCAAGGCGGTCGGAGAGAGCGGCGCAAGACCCCAGTTCTGCCCCTGCGCGGAGAAGAGGTCGGGGGGCGCGCCAACTCTGAGATGAGCCATCACGAGGCCCGGGTCAGCCCAGGTGGCTGCACCGTCTGGCGCCGAACCCACCGCAAGATCGAGGTAAAGGCCGATAGCCATTCCGCTCCTGCGAGCATGGGCTTGGGCAGCGTCCAGCTGGCTCGCCGCCACGTACTGCAGCCACGCAAAGAACGCGATGTCGTTTGCGTGCGCCTCGCGAAAAGCGCGGACGGCAGCGCCCTCTCGCGTCCGATACTGGGCTGGCCAACCGGTCCATCCGGCCATGCAGCCATCACGCACCATTGCGTGGGAAAGGGCTTCAAAGAGCGCAAAGTCCTCAAGTTCGTTGCCAGCTTCGCTGCGATGGCGAGCGGCGGCTTGGATGTCCCCTTGGGTGATGTCCGGCCCGCCGGTGCGCCATGTGGCATGGACGCGGCGCAGAACGATGAGTTTTGCGCGGGCCGCAGCTGTGTAGTCCACCTGGTCACCGCTCCCAGGAACACTCACCCCTTCGCGCATTTGCGGCCGATAGCCCGGCACGGCATCGACGGCGATGATCAGGGGGTTGAGAAAGCGCCGATCCGACGGCGAGAACGGCGAGGCCCGCTCCGGGGCCGCGGTAAACAGCGCATGGAGGGGGTTCAGGCCGATGAAGTCGCAACCTTCCCTCGCAAATCCATCGATGAGGCTGCGCAAATCGCCCAAATCGCCACTGCCAAGGTTCCGGTGCGAGCGGAGCTGATAGAGTTGGAGCGAAACGCCGAAAAGACGCCGCTCGTCCACAACCGGCGGCACAAAGGCCTGACCTGGAAAAGGTTCGGCGGCCGTCTCCTCCATCGGGTCACCAAGGGCAGCGAGGAGCGCCTCTTTGGTGGCGTTGGGAACCGGCGGTGCGCCAGGCCATCGCGGTTCGAGCAGGATTCCCGCTCCCTCGGCGCGTGCGTCGAGGTTATTTGCCATGAACGCCCTTGCGCGACACAGCCGGCATTTTTCGCACGCCCGATGGGCAACGGGCCCAAACCCCCAAAGCGAGCGAGCGGGCCAGCGGCCAAGGCCGTCGCGAGGTCAAAGGCGAGCCTCGCCGCCGCTGCGCCCAAGAACACAAAGGATCGACCGCCCCGGAACAAGGAACGGAGCCGAGCGCACAGGTCCTTTGGCGGGCGAATGAACCGCGCCAGTGGCCGTTGAGACGAGTTCTTGCCAGTCCATTGCGGCAAGCGCTTCATCAAGGGCGAACATGACGTCCTGATCAGCGGCATTGAAAACTGCAAGGATGCGGGTTCCGTCGGCTTCAGAAAGCAGGAGACCAAGGGTTTTTCGCTCCGCCTCGTTCCAGTTTCCCTCTTGCATTTCGCCGCCGTCGGGCTGCAGCCAGCTCACATCCTTCGTTTCATCGCCCTCTTCGGGTGAAATGGGCGCGCCGTGGAGGAAGTAAGATTGGGAGAACACAGGCAGCTCCCGCCGCAACGCGATCATTGCCTCGACAAACCGCCGGAAGCTCGTATCGCGTTCGCTGTGGCTTCCCCATGCAAGCCAGTTCATTTCCGCGTCCTGGCAGTAGGCGTTGTTGTTGCCGAACTGGGTGCGGCCGATTTCGTCACCCATCAACAGCATGGGCGTTCCCTGGCTGAGCAGCAGCGTCGTCACATGGTTGCGGCGCATGCGATCGCGCAGATCGAGGACGTCCGGCACGTCGGTCGGCCCTTCGACACCGCTGTTCCACGAGCGATTGTCATCGTGTCCGTCGCGATTGTCCTCGCCGTTCCCCTCGTTGTGCTTCTCGTTGTAGCTCACAAGGTCCATCAAGGTAAAACCATCGTGAGCGGTGATGAAGTTCACACTTGACCAAGGTTTTCGACCAGCATGATCGAATAAATCCGCCGAGGCGAGGAGGTCTCGGGCAAGGTGCGGCAGATGACCTGGCTCGCCGAGCCAGTAAGAGCGGATATCATCGCGATAGCGACCGTTCCACTCCGCCCAGCCGCCGGGGAAATTTCCCACCTGGTAGCCATCTAACCCGAGATCCCATGGCTCCGCGATGAGTTTTACTTGCGAAAGAACCGGGTCCTGCAGCATCGCATCGAGCCAGGCCGCTGACTTGTCGAAGCCACCTCCCTCGCGGGCCATGGACGGTGCAAGGTCGAAGCGAAACCCGTCCACACGGCAGACCTCCACCCAGTAGCGCAGGGAGTCCATCACCATCTGCATCACGCGCGGATGGGCCACGTTCAGCGTGTTCCCGCATCCAGTGGTGTCCTCGTAGTAACGCCGATGCTCGGTCAAGCGGTAGTAGCTGGCATTGTCGATGCCGCGGAACGACAAGGTGGGGCCGAGCTGGCTGCCTTCGCCGGTGTGGTTATAGACCACGTCGAGAATCACCTCGATCCCCGCCTCGTGCAGGCGGCGCACCATGTACTTGAACTCGTGGTGGGTGCCGCCGGGTGACATGTAACGGGTCGCGGGGGCGAAGAAGTTGAGCGTGTTATAGCCCCAGTAGTTGCGCAGCTTCCGCTGCACCAACACGCGGTCGTCAACGAAAAACTGGACCGGCAAAAGCTCGACAGTGGTCACACCCAGTTTCACCAAATAGTCGAGCACGCTCGGGTCCGAGAGGGCCGAGAAGGTGCCGCGCAACTTGTCGGGAACGTCGGGATGCATGGCCGTGAGGCCTTTGACGTGGGCCTCGTAGATGACTGTGTCTCGCCAAGGGACCCGCGGGTGCTTGTGTTCGCCCCAGGTGACGGCTTCATCGATGACGACGCTTTTGGGGACAACGGGGCCCGAATCCCGGCGATCGAAAGAAAGGTCCGCGCGGGTTGAGCCGACCCGGTAGCCGAACATGGAATCGTGCCAGCGGAAGCCCCCTCTTATGGCGCGCGCATAGGGGTCAATGAGCAGCTTATTGGGATTGAAGCGATGGCCCGCGTCGGGTTGGTAGGGTCCATGGACCCGGTAGCCGTAGCCCTGCCCCGGCCATACGTCCGGAAGGTAGCCGTGCCACACGTCATGGGTCCGCTCCGGGAGCTCGATCCTTCGGGTCTCGCGCCGGCCGGCCGCTTCGAAGAGGCACAGCTCCACCTTGGTCGCGTGGGCGGAAAAGATCGCAAAGTTGGTGCCCGCACCGTCCCAGTTGGCGCCGAGGGGCGCTGGCGTTCCCGCTTCAATGCGCATGGGCGTCAGTCAGGAAGGATGATCAACGCGCCGAGCGGAGGCAGCGTCAGCAGGGCCGAATGGGATTTGCCGTGGAACACGACGTTTTCAGCAACAACGCTGCCATCGTTTCCCACGTTGCTGCCCCCATAGGCCGACGCATCCGAGTTTAGCGCCTCGCGCCAGCGCCCACCGTGGGGCAAGCCGACGCGAAAGCTGTAGCGCACGACGGGGGTGAAGTTGAGGACGACCAACGCCGCCGAGCCGTCGGCCGCGTAGCGCGCGAACACAAATACGCTCTGATCGGCGTTCGATGCGTCGATCCATTCAAAGCCTGCCGGCTCGCAGTCCAGCTCATGGAGCGAAGCGACCCCTTTATAAAGGTCGTTCAGATCGCGCATCAGCGTCTGAACACCCGCATGGAAGCCATCGTCCAACAAGTGCCAGTCGAGGCTCTGGTCGTGGTTCCACTCGTTCACCTGGCCGAATTCACCGCCCATGAAGAGGAGCTTCTTGCCCGGATGGGTCCACATGAAGGTGAAGTACGCCCGAAGATTTGCGAACTGCTGCCAGCGGTCGCCCGGCATTTTTCCCAGGAGTGAGCCTTTGCCGTGCACCACCTCGTCATGGCTCAGCGGCAAAACAAAATTTTCCGAGAATGCGTAGTGAAGGCCGAAGGTCACGTCGCCATGGTGGTGCTTTCGGTAGACGGGATCCTTCGACACATATTTGAGCGTGTCGTGCATCCAGCCCATGTTCCACTTGTAGTCAAAGCCAAGGCCGCCGTCGCGAGATGGCTTGGAAACGCCCGGAAATGCGGTGGATTCCTCGGCCGCCATCAACGCCCCCGCCCCCTCGTCTGCAACCCGGTCGTTGAGGGCGCGCAGGAACGCAATGGCCTCCAGATTTTCCCGCCCACCATGGATGTTGGCGATCCACTCGCCCTCCTCGCGCGAGTAGTCGCGGTAGAGCATCGACGCGACAGCGTCCACGCGCAAACCGTCCACGTGGTATTGATCGAGCCAAAAGAGCGCGTTGGTGATCAAAAAATTTGCCACCTCGCGGCGCCCGAAATTGTAGATCAGCGTGTTCCAGTCCTTGTGGAAGCCCTCCCGCGGATCCTGGTGTTCATAAAGGTGGGTGCCGTCAAAATTGCCCAGACCATGGGCATCGGTGGGAAAGTGCGCCGGGACCCAGTCGATGATGATGCCGATACCCTCCTGGTGGGCGCGGTCAACAAACCGGGCGAAGGCTTCCGGCGGCCCAAATCGCGCCGTGGGGGCGAAAAGGCCCACCGGCTGGTAGCCCCATGATCCACTGAACGGGTGCTCGCAAATGGGCAGGAACTCGATGTGGGTGAAACCGAGGTCCTTCACATAAGGTATCAGCGTTGCAGCGAGGTCGTCGTAGCTGAGGAAGCTGTTGCCGTCCCCCCGTCGCCACGAACCGGGGTGCACCTCGTAGATGGCCATGGGCGAACGGCGACTATCGGCGGTTTTCCGCTTTGCGATCCAATCGGCATCCTCCCACTCGTGCTGCCGCAGGCCCCTCACAATGGACGATGTCTTGGGTGGCTCTTCGGCGGCGAAGGCGAACGGGTCCGTCTTCAGCGGCAGCACGTTTCCTTCAACGCCGACAATCTCGTATTTGTAGAAAAGACCCTCTGTGAGGTCGGGGATGAACATCTCCCAGGCGCCAGCCTCAGGCCGCCTGCGCATCACGTGCCGGCGGCCGTCCCAACTGTTGAAATCGCCCACCACCGATACTCGGCGCGCGTTTGGCGCCCAGAGCGCGAACCCGATGCCGCGCACACCGTCCATGGTCCGCGGGTGCGCGCCAAACCGCTCGTAAAGGCGGCGGTGACTTCCCTCGGCGAACAGGTAGGTGTCCATTTCGCCCAGCACCACGCCGAACCGATAGGGGTCCTCGGCGATCCATTCGTGCTCACCGGCCCGGAATTTGATCCGATACTTGAACGGTTTAGCCGCCATCACGGCGGAAAATAGACCGTCCCGGTGAAGTTTCTCCATCGTGGCAACGACGGCGTTCTGCGCATCGGTGACGAAGGCCGCATCTGCGTGGGGCGCAAAGGTTCGCACGATGAAGGTGCCGTCGGGCCCTGCATGGGGACCGAGCACGGCGTAGGGGTCGTCGTGCTGACCGGCGGCGATCGCATGGGCGACGGCGGGCGCAAGGGTATCGCGCGGTCGCGTATCAGGCATCGCTCAGCCCCTTGCCCCCCAAACGGTTCAATGTCCAATCGCCCGGCGCTGACCTCGGCCGTCTTGGTTTACGGGCCGGCCCCCTGACAATCTTGCGATCGGACGGTACGCCATCGGGCCGGCACAGCACAGCGTGGTCTCAACCCACTTGGTAGATGGCCTTGCGCGCTGTGAAAAGAGTGCGGTGTAAGCTGGCGGAAGGGGCGAGGAAAAAAAACGCCGCCCTGGCGAGCGACGCGACGATCTTGAGGAAACCTCCACCAAGGCACCGGGGCAGAACCTTTGCCGCAGGCGCCCCGGGAGATTGATTGGCCGGGGCGCAACGAGCCTTTGTCAGCGCATCCGCGGCGCCATGATCGCTGCAAAGACCACAGCGAAAATCACATGGCCGATCAGCGCCACCCAGGTGATCCCTGTAAAATTCAGGAACGGCGGGTTTCCGGCGACGAGGTGCGCCATGATGTAAAGCGCGAACACCCAGAGGGCGACGCCATAGACCACCGCAACAACAAACCAGTGGATTTTTGGGATGATGGCTTTGGCAATGGGCAGAGCAATGAACGCGTATCCGATGGGGTAGGCGATGATGCCCGTGAGATAGTGGATGACTTCGCCAAAAAAGCTGGCGTTCTCCAGCGGGCCGAAAAGCACCTGGACCGTCTGTGTGGCGAGGGGAACCGGGGCGAGGCGGGCAAATCCGAGCGCCGGTGAGAGCCACTGGCCAAATCCGTCGAACGCGATGGTTGCCACAACGCCGGCGACGAGCATCAAACCAAGGGTGCGCGCGCTAAGGTCGGGCTTAAAACTCTGTTTCGCTTGAGCAATCATTTTTGGACCTCCACGGTTTCGACCGCGCCATCAGGGCGTCGGTGCTTCCCGTCGTCCACCAATGAAAGCACTCCCAACCCTTCTCACAAGCACATCACCGTTCACAGATCCATAGCAATGTTCTCACGATTTTGGCATCTCTTTTGAGGTAATGCCTATCGCTTCATTTCGATCTCAACGAAAGCGATCTCGGAATCCGTCTCGTTGATGACGTCGTGCTCCACCCCGGCAGAGCGGGCGTAGCTCTGGCCGAAGGTGAGCGTTGCATGCGCCCGCTCGCCCCCAGCACTTTCCATGGTGAGGGTTCCCGGCACGATGGGCACCACCACGTAGTCGAACTCATGGCGGTGGAAGCCGGTCGCGGAACCGGGCGGAAATCGATACTCCGTCACGCGCACGTGGGGCTCGTCGATTTGCACCGTCGCGATTGCACTTTTAGGTTGCACTTTCCGACCTCCGTTGGTTTCTACCGTCCAAGAGCTGTGATAGATCCCTTGGTGGCAGCCGGCCACATCGCGGCGCCCCACTCACGTTGTGCAGGAGTGCCCTATGGACATCAGTCCCGCCCACAACCAGTCCCTGGAAGACCGCGACCGGGCTAGCGTTTTTCACCCGTTCACCAATCCGGCGGCCCACATGGATTCTGGCCCACGGATCATGACGTCGGGGAACGGGATCCGCCTCAAGGACAACCAGGGGCGCGCCTACGTCGATGCCTTAGCGGGGCTCTGGTGCGTCAACGTCGGCTACGGGCGGCAGGAGATTGTGGACGCCATTGCCGAGCAAGCGGCGAAGTTGCCCTACTACCATTCGTTCGCCTCCATGGGCACGGAGCCGGCGGTGCATACGGCCGACACGCTGTTGCGCATGGCACCGGGTCACATGGCGCGGGCGCTTTTCGGGTGTAGCGGCTCCGACGCAAACGACTCCCAGGTCAAGCTCGTCTGGTACTACAACAATCTGCTCGACCAGCCGCAGAAGAAGAAGATCATCGCCCGCGACCGCGGCTATCACGGGGTGACGGTAGCGTCAGGCTCATTGACGGGGCTTCCCCCCGTCCACCACGCCTTCGATCTGCCGCTGCCTCAGATCGTGCGGGTGCGGTGCCCCCACCACTACCACGAAGCCGAGCCGGGGGAGAGCGAAGAGGCCTTCGCCCAAAGGCTGGGACGAGAGTTGGAGGAAACGATCCTTCGCGAAGGTCCCGAGACGGTTGCCGCCTTTATTGCCGAGCCCGTCATGGGAGCAGGCGGCGTCGTCGTGCCACCAAAAACCTACTTTGCGGAGGTTCAGCGCGTTCTCAAGAAGTACGATGTGCTCTTCATCGCCGATGAGGTGATCTGCGGCTTTGGCCGGCTCGGCACGCCGTTCGGGTGCGACTATTTTGGGATCACGCCGGATCTGATGTCGGTGGCCAAGGGGATTACGTCTGGCTATCAGCCCCTTTCTGCGGTCCTGGTCAGCGAGCCCATTTGGAAGGTCATTGAGGAAAAAGGCTCGCAGCTTCCCGTGTTCGGTCACGGCTACACCTACACCGCCCACCCCATCGCGTGCGCGGCGGCCAATGCCAACCTCGCCATCTTGGAGCGGGAGGACCTCACCGGAAACGCAGCCCGCGTGGGCGCCCATTTCCAGGCCGCGTTGCGGGAGCGTTTTGGCGACCACCCCCATGTGGGAGAGGTGCGTGGCATCGGCCTCATCGCCGCGGTTGAGCTGGTCAAGTCCCGGGAGCCCGCAGTCAACTTTGCTGCAAGCGCGGGTGTCGGAAAGGCGTTTGCGGCGGCAGCTCTCGACAACGGCCTTATCGTGCGGCCCATGGTCAACGATGCCATCGCCATGTCGCCGCCGCTGGTCTTAACCACCAAAGAAGCGGACGAGATCGTGGATCTTTTCCAAGCCTCTCTGGACGCCATTACCCCGGTCCTGCGAGACGCCGCCTGACCAAACGTCTATTAGCGCTGGACCGCCCCCATCACGCGGGCCAGCGCGGATATTTGTCTTTGAATCGGCGCCATGGAGGTCGGGCCAGCCATTGCCGGGATGGACCGGCGCTAGGGCTATTTGTTGTTTCCGAAACGGTTGTTCATAGCGGCGCGGCCGCTGGGCAACGTACCAAAACTCTCCCGCCTTGGTCCATCGTCCCGCGCAGCGCCTGATGCCTCAAGGGACGCTCCGCTCTTTGCCCTTGACCCATCAGGCCCTGCCCGGGCTTGAAAAAAGTGTCGGCTCCGGAAGAACGTCGCTTTTTGGTGTCCCACCAAAAGAACTAGACGGGATGGGTTGCGCCACCGTGGGAGTTCTTGCCGCTCGCTAGCGTGAACAACGGTGATGGCTTTCACAGCGAAAGCAATGCTGACTTTGGGAGCGAAACGCTTTAGCCGGGCTGACCGGGGTCCATTCTGGCCGGAATGGCTCTCGGCTCCGGTGCTACTTTAATTTCCAGAGCCATGATTTGGCGTTCCGCTCATCTAACTCCGTGCGCAATATAACTGTTTCGCACTCAATCATGTAACCGTCACGGCAACTGCATCGGTGCAAGCGACGTTCAATACCCGCAAGGGTTGAGGAGAATGCACGCGGGCGCCAGAGACGGACGCCAAGTGTATGTCCCTCGCCTCTCGTTTTGCGGGGGCAGTTTCACATGGCACATGTTCGCGGTGTATCCGCCACCTCTTCTTTGGCGATCAACACACTGCTTGGCGGGACCAGCTGGTGGGGGCAGCTAACCTACGCCTTTCCGTCCTTCGCCCCGTCCGACGTCGGCGCCATAACGTCCGGCGCCCATGCGGTTTCGCCGGCATTGCGAGCGGCGGTTCGTGAGGCGTTCGACCAGGTTTCCGGCTTCACGAAACTTTCCGTGCGCGAGACCCACGGCCACGGCGATGTGCGGATTTTGGAAGCCGACAGTCTCGTGCCGCCGGGAGCGAGTGCTGCCCAGTCACTCGGCGCCTATGCTTTTTTGCCGGGAAACTATCAGCTTGCCGGCGACATCTTCTTTGGCAGCGCAACGGCCGGAGACCTCAGGGAAGGGAGCTACGGCTTTCGCACGGTTCTGCACGAGGTGGGTCACGCGCTGGGCCTGAAACACCCGAACGAAATCGGGGCATTCGGACGTCTGCCGGCCCATCTTGATGGCGCTGAGCACTCGGTCATGAGCGCACGCGGTGCCCCGGGTCAGTCGATTTCCGAAGGGCTGGGCATCGAGTCCGGCGGATTTTCCCAGACCTTCATGCCGGCCGACATTGCTGCCCTGCAGCACCTTTATGGCGCCGACTACAGCAACGCGCGCAGCACGCACTACCGCTTCGATGTCACCGAACGGGTCGTGATGGAGACCATCTGGGACAGTGGCGGACGCGACACCTACAATTTCTCCCAGTTCAGCAATGACCTTTCCATCAGTCTTTGGCCGGGCCAGCACTCCACCACTGGCCAGGAGCCGCAACTCAACCGCGCCCAAGAACTGCGCTTTGGCGATGATCCCATCTTTGCGGAAGGCTCGATCCACAACGCATTCTTGTTCCGCGGCGACAAGCGCTCGCTCATCGAAAACGCCATCGGTGGCCGCGGCGACGACAAGATCGTCGGCAATGTCACTGCGAACAAGCTCTATGGTCAGGCGGGCGATGACTGGATTTTTGGCTCGCGCGGATCGGACTATCTGGGCGGCGGATCCGGTAACGACACACTGCTCGGCGGCGATAGTGCGGATGTTATCTTCGGTAGCTACGGCAACGACAGCCTGCGCGGCAACGACCATGGCGATCGGCTCTTCGGTGAGGGCGGGAACGACCGAATTTTTGGCGATTTGGGGAACGACTATCTGGGCGGCGGCTATGGCGACGACATTCTCGTGGGTGGGCACAGCCACGACGTTCTGAGGGCCGGTCCAGGCGATGATTGGCTACACGGCGGCTACCATAACGATCGCTTGTTTGGCGACGGCGGTGACGACATTCTCCTAGGTGCAAGCGGCAACGACACCCTCTACGGCGGCCCGGGGGCGGACACCTTGACCGGCGGTGCCGGGGCAGATGTGTTCCATCTCACCGCCGGCGATGTGGTGACGGATTTTAGCGCCGGCGACACCCTCGACGTGCCATTCCCCCGGGGCGCTCGGATCGCCTCCTACCAAGATGGCGACGATGCAGCGATCTGGGTGGGGCCGCGTTCCTTCGCGCATCTTCTCGACACCAACTTGGCGGATCTGGGCGCCGACGTTTTCGTCTAGAGCAGGTCACACGATCATGCGATCGCATGGGCGAGTGACCTGCTCTTGTATTCCGCTAGCCTTCGCGATCCCGCAACGGATCGTCGGGCGCAGCGGCGGCGGGCTCCACGGCCATCTCGAAAATTTCTGTGGTCTCGCGAAATCCGCGCAAGGCGTGGCGACCTCTGGACATGGCGGCGCTCGGTTGGGCGGCAGCGATTGCGGCGTCGGCTAGAACCGACGCGTCGATGTCTTTACCAAGCTGCTCGAGCCGCGCGGCACGGTTCACGGTATCGCCGTAGACCGTGAATGCCTGGCGCTGCGCCGAGCCGACGCTGCCGGCCGCGATGGGTCCTGCGGCCATTCCCACCCTCACCACGAAATCCCGCTTCTTTGCGCATTCCACGAGCGTCCTTGCGGCATCCAGCGCGGCAGCCTCCGGCGCATCCACTTCAAGGGGCGTGTTGAAGGTGGCCAGCAATCCATCGCCCGTGAACGTGATGACCACGCCATCTCGCTCGGCGACCGCATCGGCCGCCTCCGACAGAAATTTGTTGAGCTCGGTGATGACATCGGCCGGGTCCTTCCCGGCTGCGTAGGCCGTAAAATCGCGGATATCCATCACAAGAACCGCCCCGTGGCGCACTTGCGGCTTTAGACCTGACGGATCGTCCACCAGGCGGCGGGCGATGGATGCGGGAACGAAACGGCCCAGTTGCTGGGTGATCCGGTGCCGGGTGCCGCGCTCGCGTTCGCGCTCCTGCTCGGCGCGAACCTGAGCCACGAAGATGTGGCGCGCGCGCGCCACCGCGAGCGCCAGGAAGACCGACGAGATGAAGACGGCAAGGGCCTCCACCATGCGGCTTCCGCGGCTGACGAAGTTCGGTGACAGAACAATCTCTTCGTACTGGGCCTGGGTGGCGTCGCTGGGGAGTTGCGACCAAGACACGGTGTCGCCCATACCCGAAACGATGAGCGAAAAGGCGACGAGCCACCCGATCGCGCTCATGACACCAGCCCAAACCACAAGGCGCGGCGATAGGGAAAGCGCCGAGAGCGCCACGAATGGAAACAGGAAGTAGACCCCGAAACCGCGGTAGATATGGATTTGCGGAATGTCTCCCCCGCCGCTCAGGGGAACAAACACAAAAATCCCGCAGATGGCCATGATGTCGATGGCCATGGCGACGTACTTGATGAACGGCCGGTCGAAGCGCGTTCCAATGACGATGTAGTGGATGATGCCAAGGCCGGTCAGGATCGCGAGGACGGTCAGACTGATGGCGGTGGGTAGGCGGCCGGAGGCAAGGCTGGCAGCGACATAGAAGATGCCGGCAACGCCAAAGCCCACGGTCCGGCAGAGGATTGCAAATTGCAGTCCGCGGCGCTCAGCTATTTCAAGCCTCACCGCCGCGTGGTGGTCGATGGCGCCTAGGGGACGAAAGCTCGCCACCGCGCGGGGGAAAAGCCGCGCCACGTTACGCGGTCGCCAGCGCGGTAACCAGCGTCGATGCCGATTGGCGCTCGGCGTCTGGTCCCGCTGGTGAGACATCCCTTCCGACATTTCGAAACGCGTTTCACCCGCCGTGTGGCCACAACCCAGCCGCCCAGCGTGCCCACCAAAGAACCCAAAACCAAGATGGGCCGCCGCGTCGAACTATTGGCGGACGGTGATGGAGCCCACCGCGCAGCCCTTCAGATAGGTCGCGAACGGATGCCAGGGTACCCAACAGACGGTTATGTCGCTCTTGGGCTCCTGGTAGACCGATCGCGGAATATAGCAGGAGCTGTCGTAGACGAAGAAGTAGGTGTTGTCTTTCGTGTTGTGCGTGGTGATGACGGCGATCCAATGCCCCTCTGCGGAGCTTCCCTTGAACGTGTTGAGGACCATGCAGATCCCCGAATTGCCGAGGATGTTGTAAAGATAGTTTGCGATCGTGCGAGTATCGTTCGTCTTCTCAAAGTGGCTCTTTGCATAGAGTTGGCGAAATCCGCTCTGGCCGCAGATGTCCATGTACTCTTTCACAAACACCGGGGCGAGGTAGACGTGGCCGCTGCGTCCTGTGGCGCGAAGAAACCGGTCGCGCGCATCAAACACCTGCTGGTCGGAAAAGCTGATGCTCGTGGATTTGCGCGCGTTCGCCTCCGCAAGGGCGTAGTGGGCAAAGTACCCGCAGTCGTCGGGGGTGCGCTGGACCGGATAGCCGGAAAGGGGCGGGAGCGGCGGTCCCTTTCGGCCTTTCTGACCGATCTTGCCGATCCTTTTCTCGATCTCGCCCCAGGTCTTCGGGCCGACGACGCCATCGTCGTTGAGCCCGTTCTCGCTCTGAAACAGCTTGACGGCGGCATACGTCAAACGACCAAAGACACCGTCGACGACAAGCTGTGTGGTTAGTTTTTTCGTATGAGCGTTTAATGCTTCTTGCAATATATTTACGTATTCGCCTTTGCTTCCCCACTTCAATAGGGGCAGTTCATCGGCCATTTTCTCACCCTGAATATTTTTGCCGCCCCAGGCGATGTCGTGTGCCTGTGATCCATGTCAAACACAAGCAGCGAAAACACGCAACACTGTGACACATATCACCGAGAGTGCGAAAATATTGGGAAATATACTGTAAAATTGTTAGCGTGTCAGTCGCTTATACTTGACGCGCCGAGGGACTATAGCGTCGGGGCCGAGGCGGCGTTTCTTGTCTTCCTCATAAGCTTCAAAATTGCCCTCAAACCACTCCACATGGCTGTCGCCCTCAAAGGCGAGGATGTGGGTGGCAAGACGGTCCAGGAAGAAGCGGTCGTGGCTGATGATGACGGCGCAGCCTGCAAAATCCTCCAGCGCATCTTCCAGTGCGGCTAAGGTTTCGGTGTCGAGGTCGTTGGTGGGCTCATCGAGCAGAAGAACGTTGGCGCCCGATTTCAACATTTTTGCCAGGTGCACCCGGTTGCGCTGACCACCGGATAGATTGCCCACCTTCTGCTGCTGGTCACCGCCTTTAAAATTGAAGGCGCTCACGTAGGCGCGGGAGTTTACCTCGCGCTTGCCGAGCTTGATGACGTCATCGCCGCCAGAAATCTCTTCCCAAACCGACTTTTTGCCGTCGAGGGCATCGCGCGATTGGTCCACATAGCCGAGGGACACGGTGTCGCCCACCTGCACGGTGCCCCCGTCCGCTTTTTCTGTCCCGGTGAACATGTTGAAGAGGGTCGTCTTGCCCGCACCGTTCGGCCCGATGATGCCGACAATGCCGCCGGGCGGCAGGCTGAAGCTGAGATCCTCCACCAACAGCTTGTCGCCAAACGCCTTTTTGAGCCCGTCCACGTCGATCACGTTGTCCCCCAGCCGAGGACCGGTGGGGATGACGATCTGCGCTTCGCTGGATGCCGTGCGCGCTTCGTTGCGCTTTGAAAGTTCGTCGTAGGCGGCGATCCGGGCCTTTGACTTGGCCTGCCGGGCGCGGGGGGACGCTTGGATCCACTCCCGCTCCCGCGACAGGGCCCGTTGCTCAGCGGCCGACTCTCGGCCCTCCTGCTCCAGGCGTTTTGCCTTCTTCTCAAGGTAGACAGAATAGTTGCCCTCGTAGGGAATCCCGCGTCCGCGGTCGAGTTCCAGGATCCACCCGGTCACGTTGTCGAGGAAGTACCGGTCGTGGGTCACGATGAGGATCGCGCCCGGATATTCTCGCAGATGGTTTTCCAGCCAAGCCACCGTTTCGGCGTCGAGGTGGTTGGTGGGCTCGTCGAGGAGGATGAGGTCGGGCTGCTCCAAGAGGAGGCGGCAAAGGGCAACGCGGCGGCGCTCGCCCCCGGATAAAACGGAGACGTCCGCATCGTCCGGCGGGCAGCGAAGGGCGTCCATGGCCTGGTCGATCTGGCTGTCGAGATCCCAAAGATTGTTGGCGTCGATCTCGTCCTGGAGCTGGGCCATCTCCTCTGCGGTCTCGTCGGAGTAGTCCATGGCGAGTTCGTTGTAGCGGTCGAGTTTGGCCTTCTTTTGCGCCACGCCATCCATGACGTTCTCGCGCACGGTCTTTTCGGGGTCGAGGTGCGGCTCCTGGGGCAGGTAGCCCACGGTTGCGCCGTCTGCGAGCCACGCCTCGCCGTTCCACTCCTTGTCGAGGTTGGCCATGATCCGCAAGAGCGTCGACTTGCCGGACCCGTTGGGGCCGAGTACGCCAATCTTGGCGTCCGGGTAAAAGGAGAGGTGGATGTTATCGAGGACTTTTTTCGCGCCGTAGCTCTTCGACAAACCGCGCATATGGTAGATGAACTGCCGTGCCATCGCGGGCGCTCTCTCCTTGGGTCTTGGGCTGATCGGCTGGAGGCCGTCTCGCGCTCTCCGCCGGCGCGGGTTCTATCCCGTTTCTCCCGGTCCGTTAAGCCCTTTTGCCGACCAGCCTGGTTTGTTGTGTGCTCGGACCGGCGCTAGCGGGCGCGGGCCGTGAGGGGCGACAATAGGCAAGACCGCTGCCGAACCTTGCCGACTTGCGTGTCGGCAGAACGCCAAGGCCCGCCGCAGAGCAGGAACGTGACGATGAACACGGACCAATGGAGCGAGTTTGCCCATCCGTCTGCAGGCGCTGCCCCGATGAACCTCGACGTGACGTGGCCCCATCACGGTGACAACAATGAAGGACCACCGTGGCCAGCGACGCGGGGAGGGTCAAAGGCCCAGGCCCACACCTATGGCGCCGGAAAATTCGATGACCCTCGCTATGGGCGCGAAAGTAAACGGCGCTGGCACGCCCAAGCTTTCGAACGCCGCCACATGGTCGCCCCGTGGCGCTGATTCTGCGAAGGGTTTCTCTGAAAAGTGTGTGACCAAGCCTATGCACAAGTAGAGGTGCAAACAATGTGAGGCGACCCTTTGTTTGTCTTTTGCGGCAGGTCTTTTCCTTCTTGCCTTTCTATCGCTTCCGCCCATTGGCCGGTTTGTTTCGTTTGTTCTCGTTGTTCTGCTTGAAGAACTGGGCCGATTTGAATGCAACACGGTGATCGAATGCCGGCTAGCACCCAATGTCCGCTATCGCGCGCACGATCTGCGCTAACCGTCTCGTCCCGGTTCGTTCGGGTCGCTGGAGAAAAGGGCAATTTTGTTGCCTTGAGGGTCGCGGAGGTAGCCAACATAGAAGTGAGGTCCGTACTCGGCTCGAAAACCCGGCTGGCCCTCATCTGAGCCCCCTGCGGAAATCGCCGCAGCATGGAGGTGGCGGACCTGCCTCTGATTGCACGCCTCGAACGCCACCATCGTCCCATTCCCAGCCGATGCCGGCTGCCCGTCGAAGGGTTTCTTGATGTAAAATTCCGGCAGAGCGTGGGATTGACCGGGCTTTAGGGGAAGCGCGTAGCTCAAGTCCCCGTCATATTTTTCAAGCACGTATCCCAAGGCGGGCAGGAGTGCAGAGTAGAAAATTTCCGCTCGCGCGATATCGTCGACACCGATTGTGACGTACGCAATCATGTGGTGCAGTCCTTTCAAAGCAGTTGGTTAGCACAGCCGAAAAGACGACCGGACAGAAATTGGGAGGAATTGCTTCAGCCTCGAGTTCGGTGCTTGTCAGCGCTTCCGAAAAGGGCTGACACTGTTGCTCCTGCAGTAAAAGCTCACTTTGTCCGCACTCCTGACCTTGAGGCTCGAAGCTTGGGGAGCGTCGAAAGTCCGCGTGTCGCCTCGAGAAGTGTGAAGTTAACACCCGCTGCGGTCGTCTCGCCCGAGGCAAGGGCTCCCTGCCCATCGTCAATGAAGGCGACCGCGTAGACGACCAAGGCACCGATATTGAAGAGATCGCCGCGCTCGCGCCGGAAAGAACTGTGGTACTGTTTGGAAGAAGACCAAACTGTGTGGCGGTGCCCGGGCGCTGCTAGCGCCACCGTGACCTCCGGCAATCGCCAACCGCAGTCCGAGAAACGGAACCACGGAGAGGGGCGATGGAAGAGGTTTCCAGGACCGATGAGACCGTCACACTTCGGCAAATCACGATCAATGTGGTGACCTTTGAGGACGTTCGCGCCGCTCTTGTCGCGGGCATCGCCGACTTTATGCGGGCTCCAACCATGGGAGTTTTCTTCGGAGCGATCTATGCGTTGGGCGGGATTTTTGTTCTCTACTGTTTCGCCGAGCTAAAGGCCCCTTACTGGGTCATTCCGGCAGCGGTGGGATTTCCACTCATTGGGCCATTCATCGCGGTGGGCCTCTACGATATCAGCCGCCGTCTGGAAACTGGCACTCCCCTCACCTGGAGAGGCGTCCTCTTCGTGATCGCCGAAAGCCGCAAGCGTGAGCTTTCTTGGATGGCTTTCGTGGTTCTCTTCATCTTTTGGGTCTGGATGTATCAGGTCCGCCTATGGCTCGCGATTTTCTTGGGTTTTCAATCGTTCTCCAGCCTTGAAGCCTTCGTCACCATCGTCACCACCACATCAGACGGACTGGGGTTCTTGGCGGTGGGAACGGTGGTGGGTGCGGTTCTCGCGACGGTTCTTTTTTCTGCCACGGTGATCTCAATCCCCCTCCTGTTGGATCGCGACCCTGACTTCATTACGGCTCTCATCGCCAGTGTTCGAACGGTGCTGAAAAACCCCTATGTGATGCTCGCTTGGGGGGCTCTCGTTGCTTTCCTGGTGCTCGCCGCGATGCTTCCACTTTTCCTCGGGCTTCTCGTCGTGCTGCCAGTCCTCGGCCATGCCACATGGCACCTTTATCGGCGCGCAATCGTGGTCGCGTTCTGACATGGGCGAGGCGCGGTTTTCGCTCACGCCCGGTCAGCGAGCACAACTCGAAGAACCAGATCGTGGATTGAAGAGATACAATAAAGTAAATTATAAATATTCAGCTTCGAACCGATAATATCGCTAAATACTTCTGTAGGCCGCATCGCAGGCAAATATTCGAATGAAATTGACCGACCCTGTCGAGCTCACACTCGGCGCGTCTATTGAGAGCCAGGGGAAGACCGCCGCGGCCTAGCCCCACAGCAATTCGCGTGGACGACCCCCATTCCATCCGGCCACGCCCTTGCGGCGCTGCGCTGGTGCGGCAAGCTGCGCCCCCTGCCCCCTTATGGCCTTGAGGTTGGTTCCCTGATATGGCCTTCCTCGCCCGATCCGAACGGCGCGGGACCGGGAACCAACCGACGCAAACCAACCTTAACCAACCCGCTCCAGCGCCATCGCCCGACCAGATCCATGCTGCGTAAGTTTTTCTCGTATTATACGCCCTGGCGCGGACTTTTTGTGCTGGACTTTGGCTCGGCGGTGGCCGCGGGGCTTTTGGAACTCGCGTTCCCCATCGCAATAAAACTCTTCGTTGACCGGCTCATGCCGTCAGAGGACTGGCCTCTGATCGCCCTTGCGACAATTGGGCTCCTGGCCGTCTACGCACTCAACACGGCGTTGATGGCGATCGTCACCTATTGGGGGCACATGCTCGGGATCAACATCGAAACAGAGATGCGCCGGCGCGCCTTCGAGCACCTGCAAAAACTCTCCTTCGGCTACTTCGACAACGTCAAGACCGGGCATCTCGTTGGCCGTCTCACAAAAGACCTGGAGGAAATCGGCGAGATCGCCCACCATGGGCCGGAAGACGCGTTCATCGCCGTCATGACGTTTGTCGGCGCGTTCGTCCTTATGCTGTTCGTGCACGTGGAACTCGCCTTGATCACCGGCGTCGTCGTCCCGCTCGGCGCATGGGTCACCACACGCTACGGCGCAAAAATGACCGAGACCTGGCGTCAGATCTTTAAAAGCATTGGCGAGTTCAACGCCCGCATCGAAGAAAATGTTGGCGGCATCCGCGTCGTGCAAGCGTTCACCAATGAGGACCACGAAAAGGCGCTGTTTGCCGCCAACAACGCCGAGTACCGTCGGCGAAAACTCTCTGCCTACTGGATCATGGCGGCGAGCCAGGCGCTCAACTACATGACGATGCGCCTTACACAGATTGTGGTGATGGTCGCTGGCACATGGTTTGTGGTGGAGGGTGACCTTACCATCGGCGGGTTTGTGGGTTTTCTCCTCCTGGTCGGCGTGTTCTTCCGCCCCATCGAAAAGATCGCCGCCGTGCTGGAAACCTATCCGAAGGGAATTGCCGGCTTCCGTCGCTATAGCGAGTTTTTGGACACGCGACCCGATGTTGCCGACCGCCCCACAGCGCGACCACATGAGCTGACTGGCGCCATTTCCTTCAACGACGTGCAGTTCTCCTACAGCGAAGGCAAAGCTGTCTTGCGCGGCGTTTCCTTTGAGGTGCGCGCTGGCGAAACGGTCGCGTTCGTTGGCCCATCCGGTGCGGGAAAAACCACCATCTGTTCGCTCGTCCCGCGGTTCTACGACGTCAGTGGGGGCACCATAAGGGTCGATGGCATCGATGTGCGCGATGTCGCGCTTGCCTCCCTGCGCCGGCAGGTGGGTGTGGTACAACAGGACGTCTTCTTGTTCGGCGGCACCGTGCGCGAGAACATCGCCTACGGTCGGCTTGGTGCATCAGAAGCCGAAATCATTGCGGCCATGGAAAAGGCAAGCCTCACCGAAACCGTGGCGGGACTTCCGAACGGGCTCGACACGATCATCGGCGAGCGCGGGGTAAAACTTTCGGGCGGACAAAAGCAGCGTTTGTCCATCGCACGCATGTTCTTAAAGGACCCAGCGATCCTTATTCTCGATGAGGCGACGTCAGCCCTCGACACCCGTACCGAGGCGCTGGTTCAAGGCGCGCTCTTTGAACTTGCCAGGGGCCGGACCACGCTCATCATTGCCCATCGCCTCTCAACTGTTCGCGGCGCAGACCGCATTGTGGTGGTGGACGACGGGCGCATCATCGAGG
>JBCCYN010000069.1:0-22847 GCA_039189655.1 Pseudomonadota bacterium | reverse complement strand
TCGTTGATGCGGCCCACATCGTGAACCGCCACCACGAACGGCGACCGGATGCGCCGCAACAAACGCGCCTCGTGGACGAAGCGTTCGCGGATTTCGTCATCGGCGGAAAGGTGAGTCAGCAGGACCTTCAGCGCCACAGTGGAGGTTAGCTCAGGATCCCACCCTTCAAAGACGGTGGCAAAACCGCCCGATGCGATCTCGCTGCGAACTTCATAGCGGCCGACGAATGCCGGCTGCGCCATCAAATGCGTCGATCCTTATAGGAAGCTCGAGACGTCAACGCAGTGGTGGAGTTCTGTCTCGATGATGTTGTGGTCGCGGTCGGCAGCTGCCGCGCAAAGACGAGTGGTGCCCTCGCGCACCGACGTGGATGCGCCCTCCGTGGTCACATAGGTGGGGTAGTCGTCGTGGCGGTGCCAAACGCCCTGCTCGACGCCGTGCACTGTTTCGGCCGAACGGCCGGCCTGCTCTACACTGTAAAGGTCTCCCCACCACACGTGGATGTGGTTCTTGGAAACATCCGGCCCGAAGTTGGCTTCAAGGGTCAACCGAAGTTCATCCCCGTCCTTTTGCACATCGGTGATCGTGATCTCGCAACCATCGACCGGGCAGGCGTTAGGCAGTTCGTCTGCGTTGGCGGGCCAAGGTGACAATGCCGCTGCGCCGAGCACGAAGCCCAGCATCAAGAGATACGATGCCCATCGTAATTTAATGTCCATTGGTCCCCCGCCCGCTGCGCCGGTCGTACAGCGCTGATCCCCAAGCCGCTGCGTCGCAGGGTACAAAGTAAAGCCGCGGAACAAAGGGCGCGACTATCCTATAGTTGATTCAATCATGGATTATATACTGGAATTGCGCACTGCGGTTGCACGGCCGCAGAGGCCTCTCGTTCCCTCACCCCTGAAATGGGCCTATGGTCGGTGCCCGACTTAATGGATAGCCCGTGAGATTAGGCGCCAGGGATCGCCGTGGAGTAGTGGACCCGGCGGCAAACGAGGTGCAAACCAGCCAGGGCGGCGCGCCGATAGGATTGTCCCATGACGCAAACTGCAACGGTTAGCGTGTTGATCGCAGATATTGCTGGAAGCACTGCCCTTTACCGGCGCCTTGGCGACATCGCGGCCCAAGCATTGGTCGCCGAAAAGGTGAAATCTCTTCGCACCATCATCGATACCCATGACGGCACGTTCATTGCCCAAAAAGGTGATGATGTGCTCGCAACCTTCCAGGACCCTGCAAAGGCACTCGCGGCCGGGCGGCAAATGCTCACCAGTACCGGCGACGACGCCCTATCGATCCATGCGGGCATCAACTTCGGCCGCGTGGTGTTGGCGGACGGCGACATTTTTGGCGATGCAGTCAACATCGCCTCCCGGCTTTCTAGTCTTGCCAACAACGACGAGATCTGCCTCAGCGAAGAATTCGTGAACGAGCTTAGCCCCGAAGCGAGCGCTGACATCTATCCTCTCGGCCCCTTCCAGATGAAGGGCGTGGGTGGCCATCGAAACATCTTTTCGGTGCAAAGCGAGAGCGCTGACGCCAACACCGAAGTGGGACGAACCCGCTTCGGTGTCTTGGGGAGCGAAAAAGAGGCGCTCGATGCGACAGCGCTGCTCTTGACGCACAATGATCGCTCGATGGTGTGCCAGGATGGCCGGTCCCTGGTGATCGGCCGCTCGTCGGACTGCGACCTGTTGCTGCCACACAGCTGGGTTTCGCGACGCCATGCACAGCTTTCCTTGGCAAGCGGTCGACCGACGCTCACCGATACCAGCTCGCTGGGAACGTTCGTTCTGGTGGAAAGCGGCCGCGAAATCGTGCTGCGCAGGGAGACCATGGTACTACCGGCAAAGGGCGTCATTTCCCCATCCGTCAGCGCCAGCAACGAGGAAGCCGAGCACATTGCCTTTGAGCTGGTTTGAGGTGAGCTGGCCCGGCAACGCCATCAAAATCTTGGCGGATAGCAGTCCTCAACGGCTGGCTCGTTCCATGGCCTCGGCAGCAAGGGAGCGGTCGCCGATCTCCTCGGTCAACGTAAAAACCATGCGCACGACTTTCCAATCGCCATCGATGCGCTCCACGTCCCAGTGGTAGGTGCCGATGGGGCGCCACAAGCGCTCCCCAATCCAGTGGCGGCCATCCACCGCCGCAGATGCGGTGGCACTATCGCCGTCAATTTCCACTGAAACCGGCCCCAGCTCGTGCCAGGTGCTGTCAAAACCCGGCACGATGCCGCGCCACCCATCCATCAATTCTCCGGGCGTCATGGTGGCAGGCTCGCCGCCCCAAAGACTGACATAGTCAATGACGATCTCCGGAGCGAATGCTGCCTCAGCGAGATCGTAAGCCGCGCGATCCACCGCTAGCGGGATGGAGGATACCAAAGTGATCACCCGCGCGGTGTCGGGATCGCCGGGGGGGCTGGTGCCATCGGATGCCACCGCCGTGCCGGCCGCAAACAAGAGCACGGCGCCCACCGAAAGTGTTGCGAAGAATAGGTTCATGACATTTTCCTTGGCAGTGCGGTCAAGGCCCTCCTCGCTGGAACGGCCTCAGCCACAACGAGGATTAGCGGGAAAGGTGCGCTGCGATCTCATCGGCAGCCGCTTTGACGGCCGCAGGGTCATCATAAAAGTCGAATTGGGTGACCTCTTCGAGCCAGGCTTGGGTGGCCTCACCGGTGATCTTTTGCACGAAGGATCGCGCACCTTCCGGGATGGCCGCCGCGTCAGAATGGACGATGGCGAGGGGCTTGTCGTAAGCGCTCGCCCGGTCAAGGGGATGGTAATTTAGCCAGTCGTCCCAACCGGCATTGTTCCAAGCGTTATCGTATTGCGGGATCGCGCCTCGCTTGGGATCGAAGTAATACCCGCCGATGGGCATCAACACACCCTCGGCCCCTTCCGGCCCAGCGGCTGGAATGATGTCGCCGCCCTTCGCCTCCGCTTCGCCGGCAAGGCTGATGAGGCCAGCCACCCCCTCGGCGCCACCATAGACGGCTTCCACGATCGCGCGATCCTGCAACCAAGGCGCCACCAGACCGACCCGGGAAACGGCGTCGTTTCCTCGTGTTGCGTCGAGCATGTAGCCGGCGGAGGCGCATATGCCGAGGCCGTGAACACGCGCCACTTCGGGCATTGCCGCCACATATTCAATGGCCGCCTGAATGTCTTCGGTCTTTGCTGCCGGGTCCTCAATGAATCGCTGGCCACCAGGAAGGTCGGCGGATTTCCCCCAGCCGCGGAAGTCGAAGGTGAATGCGATCAGTCCGCGCTCAGCCATTGCGTGGGCATAGGCGCTGGGCATCTGCTCTTGCACACTCGTCCAAGCGCCGGTGACGATCACGGCATCGGTGGCTGTGCCGTCAAAACCGTCCGGCAGATAGAGCGTGCCTGAAAGCGTTGCGCCTTCGCTTTGGAACGTGATGGTTTGGGTTGCTGCCTCGGCTTGGGCCGTGGTGCTCATCAGGACTGTGGTCAACGTGGTTGCCGCTGCGGCGGCGACAAGAAAGAAGTTGCTCATGGCAAATTTCCTCTCCGGGATTGGCCGGTGGTGCTATGCCCACGGGGAGGAAATTGGCTATCGGGCGCTATCGCCGCAGCTGCGAAACCGACCTTCTCCTATGCGATACTGATCAATCGCTCGAAGGCTCGCGGCGAAGTGGTAGGAATTGCTTCGATCGATCAAGATAGAGTGCGTTTCAGCAACATGGAATCATGTTACGGCTCGAACCGCACGGCGAAACAAGAACTTAGAGCAGGTCATGCATTCGCGTGACTTGCTCTAGTCTCGCACCGCACCCGGCGTTGTGCGGAAGCGGCGCTTAAAATGCTGACCGAACCGGGGAACATCTCGGTAACCCACACGAAAGGCCACCTCCGAAATGGTAAGCCGCGTGGTGCGCAACAGCACCAAAGCGGTCTCCAGCCGTTCGGCGATGACGAATTGTAGCGGCGAGAGGCCAGTCGCCCCCTTAAAAGCGCGAGCGAAATGAGAGGGCGACATGGCCGCAATACCTGCCATCGTCTCAAGGGAAAGGTCATCTGAAAGATGCGCGCGTATGTGCTCCACCGCGCGACGGAGGCGGACATCGTCCATGGCAGCGGCGGTGGCAGGTGCGGGGCATAGGATGCTTGCCACTTGCGCCGCCAACGCGTGGGCCATGGTTTCGAAGTAGAGCGTGCCGCCGCGCTCAAACCTCTCTGCCTGCAGAACCATTTGGACGAGGAGGGGATCGAGTTCCCCTACCCTTGGCATCACCGCCGCCGGATCGAGTTGCGGGTCCACATCGCACACGAGCGTGCGCGCCAACGACACCGTGGCCACCTCCAGCGGCGCGTCAAACTCACAAACGCCCTCCGCCCCCGCGGGTAAAATCCAGCCCTCTAGGCGATCAAGGGGAAGGTGTTGTCGCCGGTCTGAACCTACAGTGAGTTGGTGATCCGGCTGCTTGGTCAAGAAAACGCCCACCGTCAGCGACGGCAGCAGATAGGGCCCGCCGCCGGCAGGTAAGTGCTCCCGGTTGGCAACGATGGTCATGGGAGTCAAGTAAGGCAGTTGGCGGGCAAGGCCAAAGTTTTTCTCGCAAAGCGCGGAAAAGCCGTATCAGGTCGTCTCGCCCACACGAATTCGCACTTTGAGCGGATGCTTCTGCCTCTCCTCGCTCCGCTCACCATCAACGAGCCATTGCGCAGCGGCCGCACCGATTTCGTACCGGGGCGTTTCGGTGGTCGTGATCTGTAGGGGCAGAGCGGCCAAAAAGTTGAGGCCATTAAATCCCGCGATGGCCACGTCCTTGGGAACCTTCACGCCGGTAGAGAGGCAATGCATCAGCCCTCCCGCGGCAAGATCATCGTTTGCATAGTAGATTGCGTCGGGTTTGCGCTTTCGCCCAAGTATTTCAGATGTCAGACGGCGACCGACCACCATAGATGACGTTTCATCGGTCGTGCGGGATCCCATGATCCGTCCCCCAGCAGCGCGAACGCGCTCCGAGAAGGCTTCGTAGCGTTTTGCTGCGCGCAAGTCACTGCCACTTAAACTGGAAACATAGCCAAAGCTTCTATAGCCACGCTCCAGCAGATGATTTGCCATCTCCGTCCCCGCCTGCTTCTGCGAAAAGCCAAAACACGCGGATATGGGTTCGCCATCGAGATCCATGATCTCGGCTATGCGTACTCCCGTTCTTGTCACAATCTGACGAACGACCTCGTTGTGCTCCAATCCGGACAATATTAGGCCGCGCGGCCGCCACGACAAAAGATCGAACACGAGATCTTCTTCCGCCTTTAGAGAATACTCTGAAACGCCGAAGACTGGCCGCAACCTGCTCTTGTCCAAGGTGTCGCTGATCCCTGACAAAACCTCGGTAAAAACTCTATTTTGCAGCGTTGGAATGACCACGCCCACAAGCGGGTTGTCGTAGGCGGCAATGCCACCAGCCAATCGGTTGTGGACATAGCCAAGCTCACGCGCTGCCCGTTCCACCACTTCTTGCACGTCGCGCGAAATGTAAGCCGTCTGCCGCATCACTCGCGAGACCGTCATCTGGCTCACACCGGCGAGCCGGGCCACGTCGTGCATCGTTGGTTGTGTCTTCCCAACCTTCTGGCGGGGCTTGTTGACCATCGGTTTTCTTTCCGGGTTGCCCGAACACAGAGCTTTTTCCCTTGACTTATGATTATGTAATCAGTTGACTCGCGCAAGGGGTATGTTTGCATAAACATACCTTATGGACGCTCGGGATGGGTCATCATCTCGGCCAAACAAATTATTCGACGGGAGGAACCCATGAAGAGACTGCTTTTGAGCTCGGCGCTCCTACTGATGGGCGCCGATATGGCGGCGGCGGATACCTATCGGCCCGAGTGTTTCGCGCCGGCGCCTGGCACCTCAACCCTTTCCTACGACGCGAAGGAAGGGCCCTACCGTCTCGTGTTCGTGAACGGCTTTGCCGGTAATGACTGGCGTATTCAGGCGATCCAATCGGCGAAAGCGTGGGCCAACCGTCCAGAAAATGCGCCCAAAATCGAAGAATTTACCGTAGTCTCGGTGGGCAACGACAGCGCTGCGCAAATCGCGGCGATCGATAACTTCATCGCCGCGGGTTACGATGCGATCACCTTCATCGCCGTCAATCCCACCGCGTTCGAGCCGGTGATCCGCCGTGCCCAAAGGGCGGGCACAATACTTGTGCCGTTCGACAACGTTCTTGATACTGACAAGGTCGTTCAGGTGAACGAGAGCCAGAAGGATCTCGGTGCGCTGAAGGCGAAGACGGTGATGGATCTGCTTGGGGGCAGTGCCGAAAAGATCCTGATGGTGAACGGCCTGCCTGGCAACGCGACGGACCGCGATCGCCGCCTTGGGATGATGAGCGTTCTTGAGGACGTCGATGGCTTGGAAATCGTCGAGGTGGTGGGCAATTGGGACACCGGCACAAGTCAGAAGGTGGTGGCCGACGCGCTTGCCACCCATGGAACGTTCGACGGTGTTGTCTCCCAGCACGGCTCGGCCGGGACCATCAATGCCATGCAAGCGGCCAGTCACCCCATCGTCCCCATGGGGGTTGATGGCGAAAATGGCGTTCGGATGCTCCTGGACGAGCTAGATATTCCCGGTGTCTCGGCAAGTCAGGCCCCTGCGATGTCTGCCATTGCCCTTGAAGCGGCGGTGGCTCTCCTCGAAGGCAACGAACTGCCTCAGACGATCTTCCTTCCGATCCCGTTTATCATGGACAAAGACTTGGAAGCTGGAGTGAACTACTTCCCGGAATTGCCGAAATCATTCAATACGGGAACAGGGTACGCTGCTTGTTTCGAGCCCTTTACCCCTGAAGAACTGCTCGGCCAGTCGCCGGACAACACCTAAGTTTTAGGTAGGTACGGCGGCGCTCCTTTTGCGCCGCCGGCTCGCAAGTCGCAAGTCGCAGGTCCATGACAAACGCAGATACTGCGCTCCTCAGGATGCAAGGCATTTCGATGAGCTTTGGCGCGACCAAGGCCCTCGACGATGTGGATTTTTCCTGCAACGCCGCCGAAATCCATGCAGTACTCGGTGAAAATGGTGCGGGTAAATCGACCCTCATGAAGTTGATCGCCGGTGTCTTACAGCCGAGCGCGGGACGTATTTGTCTAAATGGCGTTGAGACGCATCTTTCTTCGCCATCCGTTGCGCTCAAGCAAGGCCTTGTGTGCATGTTCCAAGAGCTTTCGCTGGTGCCTGACCTTACAGTGCGCGAAAACTTGCTGTTGGGTGCGCCAGGAAGCGGGCTCGGTTGGTTGAAAAGCGATGGGCTGGAGATCGCAAAGGATGTCCTTGAGCGTATCGATGGCGGTTCCATAAAGATGTCGTCGAGGGTTGCAGATCTAACGCTACCGGCGCGCCAACAGGTCGAGATCGCCAAAGCGATCATGCGAAAGCCGCGGCTTCTGATCCTCGATGAAGCCACGTCGGCACTCAACGCCTCGGTTGTGGAGAAAGTCTTTGAGCTGGTGCGCGCTGAACGAGACGAGGGTGTCGGCGTGCTCTTCATTTCCCATCGCTTCCATGAAGTTGAGGCCCTCGCCGACCGCATTTCCGTCTTCCGCAACGGAAAACGGGTGAGCACCTTTGATGAAGGTGAGCACGACTATGGCGAGATCATCAACATGATGGTCGGCCAGAAGATAGAAGAGCTTTTCCCGCAGAAATCTCTACCAGCCCGTCATGCTGCCGAAGTACTACGCATCGAAAACTATTCGTGCGACGAGAAAGTCCAGGGGGTTAACCTGACGGTCAATGCGGGACAGATTGTTGGATTGGGCGGTCTTGATGGCCAAGGCCAGGGCGCCCTTCTCATGGGGCTCTTTGGTCTTTTGAGGCAGGCTCAAGGAGTAATTTCCGTCGCCGGACGCCCGACTACTGTGGGAAGCCCCAAGGCCGCAAAGCAACCGGACATCGCCCTTGCGTTCATACCCGAAGATCGCAAGACAGAGGGGCTGATCCAGGAGGAGAGCATTGCGCACAATCTCGAACTTGCTGCAATCGGACGCGCTGATCTCGATGCCACCGACCCAGATCTTTACGCTGCCTCCCTTGAGCAGCTGGCCCTCAGACACGGAGGGCTCGATCTTCCCGTCGCATCACTCTCGGGTGGCAACCAGCAAAAAGTCGTTCTCACCAAGTGGCTTGCGCTAAAGCCCCGGTGTCTCCTGCTTGCAGATCCCACGCGGGGAATTGACGTCAAAACCAAGACGCAGATCTACCATATTCTCCGAACCCTCGCCGACGAAGGCACGGCGATCTTGCTTCTTTCCACAGACTACGAAGAGCTGACGCAACTTTGCGATGAAACCCACATTTTTTATGCTGGGAAGCTGACGGCGTCACTGCGTGGCGAAGACTTGACGGCGCAAAACGTCATCGCCGCATCGCTCAACGTCGACGACGCTGGGGCGGCAGCGCATGCTTGACTATGTGCGCTCGAACCGCCGGGAAGTCATTGCGGCCGTTGTGCTGGTCTTACTACTTGCACTCTACCTGAACACGCATCCGCGCGGAGCTTCCACCTACGTTCTCACCATTTGGGCGAACCAGTGCCTTATCCTGGGTCTTGCGGCTGCAGCGCAGTTCTTTGCCGTGGTCGTCCGAGGCATCGACCTTTCCGTGGGCGCGGTTATGGCACTCACCAATTGCGTTGCTTCCTACGTGTTAGATGGATCGGCAGTCACCATCGCGTTCGGAATTGTGGGAGTCGTGGCAGTGGGCGCGATCTGCGGGCTGCTCAACGGTGCGATAATAGTCTTCGGCCGCATCCAGCCCATCGTCGCGACCCTTGCGACAGCATCGGTCTTTGTGGGCCTTGCACTCTTGCTGCGGCCAACCCCCGGTGGCGCCGTCAACTATGACCTTGCCGACGCCGCCACCCTCGACGCCGCTGGTATCCCCACCGCCCTCATCCTCACTGCACTCTTGGTGTTCGGGTTTTGGTTACCGTTTCGGCGCACCGGTCTCGGTTTGGGACTTTATGCGCTTGGCTCTTCGGAACAAGCCGCTTTCCAGTCGGGTATCCAGACGAAACTAATCCGCCTGGCCGCATTCACAATGGCCGGGCTCTTCGGCGGGCTAGCAGGGCTCTTTTATAGTTTCGTCACCACCACCGGTGACGCTGGGATCGCAGCTGGCTTCACCCTGAACTCCATTGCCGCGGTGGTCCTTGGTGGCGTGCTCCTGCGTGGCGGTGTGGGATCTTTGGTGGGGGCTCTGGCAGGCGGCTTCATCTTGAAAACCATTGCTTCGCTGATGTTTTTTTCGGGAATTCCGTCACTCGCCCAGCCGTTGTTTGAGGGCATGATCCTCGCAGCCGCCATAGCAATCGGTGGCGCCGATGTGCTGCGCACGAAAAACCGCCTCGAGGTATTTGGACGATGACCGTGCTGAACGGGCGGGCCATGTCCCGGGCGATGACCGGGTCGATAACACTCGACAGCCTGATGCCCTATTTCGGTGCTGTCATCCTCGTGGTGGCCGGAAGTTTTTTCTTCCCGCAAATCTTGACCGCTGGCTACCTTACCCAGCAGCTTCAGATCGCGGCATTCCTCGGCATCCTTGCCACCGGGGCGACGATCGTCATCCTTTTGGGGCATATCGATCTATCCGTCCCGTGGGTGCTAACGGGCGCGGCGATCCTTTCCACAGCCTTTGTGGGTTCCGGCAACGCGTTGTTGGGGGTGTTGGCTATCCCCGCCGCTCTACTCTTCGGAGCACTGATCGGTGTCATCAATGGCCTCGGCGTCGCATTTCTTCGTATCCCTTCGATGGTTTGGACCCTTGCGGTGAACTCTATGTTGCTTGGACTTGCGGTGCTCAACACAGGTGGGTTCAATCCAAGGGGTGAGGCGAGCGCTCTTATGGTTGCCATGGCGTCCGGCAACCTATTGGGAGTTCCCCTGAGCACGCTCACCTGGTTCGCCGTCTGCGCGGCACTTGCGTTGCTGATGGTTAAATCGCCATTCGGCCGCTATCTTCGCACCGTCGGTTTCAACGAGAAGGCAACTTTTTTGTCCGGCGTCTCCACCCGATCGGTCGTGGTACTTTCATTCACCCTGGCGGGCATGTGCTCGGCACTGGGGGGTGTGATGCTCGCTGGCTACGCCAACCAGGCCTACCAATCCATGGGCGATCCGTTCCTGCTTCCCACCATCGCCGCGGTGGTGATCGGCGGCACGTCAATTCTTGGTGGACGCGGCGGCTTGTTCGGAACCATCGGCGGCGCCATTTTTATAACATTGCTCACATCGATCTTGTCGGTAATGCAAATCGGTGATGCTTGGCGCAGTATCGTATTCGGGTTGATTATTTTGGCAATGCTCTTGTCACAAACCTTGCGTAGAAGGAGCAAGGCATGAAGGCACGTTTTCGCCTCTCTGGCCGCATCTTAGCCCTAGCGGTCGCAAATGAACAAAGAAGAAAATCTTTATCTACTCTGACGATTCGCCCGAATATTGAGTATATTCTGCCTATAGCATTCTGTTTTCCTCCGCCCTACGTTGAAGGCACGGCATGACAAAGAAAATCGCAGTTATCGGTCTCGGCTCTATGGGGTTTGGCATCGCGGCATCATGCCTACGCGCCGGTCACATCGTGTACGGCCTCGATGTCGCCCCGGAAAGGATGGATCGCTTCCGGATCGAGGGCGGCGCCGAAGGCGATATATTGGCGGCAGCAAGCACACTCGACGCTGTTGTGGTGGTTGTGTTGAACGCAGCCCAGACCGATGCCGCGCTCTTTGGCGAAAACGGCATTGGACCGATGCTTTCGCCGGACGCTGGGGTGGTCGCCTGCGCGACGGTTCCGCCAGAATTTGCTCGCAAAATGGCATTGCGCTGCGCCGACCGCGGACTTCACTACCTGGATGCGCCGATCTCGGGAGGCTCCGCCAAAGCCGCCGAGGGCAAACTCAGCGTCATGGCGTCAGGCTCACCAAAAGCCTTCGAGATCGCACGGCCCGTGCTCGACGCGGCCGCCGAAACCGTCTTTGACCTCGGCGAAGCGCCGGGCGCCGGATCAGCCATGAAGGCCGTCAATCAGCTCCTTGCCGGCGTACACATTGCCACCATGGCCGAGGCACTCATCTTCGGTATGACTCAAGGGGTGACACCGGAAAAGTTCATCGAGGTGATCAGCCAGTGCGCTGGCACATCTTGGATGCTAGAAAATCGCGCACCCCATGTGGTGGCAGGCGACTATACACCTTTGTCCCAAGTTAATATTTGGCCTAAAGATCTTGGTATTGTCCTCGACACTGCAAAAGCTGCTGGCCTTAGTACTCCCATCGCCGCCACGGCGCTTCAACAGTATCTTGTCGCCGTGGGAATGGGCCTTGGGCAGGAAGACGACGCGGCCGTTGCCAAGGTTTATGCGCGCAACGCGGGCCTTAGCCTGCCAGGAGACGAATAATGCTTTTGGGATGTATTGGGGATGATTTTACCGGATCCAGCGATCTTGCCAATACGCTCGCAAAGCAGGGCATGCGCGTGGTTCAGTACGCGGGCATACCTTCAGATCCATCGTCTGACGACATCGACGCCGGTGTGGTGTCCTTAAAGTCGCGCTCCATTGCCCCGCAGGACGCGGTGCGCCATTCGCTCGCCGCCTTGGACTGGCTCAAAGCGCAAGGCTGCCAGCAGTTTTTCTTTAAGTATTGCTCCACTTTCGATTCCACCCCCCAAGGGAACATTGGTCCGGTTGCCGACGCGCTCGCCGAGGCTCTTGGTGCTGATCCCGTCGTTTTCTGCCCGGCCTTCCCCGGCACCGGTCGCTCCATCTACCAGGGGCACCTGTTCGTCAACGACAGACTCCTCAACGAAAGCGGCATGCAAGACCATCCGCTAACACCTATGACGGATTCTGATATTCGCCGTTGGCTCGCGCGTCAGACGCGGTTTGCCGTCGGCCATGTCGCAGAAGAAACTGTTCATTCTGGTGCGTCCGCCATTGTCAAAGCGCTGTCGACCCAACAACGCGCCGGGAAGCGACACATCGTGGTAGACGCAATCCGAGAGGAAGACCTCCTCGAGATTGGACGTGCGGCAAGAGATCTGAAACTCGTCACCGGTGGATCCGGGGTTGCGCTGGGGCTGCCATCGAACTTCGGCCGCTCAAGGGCCCCAGTAGGCTGGTCGGCTCAACCGGGCAAGGCGCTCGCGCTATCTGGGTCATGCTCTTCTGCCACCAGGGGCCAGGTGGCTTGGCATTGCGCGCGCCATCCCAACCGGGAGATCCCAGCCGCGGACGTTATCGAGGGCACCCTTTCCGCGGCAGATGTGGCAGAATGGGCGCTAGCACAACCTGGCCTTCCCCTCATCTATAGTTCGGCCGAACCGCAGGCGGTGACACTCATTCAACAAAAGTACGGACAAGAACGCGCCGCGACAGCCCTTGAGAACTTCTTCGCCGAGGTTGCCAGACGTGCCTGCCACGGCGGCGCGACCCGGATCATTGCCGCGGGCGGCGAGACGTCAGGAGCCGTGGTGGAAGGCCTTGATCTCACAAGCCTTGAAATCGGCCCCGAGATTGATCCGGGCGTCCCCGCCATTAGGGCCTCCACAAATCTCGTCCTCGCCTTAAAGTCTGGAAATTTTGGCACGGAGAATTTCTTCGAGAAAGCAGACAAGCTTCTAGCTGGGTAGATCAGTTCAATTTTGAGGCTGATCTTTTGTCTCGTAATATCTTCTCGGGTATTTTGAATTCAGAGTATTATCAGTCGTCACAGCGCACTTAGACTGGCTTATCTTCTATAGCGTTTATGGCAACGGCAGATAGACGCGGCATAGGCTGGCCTCCGACCGAGACGCACAAACCGGTGTCACGCCGACCTTAAAGGTCTCGCTTGTCGCCTTAGACGCTCCCAAATCGAAGCGCACTACCCCAGGATCGGTCATCAAAAATGCCTGACAAAATTTAGGCTATTACGCTTTGTTTAATTGAAAATGGCAACTTAAACAATCAGATTTTTTCTATGTAATAAATATGCAAATAATATATCAATTTAAACTACTCGCCGGCACAAATTATAGTTGTCATCTTACTGAAATTCCAAGTGATAAGTAGGCCAAGACTGCTTTATTAATAAATTAGTTGAAAATTATGGGCAGGATTTTGTTGCTACTGGATGTCTCGATATGCAAATCGTACTACTCAATTAGATTTTTCTCGGAATGAACATGAAACGATCAAAATATTTGGTGATGGGATTCGCCAAAATGCCCTGCCTTAGCAAGAATACTATGCGCAAACGTGGCACGGTCGAGAGTGTAAACATGGAGAGTTGGTGGTAACTTCGTAAAATCGGATTTACGATCGTATGGCTGCACAGTCCTGGCGACATAGCGGGGCGAGTAATATCATTTGATTAGTCTGCCCAAGTAAGAGGTCAATGTTTTACGCAAAGTTCGTTGGGATTGATCTGGTTGCGTGATCCCGGCATCCGATTGGTGCCCACGGTGACGAGGCGGCGGCTGTCAGGTGGGGCGCAGCGTCCGCGCAATGGGTAGTGCACGGTCCAACGGCAGCTTTACCGCACGGGAGGTTCGGTGGGCGTGGTAGATCGCTGTCACAAGCTCGATGGAAGCGACACCGTCGGCCAGCGTGACCTCAGCACCTGGCCGCCCATCCAGAGCATCCGCGATCGCGGCGAAGAGACCCGCATACCCTTCGTGTCCAAAGCTCACGGCACCGACAACCTCATCGATCTCGCTCTGCCGTGCTGAATCACGCGCTTGAAAGTACCAATTGGTCATTCCCGGGGCATAGGGCTCTCGACCGCTTTCCACAGTCACGTGCTCGTAGATCAAGCGCAGGCGTGAGGTGTTGTCCGCGGCCCCGAGCGTGATGGAAGATGTGGCGAGCGCGCCGTTTGCTAGCCGAAAAGCTATTGAGGCGCAGTCTTCCGTCTCGATCGGATTGATCCGCGTTGCGAGCATTGCGGAAACCTCGCCGACCGGGCCGAACGCGCGCGTCAGGAGGTCGTGGGCATGGATCGCATGACTCAGGACGGCACCACCGAGTTCCCGTGCCCATGTGCCGCGCCAGGGAATGGCGTAATAATCGGCGTCGCGGCTCCAGTGAGTCTCAAGGGTCGCAACCTGGGGGACGCCCAGAAGACCGCGCGCTTCAAGGCGTTTCAGGGCGTCGATGGCACGACCATAGCGATACTGAAAAACCGGAAAGATCCGGCCCACGGCCTCCATCTCGGCCGCCACCAGTTCGTCTGCCTCGATCAGTGACCCGGTGATCGGTTTTTCGACGATAACGTGCTTGCCGTGAGACAACGCTGCCCGGACTACGGACGCGTGCAGGGCCGGCGGCAAGCAGACGTCAATGATGTCAATGTCGTCGTCGGCCAGGGTTTCATCGATGCGATCCGTGACCTTCGCACCCACGCGCGCCGCCAATTGTTCTGCTAAACCGGTGTTGAGGTCGCAGATCTGGCTTACGGAGAATCGGTCCGTAAGGGCCTCAAACCCGCGCAGGTGCTGTTCGCCAATGCCGGCACCAAGGATCGCAACCCGATAGCTCATGCAAGGGCGCCCAACCGCACCGCTCTCGATTGTGCAGTCAAGGCAAGCTCCATCACCTTGAAGCAATGGGCCTGCGGCATCGCCGTTTCCGTGCGCTCGCGGACGTCGGTGATCAAGTTGGCGAAGTAAGGCAGCGGCGCGTCGGAGGCGTCGATGTAGATGCAAGTGGAGCCATTCACGAGAAACAGGTGATCCGTGCCCGACCGTCCGGCAACGTCAACATATTTGCGCAGCTCGATGTAACCTTCGGTCCCTAGCAGCGTGAAGCGGCCGTCACCCCAATTGGGGAGCGCATCGGGCGTATACCAGTCGACCCTAACATAGCCTTGCACTCCTCCTGATCGCAGTAAGATCTCGCCAAAGTCCTGCAGGCCCGGGTCGCTGGGATTGGCAAAATTGCCGACACTTGAGGTAACGATTTCGGCATCTTCGGCGCCAGCAAAAAACAAGAACTGATCGACCTGATGGGAAGCGATATCGGCGAGGATGCCGCCATAGGAAGCCTCGGCGAAGAACCAATCTGGACGGGTCGCCCGGTTGAGGCGATGGGGCCCCAGACCGACGGTCTGAACAACCTTTCCAATCGCGCCGTCCGCGACGAGTTCCGTTGCCTTGGTGACGGCGGGCACTTCAAAACGCTCCGAGAAATCGATGGACCAGATCCGTCCCGTGCGCCGCACACAGGCTTTGATGGCGTCAAGCTGCGCGAGCGTTGTGCATCCGGGCTTATCGGTCATCACGTCTTTGCCCGCTTCCATCGCCTCGATGGCGCGCTCGGCCCGGTGGACCGGGATATCGGCAAGGAGGATCATATCAATGTCAGGATCCTCCAGTAGCCTTTTGCGATCATCGACGCGCGGCACGTTTGGGAAGCGCTTGACGAAGCCGGCAACGGGCTGCGGGTCGCCGTCAGTCCACCAACCTTTGCAGGTGCAGCCAAGGGCTTGCATGTTTTCCAACTGCCCGTAGATGTGCCGGTGATCGATTCCGATCACACCCAACGTCAGGGGCTTCATACGTCGTCTCCCGATAGTTCGACCCGCCGTCCCTCGCGAGACGACAGTTCGATGGCACCGATAAGGCGGTGGACGTGGAGTGCTTGGGCACCGGTTACGCGCGGCGTCCCACCCGACGCGATGGCGTTTGCAAAATCGGCGATCAGCGCGCGATGCCAGTCGTACGGGAACGCCATCGGGTCAGCGCCGCCGCCGGTCCCGGCACTCTCGCCAATGGTCTCCACCTGGCCGTCGCGCCAGCGGATGGTCAACGTCCCTGATTGCAGGACAGCAGATGCATTGTCGCAATCAAAGGCGAGGCTTTCAGCATCGCCAGGATAACTCGCCGTGGTTGCAAAAAGCGCGCCCACCGCGCCCGAACGAAAGGCCATGGCGCCCGCGGCAAAGTCCTCCGCCTCCATCTTGTGGACCGGTGAAGTGGCACACATCGCCTGGACTGCGGATACGGGGCCGGTCAGCGACAGCATCAGATCGAGGGTGTGGATCGCCTGGCTGATGAGCACGCCGCCGCCGTCGCGCTCATAGGTGCCTCGGCCCGGCTCGTCATAGTAGGACTGATCGCGCCACCACGGGACGGTGGCGCGGACAACGCGAACCTTGCCGAGCGCGCCGTCGGCAAGGCGCGCGGCGAGCGCTTCGGACGCGGCTCGAAAACGGTGCTGGAAGACCACGCCAAGGCTAACCTTCGCGTTCTTGCAGATGGATACGATCTGCTCTGCCGCTTCGGTGGTGCGCTCGAGCGGCTTCTCGCTCAAGATATGCTTGCCCGCGGCGGCGAATTCTTCCACCAACTCCCGGCGTGCGTTCGGCGGTGTGATGAGGAGGAGCGCGTCCACATTGGGATCGGTGGCGAGCGCGCCGATGTCATCGGTGGTGGCGAACCCATAGGCGTCATGGAAGTTCGCACGCGAGCTCGCGCTTGGAGCATAGGCACCGCGCACATCGATGACGTCCGAAAGATCGCGCAGGGCCAGCGCATGGGGCTTTGATGCCATCCCGAGCCCGGCGATCGCAAACCCAATTTTTTGCGTCATTCACCAAGCCCGTTGGCGAGCACCCCCCCATCGCCGTCGAAAAGGTGCATCTGGCGACGATCGAAGGAAAGGTGAAGTTGTTGACCCTTTACGACGGGTAACTGGCCAGGCTGGTGTACCGTGATTTGTGGTAAACCTTCAACGTCACAGTATACGTATGTCTCGCCGCCGAGTTGTTCCGTTAGCGCCACCGTGGCGACAGCATCGCCATCACCTTCGGGCTCCACACGAATGTGCTCGGGACGAATACCGTAGGTGACCTTTGAACCCGCCGCCATCCCCGGAACGTCCGGAACCGCAATGGCAGACGATCCTGACCGCAGGAGTGGGCTGTTACCGCCGTTCTCCGCGGTTGCTTCGACAAGGTTCATCCGCGGCGAGCCGATGAACCCAGCAACGAAAACGTTTCGCGGTGAATTGTAGAGGTCGAGGGGGCTACCCACCTGCTCGATCACGCCTTTTTGGAGCACGACGATCCGATCCGCGAGCGTCATCGCTTCGACCTGGTCGTGGGTGACATAGATCATCGTACCACCAATGCTTGCGTGCAGCGCGGCGAGTTCTTTGCGCATGGTAACACGCAATTCGGCGTCAAGGTTCGATAGCGGCTCGTCGAACAGGAACGCTTTGGGATCACGCACGATGGCACGTCCGATGGCGACCCGCTGGCGCTGCCCACCCGACAACGCCTTTGGCCGGCGGTGCAAGTATTCGGTAATTTGCAGCATTTCAGCGGCCCGGCGGACACGTGCGTCGATGTCGGCCCGCGGCATTTTCGAGTTTTCCAGTCCGAATGCCATGTTCTTATAAACTGACATGTGCGGGTAGAGCGCGTAGGACTGGAACACCATCGCCAGACCGCGTTCAGAGGCGGTGATGTCGTTGACCACCTCGCCATCGATTTCAAGGGTGCCCGACGTGATCCCTTCAAGGCCCGCAATGATGCGCAAGAGCGTGGACTTACCGCACCCCGAAGGCCCCACAAAAACGCAGAATTCGCCGGAATGAACCGCAAGATCGATCCCATGGATCACCTCGAGTTCGGCGTAGGATTTGCGCACCTGCTTGAGGAGAATTTCGGTCATTTTTGGTTTTCGCGCTCCTCTACCGGCTGTTCGAGATCGCAGCGAGACTCGGCACGGCCCGCTGCATGCGCATGGGGGGGAGACCGCTGAGGATTTGCGCAACGTCGTCGAGCATAGCGTCTCTGATGCGAGCGTAAGATGCGTGCAAAGCACCTGCGATATGGCTGCTGAACAAGACGTTGGGGGTCGCGCGAAGCGCGCTGTCTGTCGGAACGGGTTCCTCCGGATATACGTCGATCGCAACCCTCAGGCGTCCGTTCGCCCCCATCTCGACGAGCGCATCGAACTCAACCACTTCGGCCCGGCTTGCGAGAACAACGCTGGCATCGTCGGCGATCATGTCGAGCTTTGCACGATCAAGGAAGCCTTCGTTCTCAGTGGTTACACCGGCCAAAATGAAGATGACGCGCGCCGTCTTTAGAAGTTCGTCCAACGATACGGGGTCAACGCCCTGGGCGCCCAGGAAACCGTCCGAAAGCCAGGGATCGTGGACCAGTACTCGCCCTCCAAAGGGTTTTAGGAGCGGCGCAAGCTCACGCCCAAGATTGCCATATCCAATGAGGCCGACGGTCGTCCCCAACAGCCCATAGTGTCGAGCCGCCCCGCGAATACCATACGCCTCGTTCCCTTCACGGAAGAGGGACGCATTCTCGTAAAGCCCGCGTGAGAGCGCAATCGCTTGGCCGACGCAGAACTCCGCAACGGCCGGCGCCATCGACGGTGCTGCGCTCAGCACCTGGATGCCGCGAGCCTGGGCCTCCGCGTAGTCAATGTTCGGCTCCCAGTTCGCCTTTACGTTCAAGATCGCCTTGAGCTTTGGTGCCCGATCAAGCCGATCCTTCAGCATTGTCGTTTGACCAATGAGGATCGACATCTCTGGAAGATTTTCTTCCACGAGATCGTCAGGCGCCCGGCTCCCCCAGTGGGTGACAACGCGGCCCATCTTCGCAAGGGCCGCCGCGCAATCAGGCGTATAGACCATCTCTTGGTTGCGCGGGAATGGATCCATAAAGATCAGCGGTGGCGTCATTTCATCCCCGAGCTTGCAATCCCCGTGGTGATGAACTTTTGCAGGAATGCGAACACGAGAACCACAGGAATGAGGGTCACCACGGTCATGGCCAGGATGTAATGCCACTGAACGTCTAGTTCCCCCTGGAAAGCGTTTAGACCGACTTGGAGTGTGTAAACCTCCGAGCGATTGAGCACGATGAGGGGCCACAAGAAATCATTCCACCGCCACATAATGGAGAAAATCGCAAGCACTGCGATGGCAGGGAGCGCAAGGGGAAGGACCACCTTCCAGTAGATTGCCCACTCGGACGCCTTGTCCATCCGGGCCGCTTCGATGAGGTCTTTCGGAATGGTCAACATATACTGGCGCAAGAGGAATACGCCGGTCGGTGTTGCAGCGCCTGGCAAGATCACCGCCCAAAGGGAGTTCACCATGCCAAGCTCTGTCACCACAAGATAAACTGGCACGAGGATCACAGTAATCGGGATCATCAACGTGCCGATCACCAATAGCATGATCGCGTTGCGCCCGCGGAATTCATAGATCGCCAGCCCGTAGGCGGCCATGGAATTGATGAGTAAAGTGATCAGTGTCGCAATTACCGTGACGATGACAGAGTTTCGCAAGTACGTCAGAAAGTTGAAGCGCTCCAACGGGTCCGTGTAGTTCTCCGTCGCGAGGCGAAACTCACGCACGGGTTCCCGGTCGTTTATGGGAATGCTGTAGGTCTGCGAGACATCATTCGGGTCGACCATCTGCGAAACGATCCCGATCCTTCGCACCTGCGCGAGATCTCTCACCGTTCCGTCCTCAAGGGTCGCCCGAAACAGCGGCAACGGCTTGTCGTGCCCCTCCACCTGCACTTCGATCTGGCCAAGGGGAAGGAAGGTCGGCGGAAACTCCACCAAACCAGCCGGTGTCTTGAACGAAGACAGGACGAGCCAGACGACCGGTCCGAACATCAAAAGCACACCAAGTGCGAGATAGACGTAGGTAAAAATGTCGGTCCAGTGGAGCCGACCACGGCCCCGTGTGGCCGTGATCAGGCTGCCGAGGGAGCGCGTGCGTGCGAGCGCGTCAGACATTGTCCCTCCGCCGCGTGGCTGCCAGTTGGGTAAGGGTCAGGACGAACAGGACGACCCCGAGCACGACCGATGCTGCCGCCGCAAGGCCGAAGTTTTGCACCTGTTCTGTGAACCCCGTGTTGTAGATGTATTGCACGATGAACTGCGTTGCCGTGCCCGGTCCGCCCCCGGTCAAGACAAACACCTCGTCGAAGATTTGGACGCCTTTGATGAGCGCCAGGACGACCACCACCAGCAAGTTCGGCCACAACAGCGGCAGCGTGATGCGCCAGAAAATGCGCTCCGTCGCAGTGCCGTCCATTTCCGCGGCTTCATAAAGGTCCGGTGGAATGGCTTGGAGGCCCGCTAACAGGATGAGAGTGTAAAACCCCATGTGGGCCCAAATCGACACGAATATCGCCCAGAACATCGACCATTCCGGCGATACGAAAAACAGTATCTTGTCGAGACCAATGGAGACCAGGAAGGCGTTCAAGAGACCATCGCGAAGCAAAATCCACTTCCAGATCAGTGCGACGACCACTGGAGAGAGGAGGACCGGAAAGAAGAAGACCGACCTGAAAAAACCCCGCGCCCGGATTTTTCGATTGAGGATCAGTGCGGTGACCAGAGAAAACAGGACGAGGAACGTAACCTGGAAAAAGATGAAGGTCGCTGTGTTGAAAATCCCTTTCCAGAACCTGTCCTCACGGCAGGTCACTGGATCCACGAAATTTTCGCAATCCAGAAGAAAACTATACTGCTCGGTGCCGACGTAAACACGGTCAGACAAGAAGACTTGTGTGCCACCTGTCAGGGAGAAGGCGAAGTTTATGAAGAGTGGGATCACGACGAAGATCCCGAAGAATGCGAGGTTGGGGAGCAAGAACACATAGGGCATCGCCCTGATGCCCACGACGCGCTGGAGCGCCATGAGCGGCCCTTCGAGCACCCGGAACAAGGCCTGCACCGGCAACGCGGCGACGCCTTTGAACTTATCGCCCCAGGCGGTTGTCTCCCGATCGGGCTCTGCCATCACCGGCCGTCTCCCCTAAAGCGCGGCGGGCTGGCGCTCTCAGCCAACCCGCCTTGCGTCGCGCTCTACTGGCGCTCTTTTTCGGCGATCTGCTTGGCGACGTCGTCTTCCATACGCTCATACGCCTGGTCGAGCGTCATTTCGCCAACGATGGCTTCGTTGAGACGGGAGATCAACGCGTTGAACAGTACGCGGTTGTTCGCGTAACCCTGGAGGTCGTAGGCCACCGGCGAGATTTTCGGCACTGCACCGGCAAATGTCGCGAGCGCGTGCTGGGCCCGGGGGTCGGCGGTATCAAACTCGACGCCACCCTCGGCAAGCCCAAGATGTCCGGGAATGAAAAGCGTCTTGCCGTAGAACTCGGACAGAACGTCTTCCTGGGCAAGCCAATCCATCAGCTTTGCGGCTTCCTCCGGATGCTCCGTGTCTTTCATCGCCACCAGCGCTGCACCGCCAGGCATTCCGGTGCACGCCGCTGGCCCACAGGGAGCGGGCACCGCCCACCAGTCGAAGGCGTCGCCGATGGTCTCGGCGAACTGCGGGATTTGCCAGGAGCCGGACATGTACATGACCACCTGGGCGTTTGCGAAGTCCTCGTTCGCGCCGAGGTAGGTTGAACCGGACACGGAGCCCCAAAGCTCCTTCGACATCGTTCCATCCTGGTGCCAGTCGTAGAGCCTTTGCGCCATGGCCTTGAGGCCATCGTCCACCAGGGCCGCATTGCCCTCACCATCGAACATTTTTGCGCCCATCGCGATCGCAGGGCCGGATACGCGGTGCCCCGACCGGTCCCAGGCCATGGGGATCGGAATATCGAGCTTATCGGCAACTTCCTTCACCGCGGCTGCGTAGTCATCCCACGTGGCGCCATCTCCGGGGAGTTCCACGCCGGCCTGCTCAAACAGCGTCTTGTTGACGTAGGGGCCGGTCACGGTGAGCTGCGTCATAAAACCCGAAATCGCATCGGAATCGGGTTGCAGCCAATTTAGGAAGGGGCCGAAGTTTTCCTTCCAGTAGGCGGCGTCAGACAGGTGAGGCGTGAGATCCAAATAATACTGCGACAAGCCGCCGAGATCGGTCACGCGGGCAAGGTCCGGCCCTTCGCCTGCGGCGAGTTGGATCGGCAACGATTCGATGACTGATTTGTAGGGCACCACGTCGAGCGTGACCTTGATGTCCGGGTTTTCCTCCTCGAACCGATCAAGCAGCGACTGCATCACCTCGCCTTCGATGCCGTCGTTGTACCACATCATCCTAAGTTCCGTCTCAGCCGCGGCCGATGTCGCGGAAAGGGCAAGTGCCAGCGCAGCCGTGCCCAGTAACGTCCTCATTTTGATCGTCATCATTATCCTCCCTTAGTGTTACGCAAACGCGTGGCAGGGTTGCCGTCTCCTGTCCAGGGATACTGTCTGTGCGAACGTTGCCGCCACCCACTCCCTCAATCCAGACTAGCGCCGCTTTCATGCGGTCCCAAGTCTTGTCAGCTTTACGGCGAAAGCAAGCGCATTGACACTCAAACGTGATTCTTTAGCCGGTCTTATTGGTCTCAACCACCGCACCGAGGTTTCGACGGGGCCAGTGTTATCGGTCCAGAATCAAACGGTAGTGGAGAGCGGAATTGAGCTGCTCACGTTGGCACTCGGGCCGGACAACGTGCCGGCGAGCTGCTTGCGACCGGTCACGGCAGCCACCGGCGGCTCGCCTGGCATTCTTTATTCTCACGCCCACGGCAATGCCTACCAGATCGGAAAGTCGGAGATCGTCAAGGGCCGCCCCGCACTCCAGGATCCCCCGCTTGGGCTTTTGCTTGCGCGGGCGGGTGCCGTCGTCATGTGCCCCGATATGCCCGGTTTTGGCGAGCGACGGAGTGAAGGCACCGAATCAGCACTCGCAAAGGCCGCCCAGTGGCACGGACGCAGCCTGCTTTGCGACATGGTTGCCGACCTCCGTCTGGCACACCGCGCCTTGCTGGAACTGCCTGGTGTCGATCCGACCCGGGTCTCTATCGCCGGATTTTCCATGGGTGGAACACTCGC
>JBCCYN010000068.1:0-22905 GCA_039189655.1 Pseudomonadota bacterium | reverse complement strand
TTCGCTGGATTCATGTTTGTAGTGTTGTTGCTTTACTTCGTCCCATTTTCGTGGGCGAACGCTTTTGTTATTTCAGTTTATGGTGCTTATACTGGCTTGACGTTATTTTTTATTGTGGAAATGAACAATCCATATCTTGGGCTATCGTCCATTGATTTAGCCATAGTCGTTGAGGTTTTCCAGGCCATCGAGAGCAAGATCCAATAGCTGCTTCGGGGCTGGGCGTTGGTCATCAATCGTCGAGGCACCGTTGACATCCAGACTCGCCTTCGCTGGACTGGGGCGGCGCGCGGTTCTAGTCTTTGGCCTGTTGCCGGGTTGCCGACCGCGCCCACGGAGCGAATTCGGGTGGCGACCCGAGGCTATAATCACAGGAGCGCGCGATGACGATACACCCCCGTTTCATGCTTGCGCTGGTCGCTGGGCTTTCACTTGCCATGGGGGCCGGTACCGCCAGCGCCGAGACCTGGCGGATGGCGACGAAGCAACCGACCGATAGCCCGGAAGGCAAAGTCTTCCAGTATTTCGCCGACAAAGTGGACGAATATTCTGACGGTCAGCTGGAAATTAAAATCTTTCCCAACGAGCAACTCGGCAAGACCGACGCCGTCATGGAACAAATCCAGCAGGGCACGGTGCAGCTCTATGCCGAAGGCTCCACCTACATGCGCAAATGGGTGCCGCAGATCAGCTGGGTTAGCGCCGCCTTCCTGTTCGACGATCGCGACCATTGGGTGCGTTTCGTGAACTCCGACCTCGTTAAGGGCTGGTACGCCAAGGCGGCAGAGGAGGCCAAGGTGGGTATCCTAGGCGAACCCACCGCGATGCTGCGGGGCCCATACCGGGTGATGGTCACCAACAAGGACGTGGGGTCCTACGACGACATCAAAGGGATCAAGCTGCGCATGCACCCTGACAAGCTCGCGCACGCCCTTTGGACCCATCTGGGAGCGGACGTCAAAACCCTTGCCTGGACTGATGTCTACCAAGCCATCGACAAGGAAATCGTGGAGGCTGTGAACAGCCCCATCGCGCTTGTGGAGTCCATGCGCTTCCACGAGGTAGCGCCCCACGTGGTTCGTCACGATGAATACTATCAATCCATCGCCTTCATGATGAACCAGGACGCTTTCGAGGCCCTGTCCCCAGAACTTCAGGAAGCGCTCCTCAAAGCGCACGCCGATGCCGGGAAATTCTCCGAAGAGGTGATGACCGCGGCGGCCGACGAATCCATTGAGCGGATGAAAGCGGGCGGCGTCACATTCACCGACGTGGACCGGGCGCCTTTCGTGGAATCCATGGAGAGTTTTTACAAAGAGCTCAAAGCCAGCGGCGAGCTACCGGACGGTTTCCTTGAACTGGTGGAAGAAACCCGGCCCCAAAGCTGACCGCGGGTGACCGCAGCGCTCACGAAAGACGGGCCGCTTACGCGGCTCGTCATTGCCGTTGATGGTGGCCTTGGGGCGCTAGCCAAAGTATTCCTCTGGCTAGCTAACATCTGCCTCTTCTTAATGCTACTGGCCACTGCCGCGACCATAGTACTGCGGCCTCTCGGCGCCTCGTTCTACTGGCTGTGGCCGTGGTCCATGCAAGTCTTCGTCTGGATGTCGTTCCTGGGCTTCTTCGCCGTTTATCGTATGCGCAAAGATATTGCGGTGGATTTCGTGATGCGCCGCCTAGGACCCGGTGCGATGACTGTGAGCCGCTACTTCGTGGCCGCCGTCGTTATCGGCGTGATGGTTGTGATCCTGCGCGAGGGGCCGTTGGTGCTTGGTCAGCAGGTGGGCGTGATCGATGGGGTCATCACACCCTGGGGGACGGAGCTGGAGCGCTATACGCTTTCAATTCCTCTCTTCGCGTCCTGCCTCCTCATCCTCGTCAACGCGGTGCTCGATATCGTCAAAGCGCTGCTCGGATGGCCCGAACCTGTTCCCGATCACTCCCTCGGAGATGAGTAGATCACCCGCCCAATGATTTTGCACATGCTCGCCGCGCGCCGTGCTGCAAGCCTCCTACGAGGGTGCTGCCTATGATGGCGACGATCCTCTTTGCAGGTTTCATTTTGATGATCCTGCTGCGGGTGCCCATCTCCATTGCCATCGGCGCAGCGGTGGTCACTGCGTTCCTGACCTCGGATTTTTCCGGTGACCTCTACATCATCCCCCAGCAAATCCTTGATGGGGTGGATAAGCCGTCGCTGGCCGCCGTGCCCTTTTTCATCATGGCGGGCAATCTCATGAACGCGGTGGGTATGACCGACCGCATCTTCGCCTTTGCGTCCTCGCTGGTGGGTCATTTTCGCGCTGGGCTTGCCCAGGTGAACGTCCTCTCCTCGATGATTTTCGCCGGCGTCTCGGGGGCGGCCGTTGCGGACGCGGCGGGCCTCGGCACCATCGAAATCAAAGCCATGAAGGAGCGGGGGTATCGGGCAGAGTTCGCCGCAGCGGTAACGGTCTGCTCCGCCGTCGTGGGCCCGCTCATCCCACCCTCCATCGGTCTCGTCATCTATGCGTTTCTTGCGCAGCAATCTGTGGAACGGATGTTTTTGGCCGGTCTGGTGCCGGGCGTCCTCGTGGGGCTTGCCCTCATGGCCTTCAATCGCTTCCTCGCCATCCGCGAGGATTTTCCCGTCGAACCCAAGGCCACCCGTGCTGAGGTAAAAAGTCACGCTGTCGACGGCATTCTCGCCCTCGTTGCCCCCGGGATTATCCTCGGCTCCATCCTCTTTGGCCTCGTCACCGCCACCGAGGCCGGCGTTCTTGCGTGCCTTTACTCCATCGCCCTGGGACTGGTTTACCGCTCGCTCTCCTTCAAGAGTTTCTGGAAAGCTCTCACCGATACGATGCTGATGACGACGGTCATCATGATCATCATCGGTTTTTCCATTGCCATGGGCTGGCTTCTCGCCATCGAACAGGTGCCGCAACAATTGGGCGACACCCTCTTTTCTCTCACCAGCGACAAGCACGTCTTTCTCGCGCTGATGATGGTCTTCATTCTCCTCATTGGCTGCGTGGTGGAGGGGGTACCGGCGAAGTTGATGCTGGTGCCGATGCTTTTGCCCGTGATCGACGCCTACGGGGTGGACCGGGTTCATTTCGGCATCATTCTTCAGCTGGGCCTCCTCATCGGGATCGTGACGCCACCCATGGGGATCGGGCTCTACATCATGGTGGAGGTAGGAAAGGTGCCCTTCGAAAAGGTGGCGATGGCATGCCTTCCGTTCCTGGTTCCTCTGGTGCTCGTCTGGATCGCGCTCACCTTCGTGCCGGGCATCAGCCTGTGGCTGCCCAACCTCATCTTGGGCCCGGAGCTTTGAACTGGCGTCTTTCTGCCGGGCCAGTGGCCGTGCGCCCTGGGGCGCGATGGAGAGCTGCTCCATGACGCTGGTGTTGCGCTCGGGCGCTGCGCGGGAGGCTTGGTGGGTTGAACATCTGCAGTCGCTCCTGCCGGACATTCCCTGCCGCCGCTGGAATGATCCCGGAAACCTCGATGACGTCCGCTACGCGGTGGTTTGGCGACCGCCGCCGGGAGGTCTCGCGCGCTTTGCCAACCTTGAAGTGATCGTCTCCATGGGGGCAGGGATCGACCACGTGCTCGCCGATCCAGAACTTCCCGGTGGCATCCCCATCATCCGCACCACCGGCCCCGATCTCACCCAGCGTATGCGCGAATACATCTGCCTTCACGTCCTGCGCCTCCACCGGCGCCTGCCCGAAATCGAGGCAGCCCAGCGCCGAGGCGAGTGGCAGCAGATCATATGCCCCACCGCGCGCGATAGGCGGGTCGGCATTTTGGGCCTTGGGGTGTTGGGCGCCGACTCCGCCCGATCCCTCGCCGTCCTGGGTTTCGACGTGGCCGGATGGGCGCGCCGGCCCAAGGAAATCGACGGAGTAACCTGTTTTTCTGGCCCCGATAGCCTCGAACCGTTCCTGGCACGCAGCGAAATCCTCGTATGTCTCCTTCCGCTCACCCCTGCTACGGCAGGTATCCTTAACGGGGACCTCTTCGCAAAACTTCCGAAGGGCGCGGCCGTCATCAATGCCGCGCGGGGCGAACACCTCGTGGATGAGGACCTCCTTGCCGGTCTCGAGAGCGGTCAAATTTCCGCCGCCACCCTCGACGTGTTCGACACCGAGCCGCTACCCCAAGAGCATCCGTTCTGGGATCACCCAAAGGTGCTGGTGACGCCCCATGTGGCTTCGCTCATCGATCCGGTGGCGGGCGGTAAACTCATCGCGGATAACCTGCGCCGCTTCATTGCCGGCGAGCCCGTCCCCGATCTCGTGGATCTTGCTGCCGGTTATTGATGGCTGGCTGCCAGACGAAAGGACCCGGCCATGACCTATGCGATCCACCCCATGCCACCCGCCGTGGACCCCAAACTCCTTGAGAAGGCGTCACGGGTGGAGACCGCCACTGTCGGTCACCGACGTTTTCTGGGCTTTGTGGATCCGGCCATCCAGGCCATTTTGCCTGGGCGCCGCGTCGCGGGCACCGCCGTAACCCTTGCGCTGCCGGGGCAGGATTCAACGCTCCTCCACCACATCATTGAGCTTCTTCGGCCCGGCGACGTGCTGGTGATCGATCGGCTTGGCGATACCCGTCACGCTTGTGTGGGGGGTGGCGTCGCCTGCGCCATCAAAGCAAGGGGTGTTGCGGCAGTGGTGATCGACGGCCCGTGTACGGATGTACCGGAAATCGAACAGTACGATTTGCCCGTGTGGTGCCGCGGCCCGTCCCCCATCACCACCCGCCTTTATGATGTGGGCGGCGCCTTCAACGTGGACGTTTCCATTGGTGGTGCGGTGGTTCACCCGGGCGATCTGGTGGTGTGCGATTTTTCTGGTGTGCTCGCCATGCCTGTGGATGAGGCAGAGGGCGACATGGATTGGGCGCTTGGCAAGCAGTCCGGCGAACCCAAAACCCACAAGGCCCTTCTGGAAGGTGCCCACTTGGGCGATCTTTCAGGCGCGTCGGCGAAGGTCCACGCCCGTACTACCTCCTAGGGATGTTCCGCCGTTAAGAGCGTTGGTTCGTCCCTTCGGTAAGGAAATGGCAGCCATTTGCGCGTCCTAGTCGCCTGGCGAGGGGCAAACGAGCCACTCAACGGCAGCGGGGAGGGTGAGCCATCACCGGTCAACGGACTGAAAAGGCGCTCGTTGGTCTGGAAGCGGCCTTGGTGCGTCTTGAGGCAGCCACCTCGCGCAACGCTGCAGCCCGCCAAACCACCGAGGCAGCCGCCGATGAGCTGGCGCGCGCGGCCCATGACCGCTCCCGCCTTGCCGATGCTCTCGATGACGCCGAGGCTCGGGCCCGCAAGATGGCTGCCGCGAGCCGAGAAGTGGAGGCACGCCTCGTGGTCCTGATGGAGAGCGTCCGAAAAATGGCACCACCAACGCCATGAGCCCAGGTCACGCGAAAATCTCCGTTGACGGTGAAACCTTCACCATCGGATGCGATCCCGGCGATGAGGAGCGCCTCGCTCAAGTGGCTGGGGAACTCGATGCCATGATTGGCGCACTGCGGGGCTCACTGGGCGATATGGGAGAGCACCGACTGGCGCTCATTGCAGGCGTGACCGCCTTGGAACGCCTCGCTGCCGCGGAGGAAGCCAACCGGCGCCTCAAGGACCGCATGGGTGCGCTGGAGCGGGCTCGCGAGGCGTCTGCCCTTGCCGCCGATAGCGACAATGCGGCGGTGGTGGCGCGCATCGAGGCGGTGACGGCTGCGGTGGACCGGGTCGCGGTGGCACTTAACCGAAACACCCGCGCCATGAGCGGTATGGGTGAAACGCCGGAAAAGCCGGTGCCCACTGCGGGCGGCGGTGGGGCGGTGCCCCCTGGTGGCAAACCCACCGCAGCGGGCGAAACTTCTGATGCGCCCTCCAAAGTCGAGGCCGAGCCGGCCACAGCCTGACGACGCAAGACGCCGAAGTCTCCTGAGCACTTGATTGATCCCAAGGCAAAGAGCTTAGTGCCGGCGCCGTCCCATCAGCACGCCCACGACCAAAAGGCCAAAAATGTTTGAAATTTCTATCATTTTTACGTTCATCGTAGCGTCCGCCGCCATTGTCATCGTTCCGGGGCCGACGGTGAGCCTCATCATCGCCAATTCCCTGCGGGCGGGACCGGCGGCGGGTATGGCCAACATCTTTGGCACCCAAGTGGGGCTTGCGACGATGATCCTGGTTTTGGCCCTCGGGCTTGATGCGGTGGTGGCGTTCATGGGCGAGGCGTTCGTCTACATCAAGGTCGCTGGGGCTGCGTATCTCATCTATCTCGGCGTCAAACTCCTGCGTGGCGACGGGAGCCTCGCCCAGCGAGAAGGCGCTCAAAAAAGCCACGTCGGCTACGCGGTTCAGGGGTTTTTCGTGATTTGGTCGAACCCCAAGGCGCTCTTGTTTTTCGGGGCGTTCATCCCGCAGTTCGTTGACCCGGCGGCCAATGCAGCGGTGCAGGTGCTGGTGTATGGTGCCTTGTTCATGGTGGTCGCCACCATCTTTGACGGGGCCTATGCCCTTGCCGCCGGACGGGCAGGGCGACTCTTGACGAGGGCGCGCCTTCGCGTGGTGGAGCGGCTTAGCGGTGGCTTTCTAGTGATGGGCGGAATTGGCCTCGCGCTGACCCGTCGCTGACATTTGCGTCAAACTGAGCCGTGGCGGCACCTCTGAGACCTTTCCCGACGGTCACCCTCTCGCTATATTGGAGTCGGCGTTGCTGCCTGGTTCGTCAGGAAACTTGAATCCCCGGGGCCTTATCGATCCTAAAGGGAGCTGTCCCTGCCATGGCCCGTGGGCTGCGGCACACGGCGCCCACCTACTTTGTAGGTCCCGGGATCGAATCTTCCAACGGCCGAGGCGGCTTCGCCCCTATCACCCCCGTCGACATCGCCGTCGGGCCAAATTTTGTCCGAAATACCAATCGCAAACGATGAGCACGACGGCACCCCCGGTAACCCGGGCGCCTTCGTCGAAGAGCAGGGGCGGCGACCCACCAGGTTTCGCGCGCATGACAGGCCTGCGCCAGCATATGATCACAGGTTGCTGTGCGTCTGGCCCAACCCCTTGCCCTGTCTGACGTGTTGCGACAGAACCGCCGAAAGAACACGAGGAGCACACCATGGGCGTCAAAGTTGCCATCAACGGCTTTGGCCGGATCGGGCGCAACGTGCTGCGCGCCATCGTCGAAGCCGACCGCAGTGATGTGGAGGTGGTGGCGATCAACGATCTCGGCCCGGTGGAAACCAACGCGCACCTGCTGCGCTACGACAGCGTACACGGCCGCTTTCCAGCCAACGTCACCGTCCAGGGCGACACCATCAACGTCGGTCGCGGCCCGATCCGTGTGACGGCCGAGCGTGATCCCAAGGCGCTCCCCTGGGGCGATGTGGATGTGGCGCTGGAGTGTACGGGGATTTTTACGACCAGAGACAGCGCGGCCCAGCACCTGGAAAACGGTTCTAAGCGCGTGCTCGTTTCCGCCCCCGCCTCAGGTGCCGACAAAACCATTGTTCATGGCGTCAACGACAACGTCCTTACCGCCCAGGACACTGTCGTCTCCAACGCCTCCTGCACCACCAACTGCCTGGCGCCTGTGGCCTACGTCCTCCACAAATTGGTCGGCATCAAGCGCGGTTTTATGACGACGATCCACTCCTACACGGGGGATCAACCCACTCTCGACACCATGCACAAGGATCTTTACCGCGCCCGCGCGGCGGCCATGAGCATGATTCCCACGTCCACCGGTGCCGCGCGCGCTGTGGGCTTGGTGCTGCCAGACCTTAACGGCAAGCTGGACGGCGTGGCGATCCGCGTTCCGACGCCCAATGTCTCGGTGGTGGACCTCACCTTCGAAGCCACTCGCGAAACCACCGCCGAGGAAATCAACGGCGCCATGCGCGCTGCTGCCTCCGCAGAGCTTTCGGGCGTCTTAGGGGTGGTGGACGAAAAGCTCGTCTCGTCGGACTTTAACCATGACGCCCACTCGTCAGTTTTCGCCACCGATCAGACCAAGGTCATGGATGGCAATTTCGTGCGCGTCCTCTCCTGGTACGACAACGAGTGGGGCTTTTCCAACCGCATGGCGGACACCGCTGTTTCCATGGCGAAACTCATCTAGGCGTCAATGCCGGTCGCTCCCGTACCACCCCTTCGGCTGGCGCGACCGGACGACAGCCCAGCCCTTGCGCAGCTCATCAACTTTGCCGCACAGGGTCTGCCCCTTTATCTGTGGAAGACGCCTGGCGAGCCTGGCGAGGATCCGTGGGAGCGGGGCGCAAAGCGCGAGGCTGAGCGCGCCTCTTTGGGCGAGATCACCGTCATCGATAAAGGCCATGGCGTGGAGGCGTCCATGACCGCCTATGCCTTGCGTGAAATGCGCCCCGTCACCGATGAAGTCTCGCCGATCCTTCGGGTGCTCAAAGAACTGGAAAACGAAGCTATCGGGACCTGGTACATCAACGTCCTTGCGGCTTTTCCCCATGCGCGCGGCAAAGGTTACGGCGCCCGTCTGATCGGGCACGCGGAGGCCGTTGCCGCCGATGAAGGGCTGAGGGGCGTTTCCATCATCGTGGCCGACGCGAACCATGGCGCAAGGCGCCTTTATGAGCGCCTCGGCTACCGCGAAACGAGCCGCAAGCCGATGGTTAAAAATGGGTGGGAGAACCCGTCCACCGATTGGCTGTTGTTGGAAAAACCGATTGCCCGATAGCTGCCGGCTGTGCGCTTCGCCTTGACCGCGCGAAGCGTTTGTCAGAGGGAGCGCGGGAAGACCGGCGCGCGTCCAAGATCCCGAGCGCCTGTCGTATCTAAAAAAGCGCGTACGACGTTGCCGAAAGGGCTGCAGGAGGGCACTTTGGCCGATTTCCTCACCATCGACGATATTACAGAAGTACGTGGCAAGCGCGTTTTGACCCGGGTCGATCTCAACGTGCCCATGGCAAACGGCGCGGTGAGCGATACGACGCGTTTGCGCGCCGTCAGCCCCACCATAAAGGAGTTGGCCCAAAAGGGCGCCAAGGTCATCCTCCTGGCACACTTCGGCAGGCCCAAGGGCGAGCGCCGCGAAGAGATGTCGCTCCGGCAGGTGGTGGACGCGCTTGCCGATGTGGTGGGCCTTGAGGTGAGCTTCGCCGAAGACTGTATTGGCGAGGCTGCGGCACGCGCGGTGGAAAAACTCCCCGACGGAACCGTGCTTGTTCTTGAAAACACTCGATTTCACAAAGGCGAGGAGAAGAACGATCCTGGCTTCGCCGATGCCCTAGCCGCGAACGGCGATCTCTTCGTGAACGATGCGTTTTCCGCTGCCCACCGGGCCCATGCATCCACCGAAGGCCTTGCCCATCGTCTACCCGCCTACGCGGGACGCGCCATGCAGAGTGAGCTGGAAGCGCTGCAAAAAGCCCTCGGCGCGCCGAAACGGCCAGTGATGGCCGTGGTTGGTGGCGCAAAGGTCTCCACCAAGATCGCGCTCTTGGAAAATCTCGTCGCCAAGGTGGATGCGCTGGTGGTGGGCGGCGGGATGGCCAACACGTTTTTGTTTGCGGCCGGGCTCGATGTGGGAAAATCACTTTGCGAGACCGATCAGGCCGAAACCGCCCGGCGGATCATGGCCGCGGCGGAACGATCGGGGTGCGCGATCCTCCTGCCCCACGACGCCATGGTGGCCGAAAAATTCGAAGCCGGTGCGACGGCGACCCATGTGGGGACCGATGAGCCCATCGGGGCGGATCAAATGATCCTCGACGTTGGGCCGCGAACGGTTGAGGCCATCACCAATGAGATGAACCATGCCGCAACGCTTGTATGGAACGGTCCGCTCGGCGCGTTTGAGATTGCCCCCTTCGACGCCGGCACGGTCGCGGCCGCGCGCCATGCCGCTGATCGCACCGAGAAGGGGCTCCTGACGGTGGCCGGTGGCGGCGATACGGTGGCCGCCCTTGCCCACGCAGGCGTTGCGGAACGGTTTTCATACCTCTCCACTGCCGGCGGCGCATTTCTGGAATGGCTGGAAGGCAAAGCCCTTCCTGGCGTAGAGGCTTTGAAGCCTCGCGGCTAAACCCTAGAAAATGGGCAGGACGCCGCCCAACAATTGAAAAACACCGCCACAGGAGGCACCGCATGAGCGAAAGCCTAAACGATATCGCGCTCGCCATGGTCCAGGACGGCCAGGGTATCCTCGCCGCCGACGAGAGCACCGGCACCATCAAGAAGCGGTTCGACATGATCGGCCTCGCCAACGAGGAAGAAAACCGTCGCGCCTACCGGGAAATGCTCTTCACCGCCGACGATGCCATGAAGAACTATGTTTCCGGCGTCATCTTGTTCGATGAGACGCTGCGTCAGTCCACCAAGGATGGCCGTCGGTTTGCCGACGTCATCAAGGCTGCCGGGGCGGTGCCTGGGATCAAGGTGGATAAGGGCGCCAAGGATCTTGCAGCCCACGCCGGCGAAAAGGTGACCGAGGGCCTCGACGGGCTGCGCGAACGCCTCCAGGAGTATCACGGGCTCGGTGCACGCTTCGCCAAATGGCGAGCCGTAATCGACATTGCCGAGGGCCTGCCCACCCGGGGCGCCATCGCCGCGAATGCCCACGCCCTCGCCCGATACGCGGCGCTCTGCCAGGAGAACGGGATCGTTCCCATTGTGGAGCCGGAAGTCATCATGGATGGCCCCAATTCCAGCCATGACATAGAGCGCTGCTACGAGGTCACTGAACTCACCATCAAGACGCTTTATGACGAACTTTATGCCCAACGCGTGAGCCTTCCGGGCACGATCTTGAAGCCGAACATGGTGGTGCCGGGCCAGAACGGCCCGCAGGTTCCCGCGCGTACCGTGGCCGAGATGACCATTGCGTGCCTGAAGGCGACGGTGCCGCCGGCCGTACCCGGAATTGCGTTCCTATCTGGCGGGCAGTCCGAAGAGGCGGCTACCGAGCACCTGGCGATCATGAACCAGATCGGCGGTTTTCCTTGGAAGCTCACATTCTCTTACGGGCGTGCGCTTCAACAGGCAGCGCTTAAGGCTTGGGGCGGCAGCGATGCCAACGTTCCGGCCGCCCAAGCCGCCTTCACCCATCGCGCACGCATGAACGGCCGCGCCGCGACGGGGGCATGGCGGCCAGAGGACGAGCGCGCAGCAGCCTGACTGCGAGATCTTTGCGCCAGCGGCTGATCCTCACCGCGCCGGATGGCGTTGGCGGCAAGCGCCTCGCTGCAGCCCTTGCCGCCGGCGACGTGGCCGCGGTGGTGATCGATCTTGGTCCCCTCGCGCCGGAGCAGGTGGTTGCCATCCAAGCCGGGGGGGCCGCCGCACTGGTGGCGGCTTCGGCGTGGCCAGCCCCCCATGGGGCGGACGGTTTGCATCTGGCAGTGGATAGGGTATCCCAGCTGCGAAAGCGACCCGAAGGCGCAATCTGCGGGGCCCACGCTGCGGATCGTCATGGCGCAATGGTGATTGGCGAAGCCGGTGCCGACTATGTTTGGTTTGATGGGGCTGGCGATACGCAAGCGGCTTGTGCTCTAGGCGCTTGGTGGAGCGAGATGTTCGAAGTGCCAGCGGTGGTCGCCGGACCGAGCGATGCGTTGGCAGCGATGATTGGGACGCGTGCGGAGTTTGTCGCAATGGTCGATGCGTTCGACGGCCTCGGCGATGAGGCAGCGCTTGTGAACGCTGCCAACGCCGCGCTGGATGCCGCCCAAGAGGCCGGCTGATGGCCCTCCAACTGCCCACAGCCATTGGCACGCTGCTTCTGGTGACTGCTTGGTCGGGTTTGGTCCTCGCCCAGGCGCCCCAACCAACAGACTCGCTGAATTTGCCAGATTCTGTCGTGACGACAGAATCATCGACATCGCAAACGGCCGTTACTGCGCAGTCGATAGCTGATCCAAGCGCGCCCCAAGATGAGGAGCCGCTTGCGACGCCGGACGACGGCGAGCCGACCGCTGACCGCACTGCCGAAGGCGCCGGCAGCGTTGACGGACCGAGCGCTCGACCCGACACGCCGGAGGCGGCGCCCTTGCGACGTCAGCCTTCCCTTGCTGACGAAATGCTGGCCGCGCAGCCGCGCCGTGCCTTCCTTCCCATGCCGCTTTACCGGCCGATGGTGTTGCCGCAGCAGGAGGGGCCGGGTGTGGTGGTCTCGGAGCCCCAGCCGGTGACGCCGGAGGAGAATGCGGACGAGCCGACGCCCGTTGCCCTCAACCTCGTGCCCGACGAGGATGAAGCGGCCCTTGCCGAGGCGACCCCGGCAATTCCGCCGCAGCTCCTCGCCGCCGCCGATGAAGTGGGCCCCAAAGACACCATCGGGCTCTCGCACTACGCTTTCGGAGCCTATCAGAGAGGTCTCTACGGCACGGCCTTTGATGTCGCTCTGCGGGCGTCGGCGGACGATGATCCGTCCGCCGCAGCCCTCATCGGCCGCCTCTACGAGGAGGCCAAGGGCGTGGAGCAGGACTACACCAAAGCCGCAGGCTGGTATGCCGTGGCCGCTGATCTGGGGAGTGCAGAGGCGCAGAACCGCTTGGGCGCGCTCTTGCTGATTGGTCGCGGTGTTCCAAAGGACCCGGCCAAGGCGGCGGAAAAATTCGAGTCCGCTGCCGACCTTGGCAATACCGATGCGGCCCACGCCCTCGCGCTCATGTTGCTGAAGGGTGAGGGGAGGGATCGCAGCTACGAGGACGCCTTCCGCTTCATGCGCATTGCGGCCCAGGGTGGCGACTTCGGCGCGCAGTACGCCCTCGCCATCATGTACGCTGAAGGTCAAGGCACCCCCCGCGATGAGGCCGCAGCCACCCGTTGGTTCGGCCGTGCTGCGGAGGCCGGCGATCCTGCTGCTGCCTTCGCATACGCGCTGCGCCTGCTGGAGGGCGTCGGAGCGACTGTCGACGCTGCTGCTGCGGCACCTTTCCTTGGCCTCGCGGCCCGGTCCGGCGACCCTAGGGCCATGAACGCCTACGCAAAGGTACTGGTGGATGGCCCGCCCCAAATCGTCGATGAGACCGAAGCCATAAAGTGGCATCTCATCGCAAGGAGTGGCGGCCTATCGGACCTTTATCTCGACGGTTTCATGGCAAGCCGCGATCCTGGCATCGTCGATGAAGCGAGGCGAAGGGCGAGCCTTTTTTCACGCCGCCTGCGTTGAGTTCCGGACTGTGACCGACGGAGCTGCTCGGCGCTTTCGAGTATTTTTTCGGACGTCGTTCCACTGTCGAGTAAAATGAGAGGTGAAGCGACAAGACTCCTAAAAATTGTATGTATATAAGCCGGTTGGAACGACTTACGGGGATGATAGGTGCCTGATGTTCACCGAGATTCATATCTGGATAATTGTCGGTATGTCCTTGCTTTCCGGGCTGACACCTGGCCCGGGCGCGCTTGCCATTGCCGGAACGGCTATGTCGCGGGGCCATCGTCACGGATTTGCCATTGCCTATGGAATGACTGGTGGTGCAGCGGTGTGGGCGATCGCGGCTGGATTGGGCATGGGCGCCGTTCTCGTCAGCAACCAGTGGCTCTTTGAAAGTCTAAAATACGCGGGCGCATGTTATCTTTGCTGGCTCAGTTACCGCTCCGCGCGATCGGCGTTGATGCCGGGCAAGGAATTGAAAGCGCGTGACGCCGCCGCGGGCATGATTTTTCACTCATTCGTGCGGGGTGCACTCGTCCATCTTACCAACCCAAAGGTGGCACTCTACTGGAGTTCGATCTTCGTGGTGGCGGTCAAACCAGGCGCCTCATCCGATGCGATCCTCGGCATCATCATCGTAAGTCTCGCCATGAACAATTTTATCGTTTCTACTTGGGCGCTTGTGTTTTCGCGCCCACCAATAATGGCGGCATACGCCAAGATGCGGCGTTGGATTGAAGCCATATCTGCAGCGTTGTTCGGAATAGCTGCATTCTTCGTCGCCACAGAACGCCGTTGAGGCAGCGCTATTTAGCAGCGCTATTTACAAGGGATTTTTTGCATCCGCTCTGTCCCGAAATCTTCTTGAAAAGGTCGATGCCGGTTTTGGGGAGACGGTCTTGCAAGTTTTTTTTGGCAAGCTGGACAACAGGCTCGGTTCTTACCTCTCCATTTTACTTGAGCGACCGGGGCAAGCGACGGAACTGAAGATCATGGTGCCTTCTGCGCACCGATCCGGGCGATATACGCGAAGTGGGATCTCCGGCTCACTTTGTAAAAAAACATCCGCATGGAACTCAGTCAGATCCCGGGAATCATGATGCGGCTGGAACCGGGCGGTGACACAAGAACCTAGAGGAGGTCACCTAAGGAACCGCGATGGCGGCGGCGAAATACCGTCTAGGCGGCGGCATCTGCTTGCCCACCACCGCCAACGGGAGCGAGCAGTCCTCCAAGCGTTTTTGCAGCTTGGCGGGTCCAGGCCTCTTCCTCGGAGCGCGCGTCGTTGAAGTTGCCGGGCCACGGCAGCCAGTGTTCGTAGATGACGCTCATGGGCCGGCGTTGAAGTGCGTCTAGGATGGCGGCGCAGTCCGAGCGTCCTGTCCCCAAAGGGGCGCCATGGATCCGGAAGCCGACGCCATAGGGATCGGGCGCGATCACGTAGTCCTTAAGATGGAGATTGATGGTCTTTTCGGCGAGAATCTGCACCGTCTCCATCGGCCATTCTCCCGCGCAAATGGAGTTTGCCACATCGAGGCAAACGCCGAGGTGATCGTCGGCCACAAGATCAACGAGTGCGGCTATGCGTTGGGAGGGAAAGTCAAAATGGTTCTCGATTGCGATCCGGCAGCCCACATCTCGGGCGCGGGGCAGGAGTGATGCAAATTCTGTGGCCAAACCGTCCAGATCCTTCTGCGCATCGGCCTTGTCCACGGCAACGCGAAGGATGGGGGCCTCGATGCGGGCGGCAATGGCGAGATAGCGCTGCACCGTTTCGCGGTCGCAAGCGGATGCCCCCAACTCCAGTGTGATCTGGTTTGCGTTAGCCGCCTTTCGCAGCTGCGTAAGCTGCTCCGCGTCTAGAAGGTGAAGCGGGTGGTTGTCGGCAATCTGGACCACCTGGAAGCCCTCTTGGGCGGCGATCTCCACCAGGTCCATCGCACAAAGCGGCGCGGGTGGCACTCGGTCGCGAAAACCCATCGACCAGCGGAATGCAAAACTGCCGAGGCCAGGCGTCATAAAGTGCTCCGGCAACAGGTCAAATCGTTCACAGGAGCGCCTTGATGAGGTCGCGCGTCGTCCTCGCGCTATCCCCGCTGGCGACCATCGCGGCTAACTTGGTTCGGCCGATTTTCGCAAGAAGCGCAGAAAGATCCTCCATGGTCTCGAAGGTGTGGGCGATAGCCTCCGCCCCGTTGCCGGCACGGGTGAAGACGTCGTAGGCGATCCACCCATCATAGCCGACGCGATCCATGTACCAAAGTACTTCTAAGGTCTCCCAAAGGTTCACCGAGGCAACGGGCATGTCCCAATCGGCACCTCGATTGTTGTCGTTGAAATGGACATAGAAGAGCCGGCCGGCCTCGTGGGCGGTCACCAACTCAGCAGCGGGACTTTCATTCTCAATGAAGGCGTGGCCCACATCCATCGTGACGCCAAGGTTTTTTGCGCCGACACGGTCACACAGGTGTAGCGTCTTGCCCATAGAAGGCAGAACAATGCGGTTGCGCACCTCGTAGGCCTTGTATTCGATGGACACGCGCACGTCGCTGCGATGGTTCGCGGCTTCGCCAAAACAGTCGATGGCCCACCGCCACTGGTTCATATGATCCACATGAAAGGCGTGATCGGACCCGTCGATGAGCGGGCATACGCTGATCATTTCAGCGCCCAGGTCAACTGCCAAGTCCATCGCCCGCTGCATGTACTTGATCGCCTGCTTGCGCACGCCCTCGTCCGGATTGGTGACGGAGCCAGCGCGGAATAAGTCTTCGCCCTTTAGGTTGACGTTGACCGCCGAGACGGCAAAGCCGCTGGTGGTCACGAGGCCGACATTTTCCCCGTCGTGGCCCAGGTCCTGTGGATAGACTGGCTCGATGCCGTCGGTGCGGGGAATGGACTTTGCAATTTCGACCCGTTCGGCGAAGGAGCGCTCCGGTTGGTAGGTGTGAAAGCGATCCGCGTAGCGACCCAGTGTGCCCATGAGGATTGCATTTTTCGTCGCCATTCTGGGAGCCTTTATTTGCCGTAAACCGCGTTGGGGATGGTGAGGACGAGGTCGGGAAAGAAGGTAATGAGGAGAAGCACCGCAAGGTGAATTCCGAGGAACGGAAGGATCGCGCGGCAGATTTGACCAATGGAGATTTGTGCAATCCCACCAGCGATGTAGAGGGATAAGCCCACCGGAGGCGTCACGGTGCCGATCATCAGGTTAACGGTCATCATCACGCCGAAGAACACCGGGTCGATGCCGAAGGCGTTGGTGACGGGAAGGAGTACGGGCGTGAAAACGATGATCGCCGAACCTCCATCGAGAAAGCAGCCCGCCACAAGGAGGAGAAGGTTGATCACAAGAAGCAGCACCAGAGCGTCCGAGATCGCCTCAGAGAAGAAATCCGAGAGGGCCTGCGGGATTTGCTCAATGGTCAGCACATAACCCACAAGGTTCGCCACGCCGACGATAACCATGACGACCGCCGTATTGAGTGCAGCCTGGCGCAATATCGCCGGCAACTCGCGAAAGGAAAGCTCGCGGTATAAGAAGAGACCCGCAAGAAGTGCGTAGACGGTGGCGACTGCCGCAGCCTCCGTCGCGGTGAAGATCCCGCCTAGGATACCGCCGACGATGACGACGGGCATCACCAACGCGCCGAGCGCTCCAACGAAGGAGCGAGCGAGACCAAGGATCGAAAACGGCTCGGTCTCAATTTGCCAAGCACCCCGGCTCGCCTTCACATAGATGAGGATCATCAAGCCCACCGTCATCATCAGACCAGGCACGATCCCTCCCATGAAGAGCGCGCCGATGGAGACACCGGAGATGACGCCGTAAAGGACGAGGGGGATGGACGGCGGGATGATCGGTCCATTGACGCCGGAGGCTGCAACGACGGAGGCGGCGAACGAGGGATCGAAGCCCCGGCGTTTCATCATGGGGATCATGGTGGAGCCGATGGCCGTGGTGTCGGCCACAGCCGAGCCTGAAATGCCGGCAAAGAATGTCGATGCGATGACCGCCACATGGGCAAGGCCGCCCCGCACCCAGCCAACGAGATAGGACGAGAAGTTGACGAGGCGGCGCGAGATACCGCCCCGTTCCATGAGCGCGCCCGCCGCCATGAAGAGGGGGATGGCGAGCATCGGGAAGCTGTCGAGGCCGGCATAGATACGCTGGAGGACGAGTTGCGGCGACAGGAGATCGATGGACGACAAGACCACCAACGCTGCCGCAAGAAGTGCGAACATGATGGGCGTGCCCACCAGGAGAAGGGCGAAGAAGACGCCGAAGAGGAGAGCGAGCGTGGTCAATGGAACCCGTCCTGGCGCCTCTAGCTGGCCCGTCCTGAACCGGTTCGGTGGTGCGGCAGATTGAGCACGGCCGCCCGAGCGCTTTTCATCAGGCTCAGCGCAAGCCACATTGCCATGAGCACGCAGGCAACGAAGACGATGGTGAAGACGACGCCCATGGGGAATTGGAGCCCGGGCGTTAGCTGATCCCATTCGCGCATCAGCGTTGCCCAGGCCCCACGCACCAAATAGCTCGCGCAAACAAGGCCCACTCCCGCCACGAAACCATCGGCAAGGTGTCGAGCGCGCGCGGGCAACAAATCCACAAATGCGGTCACCGCAAGGTGCTCGCGGCCGCGGGCGAGAAGGGCGCCACCCAGGAAGATCAGCGTGATAAACAAAAGCCTTGCCACCTCCTCCGACCAAATGAGGGAGACGTCGAGGAGGTAGCGCGAGGCGATCTGCAACGACACGACCGCGATAACACCAGCTAGCATGAGGATCAGCAGCCAGCCGATGGCGTCGACCACCACCGCCTCGGCTCGGGTGAGCCTGGCGATGGTTTTGGATGGGGTAATGGTCACGTCAGTTGGTGGCGCGTGCTTGGTCAACAAGATCGAGGAGGCGTTCGGCGCCACCGCCAAACTCAGCAACGGCCTCCTCGCGCAGCGGTGCGACCTTTTCTGCAAGCGCTTTGCGGTCAGGGCGGGTTACTTGCATCCCTTGGCCCTCAAGTTCTGATAGCAGTGACGCATCGTCGGATGCCACCTTGTCACGCTGAACTTTTGCACTGTCGATGACCGCCTGCCGAACGATTTCCTGATGTTCTGGTGAGAGTTCGTCCCACAGGTCTTGGGCGTAAAGCACCATGTGGGTGAGGTGTAGATGCCCAGTGAGTGCCAGGTGATCGTTCACCTCCGAGAAGCGGGCATTATAGATGTTGGAGAGGGGATTTTCTTGCCCGTCAACGACGCCTTGCTCCATGGCTGTGTAGAGTTCGTTGAAGGCCATTGGCGTTGCGTTTGCGCCCATCGCCTCTACCGATTTCAGGTGGTAGGTGGCCCGGGGCGTCCTGATCTTCAGACCAGCAATGTCCTCGGCCGAATTGACCGGCCGCACGGAATTGGTGAGGTGGCGCATTCCAGCCTCGTAGTAGCCTAAGAGCTCGACGCCGTGGTTCTCCACGAGTTCAGCAACGGCATCACCCAGTTCGCCGTCGAATGCTCGGAACGCATGTTCCCGATCGTCGAATAAGTAGCCGATCTCTAGCGTGCCAAGAACCGGCTCCCAAGAGCCGAAGAAGCCGGTGGTGACCCAGGTGACTTCCAGTGTGCCCGAACGCAGCTGCTCGACCATTTCGCGCTGGTTGCCAAGCTGGCTATCTGTAAAGACACGGACCTCTATGTCGCCGTTGGAGCGTTCTTCGACGAGACGCTTGAACTCCCGCGCACCGACATTTTCCGGATGGTCGCCGGAAACGACGGTGCCAACCTTAATCGTGACGTCGGCCGCGCTCGCCGGTAGGGCAATCGCCGCGGCAGCAAGCAGCGCCATCGCTAGCTTCGAAAAGGTCATTGTTTTCCTCCTTTATTGTGCTTTGACGGGGACTGTGGTCCCGTGGCGTTCGACAAGTTCGAGCAGCTCTTTGGTGGTCCGGTCCCAGTGCTCGCGGTAAAGCGTTGCGAGGCGAGTGGCATCGCAAACCTTGATGGCATTCAGCATCTCGCGGTGTTCTTCGGCCGAGCGAACCGGCAGTTCGCGCAAGTAGAGCGCAAAGTAACGGGCTCGGTCTGTTAGCGAGCGCTGGGCATCATAAAGGCGTGCGAGCCGGCCGTTTCCACAGCCGTGAACAACGGCGTGGTGGAAGGCGGCGTCGGCAACAACCCATTCCTCTCTATCGGCGCGCGCGATGGCTTCTTCCATGCCGATCACCGCCGCCTCGATGGCGGAGAGGTCGCGCTCGGGTAGCCTTGCAATGATCGTTGCCGCTTCGAGCTCCAGCGCCCGGGCGATCTGATGGATCTCGCGAACATCCTCCGTGCGCAAAGGCAGGACGCGGGTGCCCCGACGCGGGATGACCTCCACAAGTCCCTCCGCTGCCAGCCGCTGAACGGCATCGCGGATCGGCGTGCGGGAGAACTGCATTCGCGCTGCGATTTCGCGGTCAGACCAAAGCGTATCGCCAGGGATACGACCCGTGAGGATCGCCTCACGGAGGGTTTCGTAGGTCTGCTCAGAAAGGGACGGCTCAACCAACTTCATACTGGCACATCTACTGGTATGCCAGATAGAATGTCAAATGCAATGCCAAAGGAGATTCGTCATTTTTGCGCCTTTTGGTGGGAATTTCGCGGGACGGTGGCGGCGCGCATTGCCTGATCTAGAAGCCGCTCAGACCTTGGACGGACAAGTTCACGCAGCGGGTCGCGCGATCCCATTAGTGCCTAAGCCGCTGCAGGATCACGGGAGGGCCTTGCACGGCCGGCTGCGTACCTCGCACCGGAAAGGCCGGGTGAGCTGCTAGGAGGGAGGAGGGTGCTGCGCGGTATCGCGTTGGTTCTGCGCCCATCTTTAGGCCGCGGCAATTGCAGCGATCCCATGCTGCCATTCCGACGGTCTAGTAGCTAGTCCTTTCGCCAACAGGGTTTTGGGTTACCCGACGTTGGGATACAGCCAGTCGCTTGCAATCACTCATTTACCAATACTTCAGTATCAGTTTAGCCTGAAGCATTACAGGTAGTACATAAAAGTATTTATATTCAACAATACTTGATATTTGTATGTTATACACAATGGAGAGATTCTATAGATGTGGGATGGTTTATAATTATTGCATATATCCGAGCTTTGGGAATCGATATTAGGTTGAGGGAATGAGGCTCTCGTAATTTTGCTGGATGCAGTCTTAGCCCGCCTTTCAAAGTATTATCAGTCTAAGGTTGATTCTATCGCAAGTTGTAGTGCGATTGTGTGGAGATCAGCAGAAGTATCTGCATAATTTCGATTGTTTCAATATTGTAACAGGCCTTTAATCCGACGTTACGCTGAACGATCTCCTTGCCGAAGGGCGGTCCTGCCGCGCCAAATTGTTATCTGTTTCGAAAATTTTGCGCCGCCCATCGCGCGTCCAAAAAGCGTGTCGGGCGAAGATCAGAACATACCAACGAGGGTCATCATGAGTTCCATTGAGATTATGGCACCAGTGGGAAACGGCGCACCGAACAAAGACATTGACGTCTCTAGCCTACAAATTTTCTTAAACTACTACAGCCGTAACGGATGGTTTGATGTGGAGTCAGAACTGCCCCTTACCGGCAAATATTCAGATGAAATGATGCGCCAAATCGCAGATTTTCGAACAAAGTACGATTTAAAGGAAATCCCTCCAGATCGCATTGCTCCGACGGGTGAGACGATCCGGTTTATGAACAAACACGCCGAAAATGTCATCCTCGGCATGCCACCCCCCAATGTCGACAGGCCGGCACCACCAAAAGATAAGCCGATGCCGTCAAGCTTTGTGCGAACGCTTTGGCCAATTCCGGTGCTGAAGGGGTATTTCAAACACATTGGAAAAGCGACAAATGTCGTTCCCCCAAACACAGTAATAAAGTTTAACCTCGCCAAATTCGAGAGTAACGAGAAAGAATTTGGCGCCATGGCCTATAAATTTTCATTCGAAGGTGTCGGCGAAGTAAAAGTCGCTAGTAGCGCCGTGCGAGGCGCAAAAAATCAGGCAAAGAGTACGCTCGGCTCGGGGAATGCAATTGTTCCGGGTGATGGAAAATTAGGTAGAAAAATCGAAGCCGCCATCACCGAAACCATCAAGATGGAGCTAGAATCTTCTTGGACGACAAACGATCTACGCAAGTTCGAAGAAGGTGTAATCAAAGGCGACATGAAAAAAATCGGCGGCGAGATGGCCGCTGCGAAAATTAATATGTCGATCTTTGAGTGGCTGGAGGTAGAAATTGCCATATCGGCCGATTATCCTTGCCCCTTTGCGGTGCAAGGAAAGTTCAATCTACCCTACTCATTGCTCCTTGATTGGGGTGGTGCCACGAAGGAAGAAATTGCCGCAGCACCCGAAGGCAAAATCGAGTTTGCAGGTACCATACACTTCGGTCCCAGCGAAGCCACCTGGAAACGGATCGGAAAACGGATCGGCCGTGAAGCGCTTGAGGAAGTAGCGAAGCGAGCCGGTCCCGCCGTTGGCGAAGCATTTGTGCGGTTCGCGAGCCGGGTCAATATTGTGATCATGGCTATTGAATTCGTGAGCTACGAGATTGCGCTTTTCAACTACTTAGTGAAACAAGCCAACAATCGAGGCGAATGGCACGCCTACATTATGTTGTATGGCTATGCCTATGTGTTGACCATCGGCGGATGGGACTACCAGATCAAGAGTAAGGCGAAGCGCGCGCCGACTGAGAAAGGGCGAACTTATCAAGACGCCGCGATACACGACGCAAAACTCGCCATATCACGTTGGGGCAAGGCTGTAATCGCCCGAGGAATTATTGAGAACGTTACGAAAGATCCAGGCTCCTTTGGTGACCCCCTTGAATACTTGGAGTCGTACGTCACGCGCGCCGATCAGATCGGCGAGTTGCTCGCCCAATGGTTGGAGGCACGACCCGAGATGATCGAGCGCCAACTAGCCATAGTCGCGCCGTGAACTGGCAGAACTGTTAGAATGTTCTCGATCCGGTTGAGATCATTGGAGGTTTCCCATCGGCGCTGATCCTGAATTCATCTTCCAAGTCAGTAGATGAGCGTTGCATGAATCGGCGTCGAGGCCAAACGTACCGAGAGGATTCGCGACACATGTCAATTGAGCTGGTCGACGAGGGCGTCCATGTCGACCAGGTCACCAAAGGGTAGGCGACCAAAAATGTTCAAGGTCTCCGTTTCTTACACCTGTTAGGGGGTGGAACACCGACGCACGGTCGGCGAGGTTGGCGTCAGGTCGAAGATTGGCTGCCCTTGGCGCATTATCGCTCTCTTCCGGCATGCCTTGCGGAAACAAGCTCGGCGAGCGGAAAGACACCCCGCTTGAGGAACAGTGAGCCTTCCTCGTTCATACGCAGCAGTTTCTCAACATAGCAGAGCAAGTGGGCAACATACTCATCATGAAAGACCTGGCTGCAAAAAAGGCCTAATGGCCTTCGAACGGCTGGTACGGAACCCGGTGCCTCGGTTCTTTGCTTCCAATCCCAATCGCGGGATTTGAGCACTATCGAGATGAGCTTTTCTATGTGCGAGGCAATTTGCGGACTGCTGAACGGCGCGCAACGGACCCTTATGGCTAACCGTCGACGCTTTTTTGGCCGCTTCACCTTCCCTCAATGCCAGACTGTGCCTCGGCATGCGGGCTGTCCCCTGTCAGGCTGAAATTACCCCCGTGCACTTGTTTTTGCCAACCGAGGCCGAACGTCCGATGGAGTTCGGAACTACAGCTCCTCTTTATTGTCTGAGAGCCATC
>JBCCYN010000067.1:0-23111 GCA_039189655.1 Pseudomonadota bacterium | reverse complement strand
CTTTCAAGGTCGCGCTCGAAGCGCCGGGCCACCCCAGGCCGCAGTACTTTTACGGCGACCTTGCGCTCGCCGGCGGGGTCCGTCAGCCGCGCCCAATAGACCTGCGCGATGGAGGCCGCGGCCACGCACTCGCCCAGCTCGGCATACAAGTTCTCCACCGGCGCGCCGAGGGCTTGCTCGATGGCCACCTTCGCCTCCGCATCAGGCACGGGCGGCACCTGGTCCTGGAGTTTGGCGAGTTCACTGGCCACCTCCTCGCCCACCACATCCGCGCGCGTGGCCAGGAACTGGCCAAGCTTCACGTAGGATGGGCCGAGCCGATCAAGGGCGCGAGACAGACGGGCAGCCATATCGCTGCGCTGGGCGCTGCGCCGCTCCACCAGCCGACCGAGCCGCACCAGAAGCTTGACCGGTCCCGGCGCGTCCTGGGTGGGCAAGATGGCAAGCACGCCTTCGCGCGCCAGAACGAAATTGGCGTGCAACAGTCGCAAAGACGCGCCAAGTGCCATCAGATCTTGAAAGCCGAATGGATGGCCGCAACACCGCCGGTGAGGAGGCGAGCCGAGACTTGGGAAAATCCTGCCAATTCGATCTCGGCGGTAAACCGGCCGGGGTTGGGGAAGGTGCGAATGGACTCCACCAGATAGCGGTAAGGCTCGCCGTCGCCGGCGATGGCCTGCCCCATGGCCGGAATGATGTTGAACGAATAAAGGTCGTAGGCACGCTCCATCACCGGCACGTCGACCCGGCTGAACTCCAGACACAAGAAGCGGCCGCCCCGCTTGAGGACGCGAAACGCCTCTTCAAGGGCCCGTTGCCGATCGGTGACGTTCCGGATCCCGAACGCGATGGTGTAGGCGTCCGCGCTCGCATCGGGCAGCGGCAGGGCTTCGGCATTGCCCAAGACGAAATGGCAGGGCGTGGTGGGCCGCAGCCGACGCCCACTGCGGTCGCGACCGACGGTGAGCATTTCTTCGTTGATGTCGCAGACCACAACGCGCCCGTGCCGTTCGATGCGCCGCGCCACGCGGAACGCCACATCACCCGTGCCGCCCGCCACGTCCGCCACCACATAGGGCCCTTGGGGACTTCGGGGCGGCGAAAGCCAGGAGACCATGGCATCTTTCCACAGCCTGTGGAGACCGCCGGACATGGCGTCGTTCATGATGTCGTAGCGTCTTGCGACGCTTTCAAAGACGTTGTTGACGAGGCCCTGTTTTTCCTCGACCGGAACGGTTTTGAAGCCGAAGGACGCCTCGCCCATGGTGGAAATTCCCGCTGTGATCCATGAGACCTAACGCCAAGCGCCCCGCAACTCCATGGCGACTGGCGTCACAGGTGCTCCATGCCTGAGCTTCCGGAGGTGGAAACCGTCCGTCGCGGGCTTGCGCCGGTGATGGAGGGCACCACCATCCGCCGGGTGGTCCTGGCGCGGCCAGACCTGCGCTTTCCATTCCCAAAGGGCTTTGCCGCCCGGGTCTCGGGTCGCCGCGTTTCCACGTTGGCCCGTCGGGCAAAATATCTGGTGGCACACCTCGACGACGGATCCGCTCTCATCATGCATCTGGGGATGTCGGGCGCGTTTCGCGTGGAGGGCAGCGAGCCCATCGGCACGTTCGCCTACGAAAGGGGAAAACTCGCCGCCCACGACCACGTTCGCTTCCTGCTGCCCACGTGCGAGATCATCTACAACGACCCCCGCCGGTTCGGTTTCATGACGCTGGCGCGGGCCGGCGAACTCCCAACTCACCCTTACTTTGCCCACCTTGGCGTGGAACCCGTCGCCGGCGCCCTCACGGACGATCGCCTCGCAGCCGCGCTCACCGGTAAGCAGACGCCTTTGAAGGCGGCGCTTCTCGACCAGCGAATCATCGCCGGCCTTGGCAACATTTACGTGTGCGAAGCGCTTTGGCGCGCAAAGCTCTCACCGCGACGGCTTGCCGGAACCATCGTGCGGCGCGATGGCGGTCCAAGCCGCCGCGTCAGCATCCTCACCGACGCCATACTGTCGGTGATCAAAGAGGCCATCGACGCCGGCGGGTCATCGCTGCGCGACTACGTGGCGGCGGACGGCTCGCTGGGCCGGTTCCAGCACAGCTTTGCGGTCTACGGCCGCGAAGGAGAGCCCTGCCCCCGCCGCACCTGCGCCGGCGTGATCAAGCGGCTCACCCAGTCGGGCCGGTCCACCTTCTACTGCGGCACCTGCCAGCGCTGAGCCGTGCAGGAAAGCCTGGTTTCGCGGATTTGGACCGGTGGCGTGCAACGACCTGCGCCGCCAATGAGACACCGAACGCCTAATGGCGGAAATGGCGCATGCCGGTGAGCACCATGGCCATGTTGTGGGCGTTGGCCGCGTCGATGACCTCCGCGTCCCGGCGTGACCCACCGGGCTGGATGACCGCCGTTGCGCCCGCCTTTGCAATCACTTCCAACCCATCGGGAAAGGGAAAGAAGGCGTCCGAGGCCGCCACTGCGCCCACGGTCCTGGGGCTGCTTTCGCCAGCCTTTTTCGCCATATCGGCGGCCTTCCAGGCGGCGATGCGGGCGGCATCGACGCGGCTCATCTGGCCGGCGCCGATCCCCACGGTGGCACCATCCTTGGCAAACACGATGGCGTTGCTCTTCACCGGTTTCACAGCGCGCCAGGCAAAGCGCAGGTCGGCCCATTCCTGGACGCTGGGGGCGCGCTTGGTGACCACCTCACCAGCGCCGTCTGCAAGGGCCCCGTCGTCTCCGGACTGCACCAAGAAACCGCCGGAAACGGTCCGGGCGGTCATGGCCCCAAGGTCAGGCAAGTCACCGGCAAGGAGCACCCGGAGCGAAGGTTTTTGCGCAAGGATCGCCAGGGCTTCCTCATCAGCGTCCGGCGCAATGACCACCTCGGTAAAGATCGCGGCGATGGCCTTCGCGCTCGCACCGTCCAGGGGACGGCTCAACGCGACCACGCCGCCAAAGGCCGAAACCGGATCGCAGCGCCGGGCGGCCTCATAGGCCTCTGAAAGGGATGCCCGCTCGGCGATACCGCAGGGATTGGCGTGTTTGACAATGACGGCGGCCGGCCCCTGGGAAAAATCGGCAAGCGCGGTCCAGGCGGCATCGGCATCGCCCAAGTTGTTGTAGGAGAGCGCTTTGCCCTGCACCACCCGCGCGCCCGCCAGCCCGGCGCCGGTTTGCCCATAAAAAGCAGCGCTTTGGCGGGGGTTCTCGCCGTAGCGCATCGCCGACAGTCGCCGCCCGCCGAAGGATCGCCAAACGGTATGGTCAACGTTGCAGCTATCTGTTGCCGTCTCACCGTCTAGCCACGCGGCGATGGCTGCATCGTAAGCGGAAAGGCGCGCAAAAGCCTTCGCCGCGAGCCGGCGCCTGAGGGCGAAGGGCACCACGCCCTCGGACGCTTCCAGGGCATCAGCGACGGCACCATAGTCCGCCTCATCAACGATGATGGCCACATGGGCGAAGTTCTTGGCCGCCGCCCGCGTCATGGTGGGGCCGCCCACGTCGATGGTTTCCACCAGTTCGCCGGGCGTTTTGCGGGCCGCCAAGGCATTCTCGAAGGGATAAAGGCTTGATACCACAAGGCCGATGGGCGCGATCCCTGCCCCATTGAGCGCCTGACGGTGGGCGTCCTTGGAAAGGTCGGCGAGGAGGCCGCCATGGATGGCCGGATGGAGCGTCTTGACGCGTCCTTCAAGCATTTCGGGAAAGCCCGTGAGCGTCGCGACCTCCACCACGTCGAGCCCCGCTTCGCTGAGGGCGCGGGCGGTGCCCCCGGTGGAGACCAGCTCGATCCCCAGGGCCGAAAGGCGCTTTGCAAAGGGCACGAGCCCAGTCTTGTCCGACACCGACAAAAGGGCGCGCCGCACGGGGCGATCGGTGGGTTGTTCGCTCATGGGCGCTCCACGGTTTGCGCAGCCCCGTCACCGGGGTCATCACCATCGCTCAGCGGCTCGGCGTGGCGGGCAATGTGCCAACGCACAACGTCGTCGGTGAGCGTATTGGCGGGAATGACGATTTGTACCGTGCGCTTCAAGGCCCTGGGGGCGGCAAGGACGATGCTTTCCTCAAGTTCCAGCGGCGGGCCGTCGTCGACCGCAAAGAGCCACAGGGACCCATCGGGCAAGCGCAGCATGGCGTTGCGTCTTGCCTTGTCCCGCCGCACCTTGACGTCCGGACCAAGGTGGAAGCGAAGGGCGAAGGCTGCCGCTGCGAGCTTTCCCTCGCCGATAAGCTTATCCGTGCCGTCTAGCCAGAGCCCATCTTCCGATAGGGACAAGGTGCGCTCGTGGACGACGCCGAACTCGTCCCGGTAGCCGTCGTGGGTGGCGCGGGCGAACCGGCCCTCCCGCTCCACCATCACCTCGCGCGGTCCCCGGTAGAGCACCGGGCCCAAAATTGCCGAAAGAGGCCAGAGGGCGAGAATCTTCGCCGACGATCGATCCGCAAGGGTTAGCGTCGAATGCGCTGCACTTGCCCTTGCGGCGCTCTCCCAGCCGGGCCGCGCGTTGCCGAGCGCGCCGCATCCGCCCACAAGGCGAAACCCGCCATGGGATAATTCGAATGCAAGGGCACTTGCGTGGGCGGCCGCGGCAAACCCCGGCGCGGGCGTCTTTCCCGTGTCGAAGAGGACGGCGCTATCGCCGGCGCCAAGGCGCTGGAAACCGCTATATCGAGCGTTATCGCTTGGCCGCCCGCTGACGTCGTCCCAGGCGAGAATTGAGGTGATGCGCGACGCGGGCTCAAAACCGGCGCCGTGGAACGCGCTGAGGGTGCCGTCGGTATGGCGCAGAAAGCGCAACATCGGAAGCATGCGGTCGATGGCTGCCACGAGGCCTTGCGGAACCGCTTGCTGGCGCCGCTGAAGGGCCTCGCGCAGGGGAAGAACGGCCGTCAGCAAAGCTGATAGGGCGGCCGGGTTCCGTGTGGCGTGGCCGCCATCGGGCAGAACCTGCGCATCAAGGGTCTCCCGCAGCACCGCGAGCGCCCAACGCTGGAGACGCGATTGGTCGGCAATCACCGTCCCGGCAAGGCAAAGGGCACAAGCCACCTCGCCCCGCGCCACCCCATGGGGAAGGCGCCCGCAAACCCGTTCAAGCCGGCGCAATTGCCGTCCGAGCGAGCGCATATAGGCAAGCTTGAAGGGCGCTTTGGCGCCGTCGAGCAGGAGTGGCGATTCCACCAGCCAAGCCGTGACCCGCCTGGCGACCACGTCCGGGGCCTGGGCCGCACTGCTACTGGCCGATTTTGCTGCAATCCACTCCTCGATGAGCGCGCGGGCGTTGACGGCGGACAACTCGCCCGCGTGGGCCTCCAGGTGGATGAGCCACTCAAAGCTGTGGAGCGCCCTTGCCCACCGCGCCGTCGGCGGCACGATCGAAAAGGGCGAATCGCCAGCCACATCGACAGTGTCTCCGGCCAGCGCAAACACCCCCGCATAGATGTTTTCCGCCGCACCGGGATCGCTGGTGAGCAAGGTTTCCGGCGCAAACAGGATGCGGGAGGGCGTCCCCGAGAGCTGGCGTTGCCAAAGGGCCGCGCCGGCTTGCTCCAATGTGATGACCCCCGCCCGGCGAGCTGCGAGCGCGGCCAGGTTGATGAGCGTGGTCGATGTGTTCTTCTGCATCAGCGCCACCCGATGGCGGCCGACATGTTGGGTCCGCCTGCCGGCCTATGACTGGGTGGTCGCTTCATGGCGGTTACGTTCTCGCGCCCATGACGGCTGAGGGCAACGCCTCTGCGCAAATGCGCTCAAACCCGCCGGAAGCGGGCGGCAAAGAAACCGTCGAGGCCCTTGATGGGAGGTTCATCGCAGATGGTTTGGTGGGGGAGCGTGCGAATCACTCCCTTCTCGTCCGCAAACGCCGCCGCTATTCCCTCGCCGACGGGGTCAAGCTCCAACTGTGGTAGCTCTTCGCCAATGAAGGAAAGGTGCCCGTCTCCCTCCTCCGGTTCCAGCGAGCAGGTGGCAAACACCAGCACTCCACCCGGCCGCAACAGACCGGTGGCGTGGGAAATCAGCTCTTGCTGAAGGGTTGCAAGGGCCTTGATGTCGTCTTCGGATTTTGACCAGGCGACGTCCCCCTGGCGCCGTAGCGTGCCCGTTGCCGAGCACGGCGCGTCGAGGAGCACCGCATCGAAGGTGCCTGAAACGGTGCGGGCGTCGGCCTCCACCAGCGCGACATTCTCCTTCAAGCCGGTCCGCTCCAGGTTCTCCATCAACCGCTTTGCCCGCGTTCCATCCACTTCCACGGCTGTCACCTGGGCTCCTGCCGCGGCAAGCTGCATGGTCTTGCCCCCCGGCGCAGCGCAAAGATCGGCAACGGTCATCCCCGGGGCGGCACTGAGCAAGGTCGCGGGAAGTTGGGCCGCAAAGTCCTGCACCCACCAGTGACCTTCGCCATAGCCTTCAATGCCCTCCACGGCCGCGGACTTCAGCCGGGCTCCACCGCCTGGCAGCGGCACGGCGCCTTCCGGCGGCTCGGTGCCGGGCATGAGAGAAAGATCAAGGGGTGGTTCCTCGCGATGGATGGCAGCGATCTCGGCGGCGGCGTCTTCTCCGTAGGCGTCCGCCCAGCGCCGGAAAAGCCAGCCGGGCGTATTTGCCGCCACGGGAAGTTTTTCCAGGATTTCGGCCCGATCCCTCGCGACCCTGCGCAACACGGCGTTACCGAGCTTTGCAAAACCACCCGTCGATCCGCCACGACGCATGAGGGCGACTGATTCGCCCACCGCCGCATGGTCGGGCTGGCGCATGAACAAAAGCTGCGCCACGCCCGTGCGCAACACCGCCCGCGCCATGGCCGCCCGCCGGGGAAGGGGTTTTGCCAGGAGGCCGGAAAGGACATGGTCGATGTCGCCGCGCCGGCGAACCGTCGTGCGCAAGATGGCCCGGGCAAGGGCGGCGTCCCTTTGCGCCACATACCCCGGCGGACCCTCATCCAGCACGGCGGACATGGCATACCCCGCATCGCACACGTCAAACACCCACTCTGCCGCAAGCGCCCGGGCGCTCGCGTCGCGGCGGGAAAGCCAGAGGGGACGCCCCGAGCGTCTGGGAACCGTGCTCACGGACCGTCGTTCGAAGGAGCTGCTGACGTGCGGGGACGACAGTCGCGAACCAAGGCGAAGAATACTCTTGCGGTCTTCCCGCTGGCCCTCAGCTCCAAGGTCCGCGCCGCCGGTTACGCTGTCCAGTTCCGGCCCGATCGCTGACGCCGTTGCTCGAACCACCCCAAGGCCCTTTGGATTGCGTGGCGTTCATGGCAGCCGATGGCACCGCTCCCATCTCAGCGGCGTACTCCCGCAGCCGAGCGATGCGTTTTTGGGTGTTGGGGTGCGTGGAAAACAAGTTGTCCAAACGCACACCCGAGAGCGGATTGACGATAAACATGTGTGCGGTCGCTGGCACCGCCTCAGCCTCCTGATTGGGAATCGCCCGCCCGCTCTCCAGTTTGGCCAGGGCGTTGGCAAGCCACAATGGCTGTCCGCAAATCTCTCCGCCGAGCTTGTCAGCGGCATATTCGCGGGTGCGGCTGATGGCCATTTGCACAAGCATGGCAGCGAGCGGCGCGACGACCATGGCCGCGATGACCCCCACGATCCCCAGGGGATTGCCGCGATTGCGGCCGAACAGGAAGGCAAAGTTCGCAAGCATCGAGATGGCGCCGGCAATGGTCGCCGTGATGGTCATGATGAGCGTATCGCGGTTCTTCACATGGGCGAGTTCGTGCGCCATGACGCCGGCCACCTCCTCCCGCGTCATTTTGTTGAGGAGCCCGCGAGTGGCGGCGACAGCAGCGTTGTCGGGGTTGCGTCCAGTGGCGAAGGCATTGGGCTGGTCTTCATCCAGGATGAAAACGCGCGGCATCGGCAATTGCGCCCGCGCCGCCAGTTCCCGCACGAGCCCATAGTACTCAGGCGCGCTGCGGGCATCCACCTCCCGCGCCTGATGCATGCGCAAGACAAGCTTATCGGAGTTCCAGTAGGAGAAGATGTTCAACGCCACGGCAATGCCGAGGGCGATCAGCATACCCTGCTGGCCGCCAATAACAGCTCCCAGAGCCATGAATACAGCAGTTAAAGCTGCAAGGAGAAGCGTGGTCTTGAAGTAGTTCATTTAGTCCGACCGTTAAATACCCATGCGGCACGTAACGAATATTTGTTCTGGTATACCATCGATCAACACAAAATATGTGACGCCACAGCACATTTTGGTGCTTTATGGCTCAGTTTCTGTCGGTTCGATCACGTTTTCTTTCGCGTTAAAGTGTTTGCCCAGGTCGTCGAGACCGCCAGCGCATATACGAAGCTTTTCCACAACTTAACAATGGCGATACAGTTAAACTATAGCAAAGGTTGCCGCGGGCAATTCGCTCTATGATGTCTTCCGAACAACGCTGATTATTACGGCAATAAATGGCAACAATAGGTCGAATTCCCGACACGATTGTCGCGGAGACTGCGTGCTGGTCTAACCGGCAAGCAACCTGCCTCTGCCCCATCCCGGCGACGCTCAGCCGCCACTGACGCTCTGGGCAGACGGCTCCCAGCGCAGCACCACCATCTTGTGACGGTCAAAGACGTAGCCGAGGGGACCCAGTGAGATGGTTTTTATGATTTTCGCACCCACCGATTGGTAGACCCGCATGGCGGCATCGGCGGTGCTGCTGGCTTCTGTCCGCCAGGCCCGCTTTTTCCGCCGCACCACCTCATTACCGAGCCAGTGGAGGAGCGATGTGCCGATGCCGCGACCGCGGGCGATCGCATCCACCTTAAAACCCTCCAGGTAGAGTTCATCCGGGCGGCCGCGCTTCAGGGTGGCCTGGGTGAGCCAGTAACGCGCAGTGCCGGAAAGGGCGCCGAAGTGGGAGCGGTACCGGCGAGCATCAGGCCAGACAGAGCCTTCCGCATCCATGCGGTACGAAATCAGGCCAGCCACCTCGCCGCCCACCAGGGCAATGCAAATGCGGTCGGGCCGAAGGCGATTGCCGAGCACCTCTTCGCGCACCTGGGGCCGGCCGACAATACGGTTCAGCGTTGCCCGCTGGGCGACAGAGTAGCGCGCCGCTGCGGCCTCAAGACTGGGCGGAACGGGCGATATCAACATCCAGTCCCCGCCCCGCTTCACCACGCACTCTTCCGGAATGTCATAGTTACCGGCGGCGGTGTCGGCTGGCGTCGGCGCACTCTGCCCGGCCTCGGAGACGTCAGTCATGGCCAATTTACTCCACTGTCGAAGAGGTCCCGGCCCACTGGGCCTAACAAATTGCCTCACATACCTTTGCGGGCGCGTCAAAGGGCCGGCGCAAACGCCCCACAGCTAAGCTCAACCTGTGGCATCAAGATGGGCGCGGTCGTGGGCCAGCAATTCTTCGCGCGAGAGCCGAAAGTCGCTGCGCCGCCAAAGGGTTTCCAGGCTGTTGAGGCGCTCGCCGAGTGCGGGGCCGGGAGCACCGCCCTGGTCCAGCAGATCATCCCCACCCACGGGCAGCGTTGGCCGCTTCCAACGCCGTGCTTCCTGGAGAACGATGGGCACATCGGCCACGAACGCCCCGGTGGCGATCGCCACCATCAGGCCGTCCATGAACGCTTCGGCCCCGTGCCTGTAGAGGAGATCGCGCACATGGGGCACCGAACGGGGCGGCATTTCCCGCGCTGCCTTGAGAGCCGCCAGCCCGCGATTACGCAACTTCCGCGAGAATTTCAGGAGCACCGACATGGCGCCATAGGCATCGACGTCGAACCCCACGATGGAAAGGAGGCCGAGCGCTGCGGTGGGTGGCCGACCGGCGGCGCGCTCGGCGGCACAGAGCGCCCGATACGCCCTTACGTCCAGGGGATGGGCAATGAAGGGATCGAGCATCTGTTCCTCAGCGATAATGGCGAGGAGCGGCGCAGCCCGATCGGCCGCGAGCAGCCGGGTCAGTTCGTGGAGGATCCGTTCGGCAGCAAGATCGGCAAGATGCTCCTTGAGCTTGATCACCGCCCCAAGCCCTGCCTGGTCGGGCTCGCCGACGCCGTAAAGGGCGTGAAATCGGAAGAAGCGCATGATGCGCAAGTGATCTTCCAAGATGCGTTCCACCGGATCGCCGATGAAACGCACCCGACCGGCGAGGCAGTCCCCATAACCACCCACGTGATCAGTGCCGTTTCCGTCCCCGTCCACGTAAAGGGCGTTCATGGTGAAGTCGCGCCTGTGGGCGTCCTTGGCCCAGCTCTCAGTGAAGCGGACGGTGGCGCGGCGCCCATCGGTGGCGACGTCCTCGCGAAGGGTGGTGACCTCAAAGGGCTGTCCATCCACAACCACCGTGAGCGTGCCGTGGGAAAGGCCGGTCTCGTAGACCGAGAAGCCGGCGGCTCGGGATGTCTCGGCCACTTGCTCCGGTCGCAGGATGGTGGCGAGGTCGACGTCCCCGGGCGGCTTGCCCAGGATGGCATTTCGCACCGCCCCGCCGACGACCCGGGTGTCGCCTTTTTGGTTGGTTGCTTCGAGGAGGGCGCGCAGCGCCGGGCTGCGCAGAAACGGGGATGGGAGGGAAAAATCCGCCACCGTCAATCGTCGCGGGGGCGGAAGCCGCCTGGGATCAACTCACCGTCGCGATATTGCGCCGGCACGTAAATCCCCTCGCTTTGCCCCCCCAGGACAGCGAACGCCACAAAGCCGCAGACCACCAGAAAGCCGCCGGCAATGCAGAGATAGAACCACGCCTTGCCGACACCCGCGATGCGGGCCCCGGTCCAGCCGCGTGTTGCCACGCGATAGATGAAGAACGCCACGAAGGGCAGCAAAAACAGGACAATTTGCGTGATGATGACGCGGATCATGGGCTGTGGAGTTTCTCGTGAACCATTCGCAAGATGCCGGCGGTGACGCCCCAGACCCGGCGCTGCCCGACCATGACCTCAAAATAGCGTCGCGGCCAGCCTTCGCGCACAACCTCCACCTCCCGGTGATTGGCGAGCGTCATGACATGTCGGTAGGGGGCGAGGAAGGTGGAAGCCACCTCACCGGGGTCGGGTTGTAGCTGTACTTGGCGCGTCAGGACGGCAAGTACAGGCGACACCAGATACCCGGTGCGCGTGAGGTAGGGCGGCGCAAGGCCCACCACCCGCGATGCGTCCGGGGTGAGGCCCACCTCCTCCGAAGCCTCGCGCAGGGCGGCCGCCACAGCGGTTTCGCCGGTCTCGATTTTCCCGCCCGGAAGCGCCACCTGGCCGGCGTGGGAGGACAGGTGCGCTGCACGCTCCGTGAGTAGGAGGGACAACTCCCCCTCCGCGTCGGCGGCAAGGACGAAAAGGACGGCAGCATCCCTGGGCCTTGCGCCATCCGCCCCCGGCCTTTCGTCGACCGGCGCAAGGTCCCCGTGGGAGGGCGGTGCGCCCAGGGGCGTATCGGGAAGGCGGCCGGCCCGGGCAAGGAAATCCACGAATAGCGGATCGTCCTCAGGGGCTGGGTAGATTTTTAGTGTCATCGGTCCATCGTGGCGGGTGCGGTGTTTCCGCGCCAGCCGGCGTCAGTGCTGCGGCACGGCGAAGAAAACGCCGCCACTTCGAACGCCAAGGACGCGGTCCTGCTCCACCAGACAGTCGGACAGTTCCAGTGCCACGGCGCGGGTGAGACGGGCATCGAGTTCACCGCGCACGCGCACGTAGGGGACAAGACCATTGTTGGCCGCCTCCACCCGGAAACGCAGGGGATGGTCCGGCCCAGCGCGCACCACATCCCCCATATTGGAGCGGAAGACGAGCACGTCATCGCCTGCCGGGTCCAACTCGTGCGCCATTTCCACCGCCTGGAAGGGCGCATCCTCCACCTCGATGGTGACCTTTTCCACCGGCGTCACCAGCACGAAATGCCCGTCGGGCTCGCGGCGCAGGATTGACGCAAATAGCCGCACCATTTTTTCCCGACCAATGGGTGTGCCGTTGTAGTGCCAGGTGCCGTCGGCGGAAATGCGCATGGGGATCGGGCCGCAGTCAGCCGGATTCCACAGGTGAACAGGTGCCGCGCCGCCACCCAGCGCCGCCGCGCGGGTCAGGAGACCCGAAAGGGCGCCAGCCCCACCCTCCACGTCGTCTTCACCCACCAACACACCCCCGTTGCATCGCGCTCTGCGATGGGCGATTTTAGACGCCGTTGGACGCCCCTGCCCTCGCCACCGACGGCACCGGTGCGCTCCAAACCATGGACAAATGGTTAGGCGACGCCGGCCCGCTCCTTGCTCTTTAATTTAGCACGCACAGCGGGCCCGACCGCCCCCTCTGGAGGGACTTGGATGAACGAGACGGTTCTCGTGGAGGATGACGAGGCCCTCGCGGCCGACGCCGAGGCTGCGGTGGAGCGGATCGGCAAAGCCAAAGCCGAGGTGGACCGCATCATTTTCGGCCAGGGCGACGTGGTGGAGCGCTCGCTCATCGCGATCCTGTGCAACGGCCACGCCCTGCTTGTGGGTGTACCTGGCCTGGCCAAGACCAAACTCGTGGCCACCCTCGGCACGGTGCTCGGCCTTGACGAGCGCCGTATTCAGTTCACGCCCGACCTGATGCCCTCCGACATTTTGGGCGCAGAAGTGCTGGAGCAGACCGACGCCGGAGAGCGCAGTTTCCGGTTCATCAAAGGGCCGATTTTTGCGCAACTCCTGATGGCGGACGAGATCAACCGCGCGTCGCCGCGCACCCAGTCGGCCCTCCTCCAGGCCATGCAAGAGGGCTTTGTGACCATTGCCGGTCACGCCCACACCTTGCCGACGCCTTTCCACGTCCTTGCCACCCAGAACCCGCTGGAACAGGAGGGCACCTATCCCCTTCCTGAAGCCCAGCTCGACCGGTTCTTGATGCAGGTGGATGTGCTTTATCCGGATCGGGACGCAGAACGGCGCATTCTTCTGGAAACCACGGGCATCGAGGAGACCCAGCCCCGGGCGGTTCTCACCCGCGACGAGCTGATGAAGATCCAGACTCTCGTGCGGCGGCTGCCGGTGGGTCAGAGCGTGGTGGAGGCCATTTTGGACCTCGTGCGCAGCGCACGCCCGGAAGACAACGAAGACTTTGCCGGGCAGATCGCGTGGGGTCCCGGCCCTCGGGCGAGCCAGGCCATGATGCTTGCGATCCGGGCGCGCGCGCTCCTTGATGGTCGATTGGCCCCCTCGCGTGACGACGTCATTGCGCTGGCCGAGCCGGTTCTTCAGCACCGCATGGCGCTCACGTACGCCGCCCGCGCCGACGGAAAGACCATCAAGGCGATCATCGCCGAACTTGCCGGACGCCTCTAACGGTGTTTTTGCGCCGCCGTCCTCCCGAGCCCGCGCCTGCCCAATCGCAGGACGTCATGCTCGCAGCAAAGTCCGCGGCGGCGAACCTTCCCGACCTCCTGGTGGAAGCAAAGCGGGTTTCCGCAACCGTCGCGGCAGGATGGCACGGCAGGCGCCGGGCGGGCCCCGGAGAGACCTTTTGGCAGTTTCGCCCGTTCGACTATGGCGAGCCGGCCCGGCGGATTGATTGGCGCCGCTCGGCCCGGGACGACATGCTTTTGGTGCGCGAACGGGAGTGGGAAGCTGCCCACACCGTCCTGTTGTGGGTGGACCGGACAGCGTCCATGCGGGCGCGCTCCCGTCTGGCGAACGCCTCCAAAGAGGAGCGCTCGGTCGTTCTCCTGCTTGCCCTTGCGGACCTTCTGGGTCGGGGCGGCGAACGCATTGGCGTGCTGGGCGGGCCACCCCCCACCTCCCAGCGGAACGCGGCGGATCGCATCGCCGAGCATCTCCTGGAAACCGATGCCGATGCGCCTCTTCCCCACCTTGGATCGGTGCGCCGCAACGCTGAGGTGGTGCTCATCGGCGACTTTCTCGATCCGCTGGAGGATTGGGGACCGGTGTTTCAGACCCTTTCGGCAAGGGGCGCGCGCAGCCACCTCGTTCAGGTGCTTGACCCGGTGGAAGAGCGCTTCCCCTTCGATGGTCGCACCCGGTTCGTGGACCCCGAATCGGGGATCGCGCTTTTGGTTGGCAAAGCGGAGGCTTGGGCAAGCGGATATCGTGATACACTGGCTGCCCATAAGGAATCACTGAGCGTTGAGGCGCGCCGGCTCGGTTCAAACCTCATCGTGCACCACACGGATGTGTCGGCGGCGCCAGCGCTCCTGGCCTTGCGCGCTGCCCTCTCAGGAGAAGACGGACCGGCATGACGGACCCGACTACCAGCCAGAGGCGACTTCGCGCACTGCTCCCCGTTGGGCTTTTGAGGGCCCAGGCGCGCTGCCGCCGGTGCATCGTTTGAAGGGATCGCCATGACAGCGTTCGCGTTCGGCGCGCCGGCGATCCTTTGGGCGCTTTTGCTGCTGCCGGTGCTGTGGTGGCTCCTGCGCGCCACGCCGCCACGCCCCCAGGACATTTCCTTTGCGCCCACCCGGCTCCTTCTGCGCCTCATGAAGCGGGAGGAGACGCCCTCAAAGACGCCGTGGTGGTTAATGTTGATCCGGCTGACACTGGCCGCCCTCGTCATCATTGCGCTCGCCCAGCCGATCCTGCGGCCGGAGGCGCCGGCTGCCATCGGTGAAGGGCCGCTTCTCATTGCCATTGATGACACCTTCGCGGCCGCCAACGACTGGCCCGATCGCGTGGCCCGTGCCGAGCGGCTGATCGACGAAGCCGAGAACGCCGACCGTTCGGTGGTGCTCCTTCCCACGTCGAATCCCGATGCGCCCCTCACGGGCACCGATGCCGCGTCGGCCCGCGAAGAGCTGCGGGGGCTCGCGCCACAACCGTGGCCCGCCCGCCGGGGCGCTCTGGCCGAACGCCTTGCCGAACGGGAAATGGGCGGTGCGGCATGGCTGGCAGATGGCCTCGGTAGCGAAGACGACACAGCCTTCTTTGCAGCGCTCGATGCGGCGAGCGCCACTCCAGTGCGCGTGTTCGCCCCGGAAGCCGGCGGAATTGTCGGAATTTCCACTGTGGAACCCGGCGCCGAAGGAATGAGCATCATGCTTTCCGCCGACAGCGACCCCGGCCGGGTTTCTCGCACCGTGCGCGTTCTGGACGCCAAGGGCTTTATCCTGGCCGAGGCGCCGGTGTCGTTCGGCATCGGCGAGACCACCGCGACGGCTGATCTGTCCCTGGCGACCGAGCTGCGCAACGAAGCGGTGCGCGTATCCATCGCCGGAACCCGCAATGCAGCCGCGGTTCGCCTGCTCGACGACAAGTTCCGTCGCCGCACGGTCGGGCTCATCTCCGGCGGCTCTGCGGACCTTGCTCAGCCGCTCCTGTCGCCCCTCCACTACCTCAGGGCAGCCCTTGCCCCCTCCGCAGACCTACGCGAGCCCACCGCCCTAGACCTTCCCACCGCCATCGACGAATTCATCGACGCCGGTACCTCCGTGATCATCTTGTCTGATGTGGGAACGCTGCTTCCGGTGACCCAAGATGCCCTTGCCCGTTGGATCAACGCGGGCGGCGTTCTTGTGCGCTTTGCGGGTCCGCGCACCGCCGATGGCATGGATGACCTTGTTCCAGTGCCCATGCGGGAGGGCGCACGCACCCTCGGCGGCACCTTGTCGTGGGATGACCCCCAACCTTTGGCAGAATTCGATGAGGACGGTCCGTTCGGCGGCCTTGACGTTCCAAACGACGTCACGGTGACGCGCCAGCTTCTGGCCGAGCCCTCCATCACGCTCACCGAGCGCACCTGGGCGGCCCTTGCGGACGGCACCCCCTTCGTCACCGGGCGCAATATCGGTTCGGGCGCCGTGATTTTCTTTCACGTCACCGCGGACACGTCCTGGTCGACGCTTCCCCTGTCGGGGAGTTTTCTGGAAATGCTGCGCCGCGTGGTGGATCTTTCCACCGCCACCGGAAACAGCGCTGAGACGGGGCCGGCGCTGCCGCCCTATCGCACCCTTGATGGGCTTGGAAGGCTCGTGCCTCCGGGCCCGCTCGTGGAACCGCTACCGCCCGGCCCGGTGGACCTTGGCCCCACCCATCCCCCGGGTCTTTATGGCGCGGATGGCGCATTTCGGGCTGTAAATCTCCTCAATGACGGCGACGTCTTGTCCGCCACCGACTTCAGCGCCCTCGAAGGGGCCGAGATCTTGCCCTATCAAAGTGACGGTCCGACCGAGTTACGAGGTCCCTTAATGACGGCCGCCGCACTGCTTTTGCTCGTCGACGCCATCGCGCTCCTTTTCCTGATGGGAGCGTTCCGCCGGCGCAATGCGATTGCCTCGGTGGTCGTTGCGATGGTCGCCGTGGGCCTATCGGTGGGCATCGCCGTCCCGCAAGCACGTGCCCAGAGCGACGAAGCCACCTACTCCGACGCCACCCGCTTTGCCATGGAAGCGGCGCTGCGCACGCGCCTTGCCTATGTGTCCACCGGCGACGCGGAGGTGGACCGGGTGAGCCACGCCGGCCTCACGGGGCTTTCCCTGGCGCTAACCCGCCGCACCGCGGTGGAGCCGGCCGAACCCATGGCCGTCAACTTGGAAACCGACGACCTTGCCTTTTTCCCCCTCCTTTACTGGCCGGTGACAGAGAGCGCCGAGCGGCCGTCCGACGCTGCCATCGCGAAGGTCGACGCCTACATGAAAAACGGCGGCACGATTTTGTTCGACACCCGCGATCAGGCAAGCGCCGCCATCGGCGCATCCGCCACGCCGGCCACCCGGGCCCTGCGTCGCATTCTGGACGGCCTCGACATTCCGGCGCTGGAGCCGGTCCCCCAGGACCATGTGCTGACCAAGACGTTTTACCTGCTCCAGGGCTTTCCCGGCCGCTGGACCGGTGGGCCGTTGTGGGTGGAGCAAATCACCTCGCAGTCGCCGGCGAACCGACCGGCCCGCGCTGGCGATGGTGTCTCTCCCATCTTGATCACCGCCAACGACATGGCCGGCGCGTGGGCCGTCACCGGTTCCGGCGCCTACATGTTTCCCACGGTGCCCAACGACCCCTTCCAGCGGGAAATGGCGCTCCGGGCAGGGATCAACATCGCCGTCTACACCATGACCGGCAATTATAAGGCCGATCAGGTGCACATCCCGGCACTCTTGGAGCGCCTCGGGCAATGAGCGAGTTCAATACCACGGTGGGGCTTGCGCCGTTCCTTCCGGTGTGGCTGGTGGCCACGTTCGCCTTTGTCGGCGTCGCCCTCGTGGCTTTTGGCGCGTTTCGGCGCGTGCGCGGCTCGCTTGTGCGGGCGATTGCAGTTCTCCTCTTTGCCGCTGCTCTCCTCAATCCTGCCATTCAGCGTGAGGTGCGCGAGCCCCTCGACGGTGTCGTTGCAGTAGTGGTGGACCAATCCCAGTCCCAACGGGCCGCGGGGCGGGCGGACGCTTCGGATGCGCTGGCCGCAGGCCTTCTGGAACGCCTTGAGGCAACGCCGGGGCTCGAGGTGCGCTCGGTGACCGTTAACCGCCCCGCCCCGGACCGGGATGGCACGAGCCTTTTCGCGCCCCTGGGCGACCTCCTTTCGGACGTTCCCCCCGAACGCATTGCCGGAGCCATCCTCGTCACCGACGGCCAGGTGCACGACGTTCCCCAAACCGCACCCTTCGATGCGCCGATCCACAGTCTCATTCTGGGTCGCGAGGGAGAACGGGACCGACGGGTCGAAATCGTCGCCGCTCCCCGCTTCGGCCTCGTGGATTCGATCCAGATGATCATGCTGCGCGTGGAGGACAACGGCGCCGATGGGGAGCTTGTGCGCCTCCTCATCAAAGCCGATGACGTGACGGTGGAGGCCCGCGAAGTGGCCGTTGGCGAAACGGTGGAGGTGGCCGCCCCTATAAAACACGGCGGTGACAACTTCTTCGAGTTCTCGGTGGCTCCCGTGGAGGGGGAAATCACCGAGGTGAACAACACCGCCGTCGCCATCGTGGAAGGCGTGCGCGAAAATCTGCGCGTCCTTCTGGTCTCGGGCGAGCCGCACGCGGGCGAGCGCACCTGGCGCAACCTTCTAAAATCGGACGCGGCCGTCGATCTCGTTCACTTCACCATCTTGCGTCCACCGGAAAAGCAAGACGGCACACCCATCAACGAACTGTCGCTGATCGCATTTCCGACCCGAGAGCTCTTTAGCCAGAAAATCGACGAATTCGATCTGATCGTCTTTGATCGCTACCAGCGCAGGGATGTGCTTCCGGCCCTCTATTTCGACAACATCGCCCAATACGTGCTGAACGGTGGGGCCGTGCTCATTGCCGCCGGGCCGGACTACGCCGGACCGCGCTCCGTCTACCACACGCCGCTTGCAGTCGCGCTTCCCACGGCACCCACGGGCGAGGTCATCGAAGAGCCTTACCGGCCCGCGGTGTCGGAACGGGGTGCACGCCATCCTGTGACCCGTGATCTTCCGGGGGGCGAAGCTGAACCGCCCGACTGGAGCCCCTGGTTCCGGCAAATCGAGGCGATGGCCCTCAGCGGCGAAACAGTCATGTCCGGGGCCCGGGAAAACCCGCTGCTGGTACTGGCGCGCGAGGGCGATGGTCGCGTCGCGATGATGTTGTCAGATCACATCTGGCTTTGGGCGCGCGGCTATGAGGGCGGCGGTCCCCACGTCCCATTGATGCGCCGGCTTTCCCACTGGCTCATGCAGGAGCCGGAGCTGGAAGAGGAAGCGCTGCGCATCAGCACGGGCGCCGGTACGCTTGTGGTGGAGCGTCAAACCCTTGGCGATGAGATCGAGCCCATCACCCTCACCACCCCCGCCGGTGAGGAGATCGTGCTGGAGCCCACCGAGACCGCTCCGGGCCTTTGGCGCGCATCCGTCGAGGCGGCGGACATGGGGCTTTATCGCGCGAGCGACGGAACCCTCACCGCCCTTGGCCATGTGGGCCCGGCAAATCCACTGGAAGCGCGGGATCTCACCTCCACCACGGCGCTGTTAGAACCGATCGCCCTCCAGACCCGGGGCGCTCTGAGGCGGGTCAGCCCGGGCGCGCCACCGCCGAGGGTCCTGCTTCGCACGCCAGGACGGTCCATGGCTGGCAGCGACTGGGTCGGACTCAAAAGGTCTGAAGCCAGCGAACTGGTGGGGATCGATCGGACACCGCTTTTTGCCGGCTTCCTCGGCCTCGCCATTTTGCTTTTGTCCGTCTCCGGCACATGGTGGCGCGAGGGTCGCTAACCCACGAGAGGCGCTCAGGGACCTCCCAGAGCGCGCTTCAGCAACATGGAATCTTGTTGCGACCCGAACCGCGCGGAAAGACAAGAACTTAGAGTAGGTCGCGCCATCGCATGCTCGTGTGAGCTGCGCTAGCCATCACCATTGCTCAGGCTAGCCAGCGGCAAGAACTCCCACCGTTGCGCCACCCATCCCGGTCAGTTCTTTTGGTGGGACATCAAAAAGCGATGTTCTTCCGGAGCCGACACCTTTTCAAACCCGGGCGGCGCCTGATGGGTCAAGGGCAAAGAGCGAAGCGTCCCTTGAGGCATCAGGCGCTGCGCGGGACGATGGAGCAAGGCGGGAGAGTTTTGGACCATTGCCCAGGGTTCGCGCCGATATGAACAAGCGTCTTGGAAACGACACCTAGCCGTCGGCGCGCGAGGGTCGTTCGATCGCGCTTCAGGTCCACATCTCATTGAGGACGCGACCTGCCACGGCTTTGCGTAGGGTCAAGGCGAGCATCCGGTGCGCCTCTACCGGACCGGGCATAATGATTGAGCCAGGCGCTGCTACCGAGAAACCCGATGGCACATAAAACGGTGCATCGCCCACGAGGATAATGGCGTGGGCGCTGGTCAGTCGCGCGGCCGCGATGGAGCGGTCGAGAAGCGCGCGGCCGATGCCACGCTTCGCTGCGGTCTGCGCCACCGCAAGCGGACCGAGGAGAAACGCTGGCGCCCCGCCAACGCTCACCCGGGTCTGCCTGATTGCCCCAAGAACCAGTCCATCGCGGTCTGCGACAAAGCTCACACCGCCATCGTGGGTGCTCTCGCCGCGCAACCGATAGGCCGTGCGGGTATGGCGGCCCGGCCCGAAGGCGGCACGGTAGAGCTGTTCAACGGCTGAAAGGTCCGAGGGGGTCTCGGAACGCAAGACAATATCGGGGGGCATGGGACGCTCACGCATGGGCGAAGAGTCGGCCGGAGGGCCGGGCGGCATGGGATCAGCGTGGGCGTCGTCGGTTTTTCACAGGCGCGGCGTACCATGGCCCGGAAGTCACCTCAAGGAAGAGAATACGCGCCGCCCGACCCATAAGATCCGCAGCACCTGTGGTGCGGTTCCCGTCCCCTATGGGTGACGGGCAAGGCGCCTTGCGATCTCGGCGATGTGGTCGTGCCCCACTTCGCAGCAACCACCGACGATGGTGGCACCAACTTTAATCCACCGCTCGGCATGATCGGCATAGATCTGTGGCGTGACATCCTTGCGCGCACCCACATGGGAGACTTCGCCCTCATGGATCGCATCACTGGGGATGGGCAAAAAGGCGTTCGCATAGGCACCAAAGGGGAGATGGGAGGCCGCTGCCAACTCACCGATACCGGCATCCACCGCTTCGGGCGACGTGCAGTTTAGGAGCACTGCTTCAATATCGAGCCCTTTGAGGGCCTCGACCGCCACCTTGATCGGCTCGCCGGAGCGCAAAACAGGCGGGCCGGTCTCGTGCAATGTCAGACCGACCCAGACCGGTCTGTTGGCTGCCAGGGCCGCACGGGCGCACGCCGCCGCCTCTGCCCCGGACGTCATGGTTTCGCAGATGAAGAGGTCCACCTCCTTGGCGAGGAGGAGCGCCTGTTCCAGGACCTCGCGCTCCACCACCTCGGGTGGCGGCACCATGTCCGCATCGTAGGACAGCCGCACCGGACCGATGGCGCCCGCCAGGAGCGCCCCAGGGTTCAGTTTTTCGCGCGCTGCGGCTGCGCATTGGACGGCGGCAAAGTTTGCTTCGGCAAAGCGGTCTGCAAGGCCCGACTGGTTCATGTGCCAACGACCGAGGCCATAGGTGTCAGCGGTGATGATTTCTGAGCCGGCGGTCAGGAATTCTTCGTGGATCGACTGCACCACCGATGGGTGCTCAATCGCTGCCAACTGCGACCAGCCACCCTTCGGCTGCCCAAGGCGACGAAAAATCTCCTGTCCCACACCGCCGTCCAGGAGACGGACGCTCATCGCAGTTTCGGATTAAGGGCGTCGCGCAGCCAGTCGCCCAGAAGATTCACCGAGAGGACGAGGATGGCAAGCATCGCGCCGGGGAACATGGTGATCCACCATTCGCCCGAGAACAGATAGTCCTGGCCGATGCGGATCAGCGTCCCGAGCGACGGCTGTGTCGGCGGGATACCAACGCCCAAGAACGAGAGCGTCGCCTCGGTGATGATGGCAAGGGCGAGGTTGATGGTGGCAATCACCAGCACCGGCCCGAGCACGTTCGGCAGGACGTGGCGCAGCATGACCAGGAAGGTGGGAAGCCCGATGAGCTTGGCCGCGAGCACGTATTCCTTGTTCGCTTCCACTAGCGTCGAGCCACGCACGGTGCGCGCGTACTGGACCCAGAAAGAGAGCCCGATGGATAGGACCAGCACATAAAACGCGCTCTCTTCGCGGCTTGTGGCCGGGAAGAGCCCACGCGCGGTGCCATCGATCAAAAGCGCGATAAGGATGGCGGGGAAGGTGAGCTGCACATCGGCAATGCGCATGATGATCGTATCGATCGCACCGCCCATGTAGCCCGCCACGAGGCCAAGGGTGATGCCGAGCACCGCGGCAAAAGCCACCGACGCAAACCCCACCGTCAACGAAATCCGGGTGCCGTAAAGGATCGCGGAAAGAAGATCGCGCCCCTGATCGTCGGTGCCAAGGAGAAAGTCCGGATTGCCGTCTGCGTCCCACGCCGGGGGCGTCAGGGCGTCGAGGAGGTTGAGCGAGGCGAGATCGAAGGGATTGTGGGGCGCAACAAGCGGAGCGAACGCCGCACCCAGGAAAACCACCAGCGTGATGAGACCGGCAAATACGGCAAGTTTTGACCGCAGGAACGAGTGGAGGAGATCGCTCGCAACGAACCGGGCCACAAAGCCCCGCGGCCGCGTGGTGACTGCGGCAGTGGTTGCCCGGGCGGCGGCTTCCACGGGAACCAACGGATCCGATTCGGGGGGGTGAGCGCTCACACGGCGCTTCCCGTGATGCGAATACGTGGATCGACCACCACGTAAAGGATATCAACGGCGAGATTGATCACCACGAAAAGGAACGCCACGAGGATCAGGTACGCGGCCATAATGGGGATGTCGACGTTCTGCACCGCCTGCAGGAACAGGAGCCCCATGCCGGGCCACTGGAACACCGTCTCGGTGATGATGGCGAAGGCGATCACCGCCCCCAGTTGAAGGCCAGTGATGGTAATCACCGGCACCAGCGTATTTTTAAGGGCATGCCCGAAATTTATGGAGCGCGCCTTGAGCCCGCGGGCTCGAGCAAACCGTATGTAGTCCGCGCGTAGCACTTCCAGCATTTCAGCCCTCACCAGTCGCATGATGAGGGTCATCTGAAAGAGCCCCAGGGTGATGGACGGTAAGATCAGCGCTTTTAGGCCGCTGACCGTCAACAGTCCCGTGGTCCACCATCCAAGGTCCACCACCTCGCCGCGCCCGAACGAGGGCAACCACTGAAGGTTCACGGCAAAGACGAAGATTAGAAGGATCCCCACCAGGAATGGAGGGAGCGAAATTCCCACAAGCGACACGGTGAGGAAGGCTTGGGATAGGGGCGAATTGCGCCGGAGGCCGGTGTAGACGCCCATGGGTATCCCCACCAGGAGCGCCAGTATCGCTGACACGATCGACAGCTCTAGCGTGGCGGGCAGACGCTCGGCGAGGAGACCAGCCACCGGCTGCTTGAACTGGTAGGAGACGCCGAAATCGCCCTGGGCAGCGCTCGAGATGAAGCGCCAGAACTGCAAGACGATGGGATCATTGAGGCCGAGCCGTTCGCGAAGAGCCTCACGCTGCTCGGGGGTCGTCTCAATGCCGACCATCTGGTTGACCGGATCGCCGACGAAGCGAAACAGCAGGAAGGCAATGAGCCCCACGACCACCATGACGATGATCGCCTGAAAAATGCGGCGGATGACAAAGCCGACCATCGGTCAGGTCGTTCGGGCGGCGGTCATCGAAGAGGGCCGCCGCCCG
>JBCCYN010000066.1:0-23288 GCA_039189655.1 Pseudomonadota bacterium | reverse complement strand
GCTTCGACCGCCTCGACGGCGCCGAGATCAAGGGTGTTGAAAAGAACGCGCGGCCCGCCGGTGGCGTCGATGGGGAGCGCTTCGGCCGTGTCGCTATCGTTGTCGAGGTCAAACGTGTCGGCGGGCAGGAGGGTGGCATCGCCACGTCCGACCGCATCGCCGCCCGCCAGGAGTGCAATCGTCGGAACGCTGCCGCCGTTACTGCCGAGCGCACCGGCCAGAACGCCGTTGTTGTTCACCGTCGCCGCAAAGACTTGTGCCGCCGTGGTGTCACCAACGTCGGACGAGCCGCTAAAAATGTTGGTGCCGACGATGTTGCCACCGGTGTAGGTCGTCGTCGCGCCATAGTTGGTATTTTGGTAGAGTTCGTCACCGCCGACGCCCGAACCCGTTGTCGTGTTGCCGAGTACAATGGAGTTGGTGAGCGTGATGCCGCTCCCGCCGAACTCGGCGCTAAAGATCCCGCCGCCCTCGGAGCCCGACCCTGCGGTGCTGTTACCGCTAATCGTGCTATTGATCAGCGTCACCGCGCTGAAGCCGTAGATCCCGCCGCCTTCAGAATTGTCTCCGGTCGTGCTGTTACCGCTGACCGTTGTGTTCAAGAGCGTAAGATCAGCTAAGGTGCGTATGCCACCACCATCCTGAAAGGCCCCCGCGCGCCCACCAGTGATGGTGAGGCCGCTGAGCGTCGTGGCTGCGCTCGAGTAATAGTTGCTGAAGACGCGGGAGTTGTCGCCGAGGAAGGCCGCGCTCGAGGCGGCGACATCGGTGATGTCGTTCGCGTCGGTGACATCGTCATCGTTTGCGTCACCGGTGATGGTGATCAGGCCGCCGCCGCCGATGGTCACCGCATCGGTGATGACAAGCTCGCCCTGTGTGAGGCGTAGCGTGCCGGACAGCCCCGCGGCGAAGGTGATGGTGTCGGCGCCGGTTTGGAAGTTGGCAGCATTGATCGCTTCGCGCAGCGAGGTCTGGCCGTCCGACCCGTCCACGATGTCGGTGAGCGTGGTGACGATGAGGCTCGGGGCTGCGCTTGCCTCGGACGCGCCGAGGTCGAGCGTGCCGTCAATGCGCGGCCCGCCATTCGCGTCGATGGGCAGCGTCTCGGCCGTGTCGCCATCACTGTCGAGGTCGAAAGTGTCGGCCGGCAGGAGGGCAGCTCCGCCGCGTCCGACGGCATCGCCGCCTGCCAGAAGCGCAATGGTCTGAACGCTGCCGCCGTTGTCGCCGAGCGCACCGGCCAAGACGCCGTTGTTGTTCACCGTCGCCGCGAAGACTTGTGTTGCCGTTGTGTCGCCGACGTCCGTTGAGCCGCTGAAAATATTGGTGCCGACGATGTTGCCGCCGGTGAAGGGGGTGTTGGACCCGACAGCGAGAAAGAGCTCGTCACCATCGACGCCCGACCCCGTTGTCGTGTTGCCGAGCACGATCGAGTTGCTGAGCCCTATGCCGCCTCCGTACCTTCCAGCGCTAAAGATTCCGCCACCTTCAGCAGAGGCTCCCGCGGTGCTGTTGCCGCTCAAGGTACTGTTTGTCAATTCCGTCGTAGCGCGGCTATAAATCCCCCCGCCGTCGGCTGACGCTCCGGCCGTGCTGTTCCCGCTGACCGTAGTATTCGTCAGCGTGACAACTCTCCCGAATGCACCGCCCCCACTGGCGCCACTGCCTGCGGTGCTATTGTTGCTGACGGTGCTGTTCGCGAAAGTAAGAGTTCTATAACCGAAGGTCCCACCGCCGACGGACCCGGTCCCAAAGGTGCTGTTCCCAGCGACTGTGCTGTCGACCAGCGTCACGTCGGCAAGACTGTAAACCCCGCCACCGGCTTGGGACTCACCCGTTGTGCGCCCGCCCGTGATGGTGAGGCCGCTCAGCGTCGTGGCGGCGCTTGCTTGGGTGATGATGAAGACCCGGGAGTTGTCGGTGAGCGAAGACGCACCCGACATGGTAACATCGGTGATGTCACTCGCGTCGGTGACATCGTTGTTGGCCGCGTCGCCGGTGATGGTGATCAGCCCGCCACCGTCGACGGTCACCGCATCGGTGATGACAAGTTCGCCCTGGGTGAGGCGCAGCGTCCCCGACAGTCCCGCGGCGAAGGTGATCGTGTCCGCGCCGGTTTGGCTGTTGGCAAACGCGATCGCCTCGCGCAGGGACGTCTGACCGTCTCGGCTATCCACGACGTCCGTGAGCGTGGTGACGATGAGGCTCGGGGCTTCGACCGCCTCGACGGCGCCGAGATCAAGGGTGTTGAAAAGAACGCGCGGCCCGCCGGTGGCGTCGATGGGGAGCGCTTCGGCCGTGTCGCTATCGTTGTCGAGGTCAAACGTGTCCGCGGGCAGGAGGGTGGCATCGCCACGTCCGACCGCATCGCCGCCGACGCGGATGGCGATCGTCGGAACGCTGCCGCCGTTGTTGCCGAGCGCACCGGCATCTACGCCGTTGTTGTTCACCGTCGCCGCAAAAACTTGTGCCGCCGTGGTGTCACCAACGTCGGACGAGCCGCTAAAAATGTTGGTGCCGACGATGTTGCCACCGGTGTAGGTGGTGGTGGAACCGCCAAACAAGTTGGTCAGAAATAGCTCGTCGCCATCGACGCCCGCACCCGTTGTTATGTTGCCAAGGACAATGGAGTTGGTGAGCGTGATGCCGTTCCCGCCGATCCCGTCGCTATAGACCCCGCCACCCCGGGAACCCACCCCGCCGGTGCTGTTGCCGCTAACAGTGCTGTTCGTCAGCGCCACCGAAGCTATGCCGAAGATTCCACCTCCACCAGCGTCACCGCCATCGGTGCTGTTGCCGCTGATTGTGCTGTTGATCAGGGCAATATCGCGACCGGCGATCCCACCGCCCCGTCCGACGGCGCCTGCAGTGCTGTTGCCGCTGACGGTACTGTTCATCAAATTGACAGTTCCGCCGCTGAAGATGCCGCCGCCGAAAGCGCCAGTGCCGGCTGTGCTGTTGCCAGCGACCACGCTGTCGACCACCGTCACGTCAGCAGCACTGCGAACCCCACCACCGCGTTCGGAGCCAGCCGTTGTCCGCCCGCCCGTGATGGTAAGGCCGCTCAGAGTTGTCGCTGCGTCCGCCGAAGTGATGTTGAAGACGCGCGAGTTGTCGTCGAGCAAGGCCGCACCCGAGGTGGCGACATCGGTGATGTCGTTCGCGTCGGTGACATCGTCATCGGCCGCGTCGCCGGTGATGGTGATCCGCCCGCCACCGTCGACGGTCACCGCATCGGTGATGACAAGCTCGCCCTGGGTGAGGCGCAGCGTCCCCGACAGTCCCGCGGCGAAGGTGATCGTGTCTGCGCCGACTTGACTGTTGGCGAACGCGATCGCCTCGCGCAACGAGGTCTGGCCGTCCCCCCCCGTCCACGACGTCCGTCAACGTGGTGACGATGAGGCTCGGAGCTTCTCTCGCTTCCACGGCGCCGAGGTCAACGGTGCCGTCAACGCGCGGCCCGCCGGTGGCGTCGATGGGGAGCGTTTCGGCCGTGACGCCATCGTTGTCGAGGTCGAAGGTGTCCGCCGGCAGGAGGGTGGCATCGCCGCGCCCGACTGCATCGCCGCCTGGGCGGAGGGCGATGGTTTGCACACTGCCGCCATTGTCGCCAAGCGCACCGGCCAAAACGCCGTTGTTGGTCACCGTCGCCGCAAAGACTTGTTCCGCCGTGGTGTCACCGACGTCCGTCGCGCCATTGAAGATGTTAGTGCCGACGATGTTACCGCCGGTGAAGGGGGTGTTGGACCCAATAAGCACGGAGATCTCGTCACCATCGACGCCCGACCCCGTTGTTGTGTTGCCGAGCACGATGGAGTTGGTGAGCCCTATGCCGCCACCTGACTGTCCTGTGCTATAGATTCCGCCACCCTTAGCACTGGCTCCAGAGGTGCTGTTGCCGCTCACCGTGCTGTTCGTCAGTTCCGTCGTAACGCGGCTATAAATCCCCCCGCCGTCGGCGTCAGCGCCTGCGGTGCTGTTGCCGCTGATCGTAGTATTCGTCCCCCGGACAATAGGAGCGTACACACCGCCCCCGGCGGCATAAACGCCTTCAGTGCTGTTGCCGCTCACCGTGCTGTTCGCTAAAGTGACAGTTCCGCGGCTGAAGATCCCGCCGCCGTAGCTGTCGTAGCCAGCTGTGCTATTCCCAGCGACTGTGCTGCCAACCAGCGTCAAATTGGCAACACTGCGAACTCCGCCACCGTATTGGGTGTCAGCCGTTGTGCGCCCGCCCGTGATGGTAAGGCCACTCAGCGTCGTGGCTGCGGTTGATGCGGTGATATTGAAAACGCGGGAGTTGTCGGTGAGGAAGGCAGCACCCGAGGCGGCGACATCGGTGATGTCGTTCGCGTCGGTGACATCGTCATCGGCCGCGTCACCGGTGATGGTGATCAGCCCGCCACCGTCGACGGTCACCGCATCGGTGATGACAAGCTCGCCCTGGGTGAGGCGCAGCGTCCCCGACAGTCCCGCGGCGAAGGTGATCGTGTCGGCGCCGGTTTGGCTGTTGGCGAACGCGATCGCCTCGCGCAGCGAGGTCTGACCGTCTCGGTTGTCCACGACGTCCGTCAGCGTGGTAACGATGAGGCTCGGGGCTTCGCCCGCCTCCACCGCGCCCACATCGAACCCACTGCCGCTCACCCGGGATGCGCCGCGGGCATCGAGCGGCAAGAGTTCGCTTGTGTCGGTGTCAGAGTCGATATCGGCGGTGTCGGTGGGAAGCGCGGATGCATCCCCGGCGGCGTCCGCCGTGCCACCGCGCTGGATGAGAACGGTTTCCACCGGCCCGCCGTTGTCTGCAAGCACGCCCGCGACCACACCGTTGATGGTGGCCGTGCCCGCAAAAACGTCAGTGACGGCGGCGCCCGCAATGTCGTTGGTGCCAGCACCGGCCACCGTTAACTGGCCAAAGATGTTGACCCCGCTCGCGGTGTCGATGGTGCCCGCGATGTCTTCTGTACCAGAACCGCTTGCCGCGTTGTTGCCGGCCAGGATCGTGTTCGTGATGGTCAGCTGGCTGGAGGAGTCGAACAGCCCGCCACCGCTACCGGAGGTCGAATTCCCGGTGACGGTGGAGGAACTCAGCGCCAGGGTGCCCGCGTTGGAGATGGCACCCCCGGCCTGCCCGCTGCTGTTGTTATGGAAAGTGGTGTTGACGAACGTCGCATCGCCGGAGGCCCCCACGCTCACCCCCCCGCCAATAACTGAAGAGTTGTTCGCGATGGTGGAGCCGACCGCGTTCAGCGTCCCTTGCACAAAGATCCCGCCGCCCGACCCAGTACCAGTTGTGGTGTTTCCGGTGACCTCAGATGCCGTCAGCGTCAGGTTCGCGCCGGACGCCACGTTGATGCCCGCCCCTGCTGCCGCACTTCCGCCGGTGATCGTCAGCGCATCAAGGCGCGCGGTTCCGGAGGTGACCGAGAAAACGCCAGAACTAGAATTCCCGCTGATGGTGACATCACCGATGCCATCGCCATTAATGTCGCCGTCGATGGTGACGCCCGCCGCATCGGCCAGCGCGAGCACACCACCCGTGAGGGTAAACGTGCTTCCCAGAAGCGGGGTATCGAAGACGATCCGGTCCGCGCCAGGTGATGCTGCCGCTAGCCCGATCGGTTCGCGCAGCGACAGCCCAGTACCATCCGGGGATCCGACGGTCTCGTCCGCATCGAAAGCCTCGTCCTGTGCGGTCGTTACTGTATAGGTTGCCATGAAATCGGCTTTCCTCAATCAACGGGGCTAGTGGGGGTGGCTGCACGCACGCCAAGGTTGGGGCGGATGAAGCCCACAGCTTTGTCGGCGACGGGAATGGTGTCGAAGCCGGCCTGACGGTTGTCGACGGCTATCGCCTCGCGGTGCGTTGTCTCACGACCCGCGGTGCCTACAGCGGCGACCAACGTTGCCGCGGTCAGATCAACCATGCCGCACCTCCACACATCAGACGCAAAACATCTCGACCCGAAGCGGCAGCTTCGAGCCTTTGACGGCGGAAACCGGCAAAGAATCCAATTCAGAATAGGGTTTTGAAGCGTTCCGCTAAGCTGCCAGTGCTATCGTTTTGCAGCGCAATTATCGGATACTTGGATGCCAAAGTCGCTCAATCAGCGTCTCAAGTTTGGTCAATGAGAGTCTCAAAGTCGGCTCATAAAATACGCTAACTGGTCCGGCTCCCGCTCGTCGCGCACCACTGCCCGAAACTCCTGCCGGTCCTGCGTGTTTGTGGCTTCTGCGACAATCTCGCTAGGAAAAAAACCAAATCGGCGCCGGAATTCGCTGGCAAAATGGCCTGTTGAGGCAAACCCCCATTGCTCCGCGGCCCGCGAAACAGCACCGCGTGCCTTTAGACCAAAGCTCAGCGCATCCAACGCCGCTTCGAGCTTACGCCCTACGATATAGCGTTCCAGCCCCCCGTCATCTTTGAAGTCGCGATAGACAGTTGCCCGCGAAACGTGGAATGTTGCGGAAATCACGTCCGCGTTAAGTTTTCGCGCTCCAAGATTGTGTTCGATGTAATCGCGAATGGCGCGGCTTCGGGCAGCGGCAAAGCTCGGCGAGAGCGTGTTGGGATTGTCGAAGAGTATACCTCTCAACAGGCCAATGAGGCCGCGCGATATAGCAGAAGCTTCCGATTTCAATGTGCAATCAAGCATCGAAAACACGCTAAATATTGTGTTGCTTAAGACATGCCCGATAACACTGTCACCGGGAAACCGAATAATCTTTGGATGGCGCGTGGGGTCGTAACCAACGGCACTGTGGGGCACGAAAAGATTTAGGAAATCGACGGCCGTCCCGCGGCAACGGTAGGTGCTAGTGTAGTCAAAGACTGTGACGTCGCCGGGTTCGAATTTGATCGATTCAGTGCCAAAATCATTGTGCTGCACGCCCTTCCGTCGCACGTCCAAAAGCAAAAACTCGTCGAAATCATTGCTAAGGTGTTTCTTCCCGCGGTGCCTCACGGAACTGCCGAATCTGGTCTCACACACAACGACTTTTCCAAGAAGCCAGGCATTGACGCATGGAGGCTTGGTCGCAGCCGAATCTCCAATCATTGCGACGTCATGAAATGGGTGAAGGTAGTTTGACCAAAGGCCGGGCCTCTCCTCTACACCCGCGTGAGAGAGATCGATGCCCGTCTTATCAATGTACGCAGCTCCGCTCATCCTCAAGTTGCTCCAAATTCTTACCCTAAGACGCCATCGCGAGCCCGACGAACAAAACCGCAAATAAAACTTTAAAAGGCAGTCTGTTTTACTTGTTAAAAATCGCCCACAAACCTTGGTAAGCTTCGAACGGATTTTTCGTATGGCTCGGTAAGGTTCGACCCATCCACATGTTGACGCTAGATATCCGAGTTCACCACCCAGATCTTTGCCATTGCGCGGATCGGTCTCATCGCTCGCGCGCCCCTTCCGAGCGATCGGAAAGCCGATTCGCTACAGCGTCAGCAATGCGATCGATCTCACCGAGGAGCGCATTCTCACGCGCTGGGGCCGCAGCAAGCCCCCCTATGAGCTCCGCCTGGCGGTGCGGTGGGACACGGCCGTAGCTGGTGAAGGTTGTACTCACGTGTTCGTGACCGAGGTTTTGCGACCAAGCCTTGAACTGCTCCGGCGTTTGGCAAATCCGCTCGCCGTACTGCGCCAACGTGTGACGGAACGAATGGGGGTTGACCGGCGCAAGCCCCGCAGCTTCGAAGGCAGCGCGGAAGATCTTGCGGACCGTGTCGGCCGTCTTCCACGACTCGCGCGCGACGCCGTCCGAACGGAACCCTTCATTGCCCGTCGTAATCATCGTGCGCGGGAATACTGGATCTTCTGAGCCAAAGAGATTTTCGACCCGCAGAAACTCCAGCCACTCCATCACAATCGCCTCGATCTCTTCGCCCACCGGAAAGAAGATCGTCTCGATGGTTTTGCCCGCCTTCGTGTGCACCTCACCCCCGTGTTGAATCACACGCCGGGCGGTCACATCGACGTGCTTCATCCGCAATGAGATCAGCGCCCGATCGCGCACGCCCGTTAGAATGGCGAAATCGACAACGGCTCGGTCGCGGCGTTCGAGTTGCGTGTCGCTGGGCATCGCCGCGATGACATGACGGATCTGTTCAAGCGACGGAACCGGGCGGCTGATCGCGGTCGTGACGCTGCGGGCGTCGCGTCGATCAGGGGTGAAGTATTCGCAATCAGAGTATTTGATACGGCTTCGAAAGCCCGGCTGATCGGCGAGCCAGAGGAAGAATTTTTGGACAGCCTTGAGCGTCTGCGAGATCGTGCTTTTGGACAATGGTTTTCCGGTGTGCGTGTTCCTTGACGCGGCAAGTCGGCGCTTGAACGCCTGCGCCTGCGCGATGTGGAAATTCTGGAAGGAGCGGTTTCCGGTCTCGCGCTCGAACTGGCATATCGCTTTGATCGCTACATCGATGGTCGCGGTGTTGTAGCCCTTTGCGGCCTTCAAGTATTCGTGGTAGCGACGCTTTCGCCGCTCGTTTTCGGCATTGTATTCCGACGGCGTCTTCCAACCCTTTCGAATGCACAGTTATCGGGTCGCTGCCCGGTTCAGGTTAATCGTTCGTCCGCGACCCTTTGCTGACGTCGAAGATTTCTGTCAGGCGCTGCAGATCACCCTCGGCGACCGCGCGGTACATCATCGTGTCGCAGGTCGGACAAATGGCCGTCAGCATGAGTGCGCCGCGGCCGTTGCGGCGATCTCCGCGAGATCGCCGGCAGGACGTTTCGGTGCTCGACAGCACAGACAGTAGAGTTCATCCGGGTTGCACGGCGTCCGTCGCCGGGCACGAAACACGTGCAAAAACTCTTTCACGAGGTTGCCGCGAAAGAGAATCGGGCGCTTGCTGCAGACGGGCTCAAGGCCTTCCTTCATCCAGGACCGGATGGTGTTGCGGGACACGCCGAGCGCATCCCCCAGTTCTCCGGTCGTGTAGGTGAGATGTCCCTTGAGGTTCCGTCCCGAGGGCCGCCTACGGGCGGCCAAGAGTCGGGCCTTTCTCGATCAACTCGTTGATGTCCGAGACACGCCACACCGTCGTCTTCGGCCCGAGTTTTCGAGGCCGCGGGAACCGTCCATCCTTCACACCAGCGCACCAGGTTGACGCTGATACCGGGATGGGGCCATCGGGTCCGAGGATTTGACTCAGGCGAACGAAGCCATCGTGGAGGAACTGGCGCTCTGTTTGGATTTCAACACTTTGTTCACGGGAATCTTGACCCGCTACGTGCTTAGAATGATTCAGCTGACTCAATCGATGGGCCAAGGCCGCGAATCCTTTTGCTGGCCGATGGCGCAGACCCGTTGACGGGCCTCACTTTCGTATTAAGGTCAGCCTCGCTTCCGCAAGAAGCACGAGGGCAACCTCTAGAGCCGCTCTGGCCTGCCAGGGCTAGGGCGGCTCAACCACCGACGGTTACACGCGCAAACGCGCCGCGGTCCCACCGCGGAACCACGCACCAAGAATCAATGGCATGGAGGTGGGAGTCGAGTCCTAATGGTGGCTATCCTCAAGATTCGCAAAGCCCAATCCCCGCTATTTTTTTCCGCCTATGGATAAGCGGAGGATTTCTGAATTTCTCGGGACGCCCTACCGGCAGTCTTAACTGTGGATTTCGTCGGCGCACCACTGCATTAACTTTACGCGTTCATTCCAATGCTCTCCGCGGGCGTAGACGCGACGCACCTTATCTGCGTCGACATGGGCCAAAGCTCGTTCAATCGCATCGGCGCTCCATAGGCCGGCCTCGTTCGCGAGGGTGGAGAACGTTGCCCTAAAGCCGTGAGCGGTCATCTCGTCGCGAGAATAGCCCAAGCCGCGCAGTGCGACAGTCACCGTGTTCTCTGCCATCGGCCGCTGGAGCGAGCGTACCGATGGAAACGCCAGCGTCCCGTCACCCGTCACTCTATGAAGCTCACGCAATACCATGACCGCCTGCGATGACAGCGGTACGCGATGCGGTCGACGCATCTTCATGCGCTCGGCGGGTACGACCCAAACGGCTCCATCCAGATCGAGCTCCGACCATCCGGCTTTGCGCAGCTCGCCGGGTCGCGGAACGAGCATTGCCGACAGCCGCAGCGCAGCCTTGGTCACGTACTGGCCCTGATAGGAATCGATCGCTCGGATCAAGCCGCGAATGCCTTCCCAATCGGTCAGCGCGGCCATGGGCTTGGCCGGCGGCGAGGCGATCGCGCCGCGCAGGGCGAATGTGGGATCAGTCTCGGCGCGGTCCGTTGCAACAGCATAGCGGAACACGCGGGACACCGACGACCGCAGCCGCCTCGCGGTCTCGAAATTCCCCTTCGCCTCAAGCCGCTTCAGCGTGACCAAGATCTCCCGCGCCGAAATTTGTGAGATCGGCCGGCCGCCAAAATCCGCATTCGCGATGCCGACAAACCACTCAAACTTCGAGAGCGTCGCGGCAGCACGTCCTTCTGTGCGGAGCACTCCAAGGTATTCTTCCGCAAGAGCTCTGAAGGTGTTGGCCGTCGCGTCCGCCGCAAGAGCATTCGTTCGCTTGCGCTCCACCATCGGATCAACGCCGGCACCGATGAGTTCGCGCGCATCGTCGCGAGCTTTGCGTGCCGCCTTCAGACTGATGTCAGGGTACTTGCCGATCGATAGAGTCTTCTCGCGCCCGTTCAAACGATACTTCATCCGCCAAAGCCGCCCGCCCGTTGGTGTGACAAGCAGGTAGAGGCCGCCACCATCGAACACTTTACGCGGCTTGTCGGCGGGTTTGAGGTTGCGGACGCCAACGTCCGAAAGGGGCATTCTGGGGGTATCCAGTTCAGAGTAAAATCAAGATACCCCCAAAAATACCCCCAAATACCCCGGATGCAACCGGTCACTATCGGACGAGATCGCACAAAACTATCTTCACTTCGCCAGGATTTCTGGGAAATTTGTGATGTTTAGGTAATGGTTGGATGGGTTGGTGGTGCCGCACGCCGGACTCGAACCAGCGACCCACGCATTACGAATGCGTTGCTCTACCAACTGAGCTAGTGCGGCAGGTTGCAAGCTGTCTACACAAAGATGCTGGGGCGTAGCAAGCGCTATGGAGCGGAAGGAACGTTCCCCCGTGCGACCCGCGGCACCCAGGCCGCAAGGAGCGCCGCCAAGACGCAAAGCCCTGCACATGCCTCGGCAAGGACCCCAAAGGTATCGACCATGGCTTCAGCTGCTTCCAGACCTGCCGCCCCCTCGCCAAACCCGCCTTCCTCAAGGCCAAGGGCATCGCGGTATAGGACGCTCGCCAAAAGGCCCATGATCGCCACCGCCAACAACCCAGCCATCCGCGCCACGGCATTGTTGACCCCCGATGCAATGCCGGACCGCTCGCTTCCCGCATCGTTGAGGATCGCTGCGGAGAGCGGGGGGATCGCAAGGCCCATCCCGACACCGAACCCCACCATCACCGGTGCGACACCGAACAAATAGTCGCCGCCGCGCACCGCCGGGCCGAGCACGAACAGGGAGAAGGCCACCAGCAGCGGTCCACTGATGAGGAGGGGTTTGGGCCCGATGCGGTCGGCGAGGCGGCCGGCCATGGGAGACACGATGGCCATTGATGCGGTGAACGGAAGGAAGACTGCACCTGCTGCGATGGCAGTCCAGCCCTTCGCTTCCATCAGCGTGATGGGAAGAAAAAAAACCACACCCCCCAGGGCAAAATAGATCAACAGCGTCTGGGCGTTTGCGATGCTAAATGTGGCGGAGGCAAAAAGCTCCAACGGCAGCATCGGAGCTGGCGCTCGCCCTTGCCAGGCCACGAAGAGCACCCCAAGGCAAAGTCCCATCGCGATGGTTGTCACCGGTAGGGTTCCAGTGAGCCCCTGTCCTTCCGCAAGGGTGAAGCCGAGCGCCAGGGCGCCAATGGCCAGGAATGCCATCGCAGCGCCGAGGAGGTCGAACCGCTGCGTTTGCCGGGCGGGATCTTGGGGCACGCGCGAGTAAAGGAGAAGGAGTGTTGCCGCCGCCACGGGGATGTTGACGTAAAACACTGCCCGCCACGAGCCGAGCTCGATTAAAAGTCCGCCGAGGATGGGACCAAGGGCGGCCGCCACCCCGGATGCTGCTGCCCAAATTCCCACGGCGCGACCGCGCTCCGCTTTGGGAAAGTTCACGGCAATGAGCGCGAGGGACGCCGGCACCATCAGCGCCGCCCCAAGTCCCTGCACACCCCGTGCGCCAATCAGTATTTCCACGGTTGGTGCGACCCCACACACAGCGGAAGCGATTGCGAATACAGTAACACCGCCTCCAAATATTTTGCGGCGTCCGAAACGATCTCCCGCCGCGCCACCCACCAGCAAAAACGCCGTGAGGGCTAGGGTATAGGCGTTTACCACCCACTGAAGCTGGGAAAAGCTCGCACTCAGGCCCGCTCGAATGGGCTGTATCGCCACGGTGATGATTGTACCGTCGATGAAACCCAGCGAAGATCCTAGAACCGCGACGGTCAGTACGAATTTGCGAAGCGGTTTTGGGCAGAGTGCGGTCTCGCCCCCGATCGCCATGCTGCGCGTAAGTTCTGCTCCCGCCCGCATGGCCGCTCCCATCTGATGGCCTGGCCGGACGGCGCGATTGCATGAGCACCTGGAAGACCAAAACCAACACGCTCAAAATTCGATCTTTGGTCAAGCCGGTAATTTAGCCCATCGGAGCTCGACCGCCACAGATGGTGGCACGGGCGTTGCGCCGGCCCGGCCGCCTGGTTATGGGCGCGAGAATACATCTTTTGCTGATGTTCTTCCTGGGGCGATCCACCGCTTTGGCTCACTCGCCGTCGCGCCGCCAATGGAAGATCACTCACCTCGTGGCGATCAAGGCATCTCGGCCTCGCTGCGTTTCCGAATGGTCTCCTTTGGCTTAATCGCCTTCGCGCCACCAAGGCCCACCGAGGTCCTGGCCATGAGCTTTGCTCATACCAATGAAATTAATCTCATTACCCATGGGGCTTGGCATGTGGTAATTCTGCTCAAATAATTACTTATCTTTTGAAATTTAATGTGTGTGGTTGCCGCTTTATTATTGTCATTGAGAAGTATCTCTAGTCGTCAGATAGGTAAAAATCAGGCGTTTGTGGTTCTACTGTGCATGACAAAGGTGACGATTATTGAGCAAGATGCTGACCGCCACGATAGATGATTCCATGTCCAGCCGCCCGGTTGGCCGAGCGGCTGCGCCAGCGGTGGGCAGGCAGCTTTCGACCGCGGATGGCACGACCGGCCCGCTGGCGGTCGTCGGCGCCGGTATTGTGGGCGTCTGCGCGGCGGTTCAGCTCAAGCGCTTGGGGTACGACGTTACGCTTTATGACCCCGGCGGTCCCGCTGCTGGAACCTCCTTCGGCAACGCCGGTCTGATAAGCCCCGATAGCTGCATCCCCACCGCCATGCCAGACGTTCTGCGCCGGCTCCCCGGTTGGCTGATGAGCGCCAATGCGCCAATTGCCGTCGATTTTGGTCATGCCCTGAAAGCTGCGCCTTGGCTCTATCGCTTCGTGCGATCGGGGATGGAGCCGCAGGTCCGGCGCATCGCTCGCGCCATGCGGGCGCTTCATGAGCCGGCCCTCGGGATTTATCGGGATATGTTGGGCACGTCGGTCTTTCAGGACCTGATCCGGCAGACGGGCACATTGCAGATTTGGAACGACGAGGCCCAAAACCTCGTCTCGCCTTTGGTGCGCAGCATCTGGCAGGACAACGGGGTGAAGGCGGACGTATTGTCGGCGGACGAGGTGCGCCAGCTCGCGCCTGACCTTGCACCGACGGTCAAGGGGGGGCTGTTTTTTCCCAACAACGGTATGACCGTCAGCCCGGCGCGGTTGGTCGAGACGCTGTGCGAGATATTCGTGGCGGACGGTGGAATTTTGCGCCGCGAACGGGTCGCCAAGATCATCCCCGAGGGGGGGTATGATTTCCGCGTCGTCTCCAACCGCGGTGACGGTCATTTCTCCAGGGTCGCGGTGACGTCTGGGATCTGGTCTCGCGAACTCTTAAAACCCCTCGGCATGGCCCCGCTGCTCGATGCTGAGCGCGGCTACCATGCCATGGTTGCCGACCCGGGGATCGAGCTGCGCCTCCCGATCCTGCACAAGGGGTTCGGCATCGGTGCCACGCCCATGGAGCAGGGGCTGCGGCTCGCGGGGACCGTCGAGTTTGCCGGCGTCAGCAAGCCGATGGACGAACGACGCGTCAAATCGCTGATCGGGAACGCAAAGGCGCTGTTTCCAAAACTCCGGGCGGAGACGTTCTCCATGTGGATGGGCTTTCGCCCATCGATGCCCGACAGCCTGCCGGTCATTGACATGGCTGACAGGCATCCCGGGCTCTTCATGGCGTTCGGGCATGGGCATTTCGGCATGAGCGGAGGTCCCGCAACGGGCCGCGCGCTGGCGGCGATGGTCGCCGGAGAACCCCAAGAAATCGACCTCAAGCCCTATGCAGCGAACCGCTTTTGATGAGTAGGGCCATAAGAAAGGGAGCTTGACATGACACACCCATCCAACCCCAAGACGAAGCCCGAGCGAAGGTCCGCGTCCAAGCGATCCGACGCGGCCACATCCGCGGTGTCAGCGGCGGGACGTCTTAGCCGCCGCGGCTTCATTGCCGCATCCGGTGCGGCCCTTGCGACGCCTTATATTTTCTCGCGGCCGGCCAACGCGGCCAACGGACAAGTCATCGTCCGCTCGCCCGGCGGGGCTTACGACACCATTCGCCAAGAAGTGGTGTACGGACCATTCGAGGAGCTGACCGGCATTCGGGTGATCCCTGTGGCCTCGACGGCGGCAAAGATGATGGCCATGTTTCGGGCCGGTCAGGTGGAACTCGACGTCCTCGACACCGGCGATAACCCGTTGTTGCAGCTCGACAGAATGGGCGCGCTCCTCGACATACCCTACGGAGATTTCAAGTTCACCAACCCCGACGATATCTTTCCTCAATACTTGAAAGACTACATGATCGGGAACTTCGCCTACGCCCAGGTGCTCGGCTACAGCAAGGACGTTTTCCCCGACGGGAGCGAACCAAAGTCCTGGGTTGATTTCTGGAATGCTGACAGCTTCGAGGGCACGCGAATGCTGGCTGACATCGCTAGCGGAACGGTGAACCTGGAATTCGCGCTGATCGCCGACGGCGTGCCCATGGACCAGCTCTATCCCCTGGATGTGGACCGCGGCTTTGCCTCCATGACGCGCATCCGCGATGCTATCACGAAGTTCTGGAACACCGGTGCGCTCTCGGCCCAGCTCCTGTCGGACCGCGAGATCGACATGGGCTCCATCTGGCACACGCGGATTTCTAACGCCATCAAGAATGGCGCCAACCTCGACATCCAGTGGAACGAGCACATGGGCCAGCTCCAGGCCTACGGGATCTTCAAGGACGCCCAGAACATCGAGGCGGCCATCCAGTATGTGGACTTCTGCACCAGCCCCGAAGTGCAGTCCGAGTTCTGTGCCCGGTGGAATGCCGGCCCAGTGAACCGGCGCGCGTTCGACACGTTCCCCGAAGATCTGTTGAGCCGGGTTCCTGGCTCGCCGCTCTTGGAGGGCAAAGGTTTTCAGCTCGACGTCGAATGGTGGGCCGACAACCAGCAGAAGGTTAGCGATATCTGGTCGAAGTGGATTCTCGAGGGCTGAGACAATGGACGGCGGGTCGCTCCAGATTACCGGGCTGACGAAGCAGTATAGTGGGGTGAAGGTGGTGAGCGAAGTGTCGCTCACCATCCCGTCCGGTCAGTTCTTTTCCCTCTTGGGTCCGAGCGGCTCCGGCAAGACCACGACGCTGATGATGGTGGCAGGTTTCGCCGACCCCGATGGCGGGCGGATCGCGTTCAAGGACCGCGATATCACCCACCTGCCACCGCAGCACCGCAACTTCGGCATGGTGTTTCAGAACTACGCTCTTTTCCCGCACCTGTCGGTGGCGCAGAACGTGGCGTTTCCCCTCCAGGTGCGCGGCGAAAAGAAAGCGGTGGTGGCCGAAAGGGTCGCCTGGGCGCTGGACGTCGTGCGGTTGACCGGGTTCGAGGCGCGCCTGCCGGGGGCATTGTCCGGCGGCCAGCAGCAGCGCGTCGCCCTCGCCCGGGCGGTGGTCTACGAGCCGCCCATCGTGCTTATGGACGAGCCCCTCGGCGCCCTCGACAAGAACCTGCGCTACCAGATGCAGGTGGAAATCAAGGAAATCCAAAAACGGCTTGGCATGACCGTCATCTATGTCACCCATGACCAGGAAGAGGCGATGAACATGTCCGACATGATCGCCATCATGAACCATGGTCAGGTGGAACAGATGGGCGTTCCCACCGAGGTCTACGAGCATCCGTCGAGTATCTTTGCCGGTAAGTTTTTGGGCGAGGCCAATCTCATCGTCGGTGACGTGAACGGTTCCGGACCCCGCACGCTGACCCACGGCGAGGTGCGTTTCGACGCGGCCCGTTCCATCGTGGACCCGACGCTCACCAGCGGCGGGCGGCACTTCATCCGACCGGAGAAGATCGGCATCGATAAGGCCGGGAAGATACCCGGCAACAGCGGCGACCTAAACCGCGTTATCGGCACCGTCCGCCGAGTATCGTTCCTGGGTCATCTGGTTCGCTACGGTGTTGACATCGGTGCCGACGACCTGCTCACCGTCGATGCGCACAACAACGGTGACCACGTGATTTTCGCTGATGGCGAGGATGTCGCCGCCGCCTGGCACCCCCGCGACAGCGTGCTTTACCACCATGGCTGATGTGGCGGGTGACACTGTCGCCGGACGGCAGCGCGGCACGGGCCTTGATCTGGCCCGGCTCGATCCGGCCGTTCTCGCCATCCCCATGGCGGGACTGCTCCTCTTCATGTTCGTCGCGCCGATCATCTGGTTTTTCATCCAAACGCTTTCGGAGACAGGCGACAGCCTGGCCGCAATCGCTGGCACGGTTTGGGGCGTCTTGAGCTCCTCGACCATTCGTGGCGTCATCATCCATACGAACTGGATTTCGCTGATCGTGACGATGGTGGCGCTCATCGTCGCCTATCCCATCGCCTACACCATGACGCGGGTGAAGGGACTGCTGGTGACGCTTTTGATCATGAGCGTGGTGCTGCCCTACTTCACCTCGATCATCGTACGCACCTACTCGTGGATGGTCATCCTCGGTCGGCAAGGTCTGCTGAACGACCTGTTGCTGGGGATCGGTCTTGTGGATGAGCCGGTCAGCTTCATGTACAACACCTTCGCGGTGGTCATCGGCATGACCTACGTGTTGCTGCCCTATCTGGTGCTGACGCTCTACGCTACCATGCGCGGTATCGATCCGAACCTTCTGAAGGCGGCGCGCGGGCTTGGCGCCAGCGGTTTTTACATCTTCTGGCGGATCTATCTGCCGCTTACGCTCAATGGCGTGTTCGCTGGCTGCCTCATCGTCTTCATCCTCGCCATCGGCTTTTTCGTGACGCCGGCGCTCATGGGCGGACCCAAGGACGTGATGATCGCGATGCTCATCGAGCGCGACGTGGAACTGACGCAGAACTGGCCGCTTGCGTCCATCATGTCGCTCTTCTTGCTGGCCGTGACGCTGGTGCTTTATGCGATCTACTACCGCTTCGCCAATATCGAAAAGATGATGGGCTGAGGGCGGGCGATGAAGACCAATACGCAAATCAGCATGCTCGTTGCCCTCATCGCGGTCATCATGGTCGCGCCCATCGTTATCATTGTGATCTTGTCGTTTAGCGGCGACCGGTTCCTGCGCTTCCCACCCAGCTCCTACTCGCTGCAGTGGTACGCCAACTTTTTCAGCGATCCTGGATGGCGGCGGGCGCTCATGGCGAGCCTTGCCATCGGGCTGATGACATCGCTGATCTCGACGGCGGTGGGTTTCATGGCGGCCTACGCACTGGTGCGCGGCAGAATGCGGGCGAAGAAGCTATACTTGTCGTTCGTGTTGCTGCCGCTGATCGTGCCCCACGTGATCACCGCCATTGCGATCTACTATGCTTCCGTACCCATTGGGCTGGTGGGATCGCTACCGTGGATGGCAGTGGCCCATTCGGTGGTGGCCGCGCCCATCGTCGTCCTCATTTTGATGTCGACCCTGCAAAGTGTCGATCTCAACTTGGAACGGGCGGCATTTGGTATGGGGGCGTCGCGGGTGGTGGTGATCCGCCGGGTCGTGCTGCCGCTGATTCTGCCAGGCGTGTTGTCGGCGGCCCTCTTCAGCTTCCTCACATCCTTTGATGAACTGATCATCGCTTTGTTCCTGTCCGGCATCGCGTCCGAGACGTTGCCTGTGCGGATCTGGAACAGCTTGCGCATGAATGTGGAGCCAGTGATCGCGGCGGTGAGCGCCTTCCTGATCGCGACCACCATGGCGATACTGCTGGTGGATGTGGCGCTGCGGCGTGTCTTGGGCAAAGCCCGCAGCGCCACCGCATAGGGCGGCGCGCTTCAGCGGCGTTGGGCCTCACCGCGACTTATGGCGGATCGGAAATGGCGGCGGCGCGCTCGCGGACGAGATCGAGGAAAAGGTCCCGATCAAAATGCGGTTCGCCAGAACTCGGCCAGTAGGCGCGCAAGGTGTAGCTGACACGTGGCGTGAACCGGCGCACAATAATGTCCGATGTCCGGTTGAGAAAGGCCGTCACCGGGTCCAGCAACGCATATCCGACGCCCGCCTCAACCATCGCCGCGGCCGTTATTGCGGACGGGCATTTCACCGCCGCCCGTTTCTCCTCGCCCGTCTGGTCTAGAGCGGCCTCCACGGACTGCTCCATACCCTCGATGTCCGACAGGCTGATGTGCGTCAGCCCTTGCAGATCCTCAGAGGCTATTTCCCGTTTGTGGCCGAGGGGATGGCCGGGAGGTAAAAAGCATAGAAGATCGAAGTGGCCGACGATCATGCTTTCAACGCCCGGCACCGGTTCCAGGTTGACACCGAAGGAAAGGTCCGCGGTCTGAAATCGCGCCGATGCGATGGCCGTTTCGGTGTTTTGTGGCCAGATAACGAAGAAATTTCCAGCCACGGTGTCGCGAAAGCGTTTTATGGTCGACGGCAGGATCGCCGCCGATACCGTCGGAATGCTGGCAATGACGATATCGCGGTTTTCCGCCTCGCGCAGCCGCAGGCAAAAGTCGTTGACGGCCTCAAGGGCGGTAAAGGACTGCTGGATCTGGCCCCAAAGCAACTCGCCCTTTTTGGTGGGCGCCAGGCGTCCCAATTGCCGGTTGAACAGTAAAATGCCGAGCCGGTCCTCCGCATCGCGAATGAGATGGCTGACGGCCGACTGGGTGACACCAAGCCGGTCCGCCGCACCGGTGACGGACCCGGCCAGGAAGACCGCTCGCAGCGCTTCCAGATGCCGAAAACTTATGACCTGGCGCATGTTTGGCTTTCGCCTCTCCCTGCGTTTAGGGTTCCCTTGCTGCCCTTTGGGCTGTTCTTCCGCGCGCCGGTCCAGATTCGTTCCGACGTAACTATGATCCGGTCCAGCCCGAGAGGACGGCTCCCTCTTCCCTTTGTCGAGCAATGCTGGCTTGACTTTACACGGTCGGGCCCGAACGGCTCCAGTTACTTGGGGTAGTGATCCAGCAACGCGTGGGCGGTGACTTCATCGGTCACCAAATGATTGAGGCAGCCGCGCCGTAGTATCGCTTTGATGATCGGAACTTTGAAGAGCCCTCCAGCTGCAAGAATGACATTGGGCAGGAGGTCAAGATCGGTCAAACGAATGCCGATGACACGCTCGTTGAGGGAATGGGAGATGGTGGCGCCATCGGCGTCCAGAAAGTAGCCCAGAAGATCGCCCACTGCGCCAGCCGCCGCCAGCTGGTCGACCGACACATCCTCCGGCAAGCCGTCTGACAACAAAAGCGAAGCTTCCATGCCGCCCGCCGCCAAAGCCAGCCCGTCGGCGCGCTGGATTTTTTCGATGGTGCGGCTGAAGACGTGCTGCGTCTCCAGGATTTTTCGGCTTTCCGCGCTCGATACATAGATGGGCGCCGTAAAATAGCTGTGCTCGGCGTTGCACAGGTCGGCGAGCCGCGTCGTAATCTCATAGCTGTTGACGTCCGAGCCTTTGGCAAGCCCGCCCATAACGCTGGTGATCTCCAGATCCGGCCGGTGGAGCGGCTCCACGAAGCGGGTCGCCATGTTCAACGTGTTCCCCCAGGACATCCCGAAAAGGCGGATGTCATCGCGGCTGAGAACCTTGGTCAAAAACTGGCCCAACGCGGCGCCAATCACCGTGTGGAGGTGAAATGCTTCGCCCCCGATGGGGCCAACGGTCGCGCTGTCGAGGCCGAAGTGAGTGCACAGTTGGTCTTCCAACTCGACACAGGGGCCGAACGGCGAGTTGATGGCAACGCGCACAATTCCGCGCGCCCGGGCTTCGGCAAGGGCCTTGTTGACTTTCAGCCGCGTGACATCAAAGCGCTCAGCCGCCTGGGCCTGGGTCATCCCCTGAATTTCGCACGCCCAGGCAAGGCGTACGAGCAGCTGCTCGTCTTCGTCGGGTATTTCGTGTTTCGCGGCGCGCGACACTGCCTTACTCGGGCTACTTCACCGCACCCATGGTGAGGCCTCGCACCAGCTGCTTTGATGCCAGAAGCGCGAAGATCAGCACCGGGATCACGATGAGTGTAGAGGTTGCCATGATCTTGCCGTAGGGCAGGTTGTATCCCTCCATGAACGACACCGCCATCGCCGGGGCGGTCTTGGCCTCGGTCCGAGTAAGGATCAGCCCGAACATCAGTTCGTTCCAAGAAAAGATGAAGGAAAAGATTGCCGACACCGCCACACCGGGCATGGCAAGCGGCAGGCAGATTCGGGTCATGATAGTAAATTGCGATGCGCCTTCCAGGCGCGCCGCTTCGTCAAGATCATAGGGGATGCCGCGGAACTGGTCCGTAACAATCCAGATGACGATGGGAAGGTTGAAGGTAAGATAGATCAAGATGAGCGTGATGTGCTTGTCGAGTAGACCCAAGTTTCGAGCAATGAGAAAGAAGGGTAGCGCCAGCACGATGGGCGAGATCATCCGGTTGGTGATGAACCAGAACCAAAGATCGCTTTTGCCGCGAAATTCGAAGCGGGCGAGGGCGAAGGCGGCAGGGACACCGAGCACAAGCGCGAGCGCCGTGGTGCAAATCGCGATTATGAGGGAGTTGATGAGTGTGCGCAGCACCCCGTCCTCGAGGAGCGCCTCATTGTAGTTCGCAAGTGTCGGCTCGAAGAACCAGACCGGGGGCGCCTCCAGCGCCACGATCTGTGTCTTCAAAGATGTCGTCACCATCCAATAAAACGGAAAGACGCAAAGGGCCATGATGGCAAGTAAAAGAAGGCCTTGCCATAACAGCGAGCGCGTGGCTGGCGAGGAGCGCGAGCGAGCCTTTGCTGCCGATAGTGCCGCTGGTGCGCTGCCCGAAGAGGTGACCGCCACGATCAAACCTCCTTATAAAAGACGCGGATGTAGATCTGCGCCAGCACGATAGTAATGATGAGGAGGATCACGGCCTGCGCGGAGGCAAGGCCCTGGTCAAATCCGCGGAAGCCCACCCGCTGGATCATGAGCGAGACAAACTCCGTTGCCGAGCCAGGACCGCCGCGAGTCAAAGTAAAAACCATGTCAAACAGTTTGAGCGTATCGGCTGTGCGCAGGATAAGAACCGCAACCAATCCAGGCACCAGGAACGGCAGCTGAACGTGTCGCAGGATTGTCCACCAATTCTTGGTTTCCAGCCGCGCCGCTTCCTCGATCTCGCCCGGCACCATCGTCAATCCTGCAAGTAAAACCAGCGCAACGAAGGGCGTCCATTGCCACACGTCCCAAAAAATGATCATGACGAACGCGTTGGTGGGATCACCGATCCAGTTGATATCGGATCCGCCAAGGAGCTGGTTCACCACGCCGAATTTCTGGTTGAACATCACCTGTCCAAGAAGGCCTACGACTGCGTAGGTAGTCGCCATGGGCAGCACCAGGCTGAGCCGGCACAGCGTTTTCAGGAGTGACAGGCCCGGCTGGTGCAACACGAGGGCGATGATGAGGCCAAGTCCGATCTGGAGCGGCAAGGCCGTGCCTAGCAAGAACATGGTTCGGCCCATTGCTTGCCAGAACACCTCATCGGTGAGAACGGTCGCATAGTTCTCAAGGCCGATAAATCTGACGTTGCGAAGCTTTGTGAGATTGTAAAAGTGCAGGCTCGTCCAGACGGCGTAGAGCAGGGGGACAATGCCGATCGCCGCCAGCGCAACGACCGCTGGCCCAATGAAAGCAAAGATCGTGCGTCTGGAAACCCTGTCGCGCATCGGATGTCAAAAAAGCCTGTTCGCCATTTGCTTTGGCCGTAGTGCACCCTGCGAGATCGCTCGCAGGGTTCAGTTTTTGGGGCGCTACCAGCGCTGGAACGGGTTACTGGGCGAGGGGTTTGTCGCCGGAATAGTAGCCGGCGTTTTCAAGCACCTCTTCCATGCGCGAGCCGATCTCCTGCGCGCCCTCTTCGGTGGTGACCTCGCCGAGCATCATCTTCGTGCCCCACTCCTGCACGATCTCCGTGATTTCCGGCCACTCGGCGAAACGCGGGCGGAATTCCGGCACGCCGTCCTGCCAGCTCTCCACGAGGGCTGGCACGAACTTGAAGTCTTCAAGGCCTTCTTCCTTGTAGACGGACTGACGGGCCGGCACGCCGCCGCGCTCAAGATATTCCCGCGCGTTGGCCTTTGACGTGGCCCACTGGATGAAGAGCCAAGCTGCCGCCTTCTCGGCCTCATCGGCCTGGCTGGCAACGGCGAGGGAAAAGCCGCCCAGCGCCGGCTTGCGGCCCGCCGGCCCCATGGGTTCGGGGGCAATTTCGACGCACTCGGCGACTTTAGACGTTTCAGGGTCCACGACCGTCGAGTAGAACGCGGACCATTCGGTGATCATGGCTGCGTCGCCCTGGGCGAACGCGTTGACGGTCTCTGCATGGTCGTAGGCGACAATCCCGTCAGGCATGTACTGCATCAGGTCCTGGCGGAACTTTAGCCCAGCCTGGCTTTCGTCGGACATAAGGTTGGACTTGAACTCATCATCGAGAAACGAGCCCCCGAACGGCCAAATCACCCGCGCAAAACTGTCGGCCGATTGGGTCTCGTTGCGCTTTGACTGGAGCGCGAACGCGTACTTGCCATCGCCCGTAAGCGCGGGGCCGTAGACATCCTTCAGATCTGCCCAGGTTTCGGGCGGACCATCGAAGCCGGCCTCTTCCAGCATGCAGCGATTATAGAACAAGAGGCCTGAGTAGTT